>NZ_JAHPPD010000001.1 GCF_019061365.1 Lentilactobacillus dabitei
TAATTCATGCCTAATAACAAAAAAGCATCACCTTTCGGTGATGCTCATAAGTCGCCATCAATACGATTTGACTTTGACCCTCATAAAGTCAAAAGAGGATGGTAGCAAAACAATATGTTTTGTTCCATCCTCCATTTTTATTCATTTAAATAACTAATTGAGTTAATCCAGAAACTCATTAGATTGAGCTTGATGCGCCATGGTAGATAACTCCACGATGTGAATCAACGGTAATTAATTCACCATCAGAGATTTTAGTGGTTGCATTTTGGGCACCAACGACAACTGGAATTCCCATTGAAATACCAACAACAGCCGCGTGTGAAGTCAAACCACCGTTTTCAACAACAACGGCACTTGCCTTTTCGATAGCTGGTAAGTATTCTTTGTCAGTTGACTTCGTAACTAAAATGCTACCTTCAGTAACTTTGCTCTTAGCGTCTGCTGCGTTCTTTGCGATCACAGCCTTACCAATAACGGTCTTGTCACCAACACCTTGGCCTTGAACCAGCTTTGAGCCGATCAATTGAACTCTCATCAAGTTAGTCGTTCCACTTTCACCAACTGGAACTCCGGCAGTGACGATGATCAAGTCGCCTTCCTTAGCCAAACCGGTTTCAAGAGCTTTCTTTGAAGCTAATTCAAAGATTTCGTCAGTGCTCTTAACTTCGTCAACTAAGATTGGGTGAACACCCCAGTTGATCATCAAGCCACGACGAGTTCGTTCGTCAAATGTAATGGCAAGAATGTCAGCGTCTGGATGATACTTGGAAATCATCTTAGCAGTGTAGCCTGAACGGGTAGCGGCAACAATTGTATGAACACCTAATTCTTTAGCAACTCGAGCAACTGATTCACCAATTGATTCAGTCACATCGCTTGAGTCAAACTTAGGACGTGGGGTACCGAATTCGCTAAATGCATTTTCAGCCTTAACGTCAATCCGAGCCATTGTTTGAACTGATTGAACAGGATAATCACCGTTTGCACTTTCACCTGAAAGCATGGTTGCATCAGTACCATCAAAGACAGCGTTGGCAACATCAGATGCTTCGGCACGAGTTGGACGAGGATTTTCTTGCATTGAATCAAGCATTTGGGTAGCCGTAATAACTGGCTTGCCTAATTGGTTACAACGCTTGATCAAAGTCTTTTGTACCAACGGAACATTTTCTGCTGGAATTTCAACACCCATATCACCACGGGCAACCATCAAACCATCAGATACCTTGATGATATCTTCAAAGTTGTTGATACCTTCTTGTGATTCGATCTTTGGGAAGATTTGAACGTGTTCCATATGCTTTTCTTCAAGTAAAGCACGGATATCCAAGACATCTTGGGCTTTACGAACAAATGAAGCAGAAATGAAGTCAATTTCATGTTCCAAACCAAAGCGGATATCATCTGAATCTTTTTCAGTAATACCAGGCAAGTTGATTGAAACACCAGGTGCATTAACACCCTTACGTGAGCCAAGAACGCTATCATTTTGAACTGTTACAAGCAATTCTTTTTTAGCGTCATCTTTTTCGTCAATTACAGTGTCCAACAAACCATCATCAAAAAGAACGTGGCCGCCGACATGAACATCATCGAAAAGTCCTGGGTAAGTAACAGCGATCTTGTCCTTTGTACCCTCAAGACTGTCATCCATTGAAATTCTGAACTTATCGCCAGTGTGATATTCGATCTTACCGTCCTTTTGAACAGTGGTCCGAATTTCAGCACCTTTAGTATCAAGGATAATTCCAACAGTTTTACCAGTCTTCTTTTCAGCTTCGTGAACCTTGTTCATACGATCAAGATGTTCAGGGTGGTCACCATGTGAAAAGTTAAATCGGAATACATTAGCGCCAGCTTCAATAAGCTTGGTAATGGTTTCGACATCAGTACTTGCTGGTCCTAATGTACTTACGATCTTAGTTTTCTTCATAAGTAAAATCTCTCCTTCGGTTTTTGGGCACCAAACACTTTACCGCAACGTCAAAAAACGTTACGAACAAACAATTGGTATCCTTTTAGATTTCATTCGTATTTTATCACTTTTTAACCGGATTGTCGCCCACATTTTGCCGTTCTAACCCTGTTTTGAAAGTCTTTTACACGCAGGAAAGTTAGCATAGCAGAAATGTAAGCCTTTACCAAGTTGATGTGTTATTTTGAAAATTACTTATATACAACGTTCTTTTGACCAAAGATTGTGATTAACTTATTTTTTACTTGATCCCCCGATTGGAGATCAAACTGATTATCAAGTTTCCAAGTCCGTTTGGTTTCAGCCTCGTAAACGACCACTGAAATTGATCCGTGGGCAGTTGTTGCTAATTGGGTCAAATTGTGAAAGATTGTATTTTTATCATGATCCTGGTCAATTCTAAGGTACCACTTAGGCTGGTCCGCGGAATGACTCAGGCGATGCATTGCATTGTCAGCTGGTTCAATGCGATTAGCCACAACTTGAATATCAGTTGTTTTCTCAACCTTGCCTTGAACTAAAATCACCATATCTTTGTGAAGCCAAGACTGGATCTGACTGAAAATGTTTGGAAAAACCGTCACGGAAGTTTCTCCGACTTGATCATTACCATCCACGAAAGCCATTTGCTTGCCAGTTTTTGTCCGGATAACCTTAACCTTAGTGACGTATAAGATTATGAAAATATGATTCATCCCAACGCTAAGCTGATTGGTCGGCTTTGCTTGCAACTCATTGGCTAGCTCGGTAAAACGCTCGGTTGGGTGTCCCGATAAATAGGCCCCCAAGTATTGATTCTCCTTGGCCAATTTTTCCATTAAAGGCAATTCAGGCTTTTTTGGCATTTTCGGCTCAAGGGCCTTAAAAAGACTCATGGAATTGCCGCTAAGCTCAACCGAACTAATAAATTCGGGTGCAGCGGCAATCAGTTCTGACCTATTAAATGAAAAAGTATCCAATGCGCCTGAATAGATGAGTGCGTTAATTAATTCCGGCTTACGATATTTGCCTGGTAGCCGAGTTAAAAAATCCGGAAAATTTTTAAAGGCACCATTTTGCTGGCGGTCGCTCAACATATCCTGAACCATGTCATGGCGAACCCCCTTAATGGATTCCAGGCCAAAGACAATTTGACCACCTTGGAAAGAAAATGCCGCCAAGCTTTGATTAATATTAGGAGCGCTAACACCGACCTTCGTGGCTTTTGCATCGAGCAAATATTCCTTAATCTTAACGGGATTTCCCTGAACAGAATTGAGCAGCGCAACATGAAATTCCCCTGGATAATAAACTTTTAGGTAAGCCAGTTCGTAAGCCATTTTACTATAGGCAACGGCGTGTGACTTGTTAAAGCCATAGTTGGCAAATTTCTCAATATAATCAAAAACTTTGTTGGCAACGGCTTCGGGATGCCCCCGTTTTTTGGCACCAGAGAGAAAGAGTGATTTCATTTGTTCCATCACGTTCAGCTTTTTCTTGCTCATTGCCCGCCGTAAAATATCAGCTTGTCCAAGTGAAAATCCAGCTAATTTGGAGGCAACTAACATGACCTGTTCCTGATAAACAATCACGCCATAGGTCGGTTTTAAAATATCAATCAATGAATCATCTGGATAAGTCAGCCGCTCATGTTCGTTCTTACGTTTCACAACTTCATCAATGTTTTGCATGGGTCCCGGCCGATATAAAGCATTGACCAGTGCCACATCTTCAAAACGTTCCGGCTTTAGGCGTTGGAGCACATTTCGAATACCCGCAGACTCAAACTGAAAAATTCCGGTCGTATCACCACGAGCAAATAAATCGATTGTTTTAGGATCATCAAGTGGAATAGCTGAAATATCCAAGTCCGTTCCGGTAACCTGCTTGACCTCGTTAAGGGCGTCAGCCAAAATTGATAAATTGCGCAATCCCAAAAAATCAATTTTCAACAACCCCACCGATTCAACATAGTTTTTAGAATATTGGGTCATCAGTAGGCCGTCATTACCATCTTGAAGCGGCACCAAGTTGACCAAGGGATTATCACTTAACACCAAACCGGCTGCGTGAGTTGAATAATGCCGTGGCAGGCCTTCCAGTAAGGCGGCAGTGTCAAACAAAGCTTGATTCAATGGGCTGTCAGCAATCAGATTTTTTAGTTTCTGTGAGTTATTCAGCGCGTCCTTCAGTGACACGTGAAACGCAGCTGGAATTGCCTCACTCCATTGGTCTTGCTGGGTAGTATTCAACCCGAACACCCGACCAACATCCCGAATAGATTGCTTGGCGGCCAACGTTCCAAATGTAATAATTTGGGCAACCCGCTCATGTCCATAACGCTTGTGAACATACTGAATGACTTCATCACGCTTGTTATCAGGAATATCCAGGTCGATATCGGGCATCTGCACTCGCTCGGGGTTCAAGAAACGCTCAAACAGTAGATTGTACTTGATTGGGTCAACGTCCGTAATAAACAACACGTAGGCCACTAATGACCCGGCAGCGGAGCCTCGGCCGGGACCAGTAATAATATGAGTTTTGTGGGCAAAATTGATTACATCCCAAACAATCAGAAAATAGTTGTCAAACCCCATTGAGTGAATAACGCCAAGTTCGCGATTTAAGCGGTCGATGTATGGCTGACTGTCGGTAATTTGATTGCGCTTCAGCCGAAATTTTAATCCCTTTTCGCACAATTGCCGTAAGTATTGGCCAGAGTCAATGCTATTTGGTGTATCAAACGCTGGCAACTTTGGTTGTTGCTTTTTTATTTCAACCTGACAGTTATCAACGAGGACTTCGGCTTCTTTGACAGCCCCCTGCAAATGGATCTGCTGATATTCTGCCTCCATTTGCTCCGCAGGCCGTAACCAATATGATCCGACTTGTTGGCTGAGTTGAGCGACGTTACTGATCTTAGTCCCAGCCCCAATAGCCTTTAAAACCTGCATTGGGAAATAATCGGTCGCATTGATATAATCCACCGGACTGTCGGCAATCAAAGCAACTTGGTTATCGGCTGCTAATTTACTGAGCATATCAATTATGCTGTCAGGGGAATGATAATCAATCCCAATTTTAAGCGAATGATCATCTAACCCCAGTTGCCGGATTGAATGAAGCAAGGCCGGAATTTCCGATTGTCTTCCCTGAAGCAGTAAATCATCGACTTCCGCAAGTGGTGGCAAGATGATAAACAAATGACTTAGGTTGGCTGATAAATCCGCCATGGTTAAATCTGGATTGGTCCTTCTTAGTGTTGAAAGTTGCATGAGATTGGCATACCCAACCTGGCCTTTGGCAATCAAAACAATTGGATAATCTTTTTCGTTCAGGATAACGCCGGGAAGTTGTAGTGTCAGACCGATAATTGGCTTAATATTTGCCTTCAAACAGGCATCATAAAAAGCAACCGAACCGTACATCACATTGATGTCGGTGAGAGCCAGGGCCTTATATCCGCGTTCTTTGGCTTCGGTAATCAGTTCAGAAATCCGAATTGGACTTTGAAGCAAACTATATGAACTGATGACTTGTAATGGCACATAACTCACTTTATTACCCCACTTTCTATGTGAAATTATACCAAACTTAACCGGTTAAGTTGTGATTCTTCCAGAAAAGTCTTAGTGATTTTTACCAAGGTTTGTGCTAAAATACTTTTGATTGTTAATGTAGAGAGGTGGCTGTTGTCATGAAACTGATTAGTTCAAACCTTGTGGCAATTTTTTGGGCATTTATTTTCGGCGAAATTGTCGGTTACATAGGTTCTAAGCTTGAAGTAATGCCTTATAATATGTGGCAAGTTGGAATTGCTGCTGCAATAGTTGCATTCGTTGCTGTTAACGGAATTTACTTAATTAGTAAAGATGCGTAACTTATCAAGATAATTGAAGTCATAAAAAAGATTGAAACGATTTTGGTTCCAATCTTTTTTATTATCCAAGTTGATTTAAAAATTTCAAAATTAAGCGATAAACCTTCGGGTGATAGCTTTCGTTTAACACTTCATGCTTCATGTGTGGCATGACGATGCTTGTGACATTCTGATAACCAATTTGGTGCAAAGTTGCAACTGTATCGTTGAGCCCGTGTTTGCCCCCACTAAATTTATCATGATCACCGACAATGGTCAGAATTGGCAAGTGTGGTGATTGGCACTTAAAATGAGCAACCTGTTTCAATTCATAATCGCCCCGCCATAACGTCTGGAGACTTTTAACAGGGTATTCGGCAATCATTTTCGGATCATCAATCACACTTTGAATATTTTGCTGGTTATAGCTCAACCAACGATGGTTTTTTGGATTGAGTCCCGACATATTGGAAAGGAGCCGACAACGCTTATCAGCCAAATCAAATTTCAAAAAGAGATTGGCCAACATCAAGCCAATCGGAACAATCGGAATATAATTGGCCGTTCCGGTCATCGCCAGTCCCGTCAATTCCTGATCATGCCGCTGAAGATATAACCGAGCTAAAATTGACCCGAACGAATGGCCAAACAGGGCAACTGAAAGTCCAGGCCACCGTTGCTTTGCATAATGGGTGATTTTCACCTGGTCCGTCAATAATTGGGACAAGTTCGCCATTACGCCTCTAGGATCATCCTTGGATATTGACTGCCCATGGCCGCGATTATCCGACAAGATGACATGGTAACCGTGAGTACATAGGTAATTTGCAAAATCATAATACCGCTCTTTGTGCTCCAATGCCCCGTGAACGATTTGAACGATCCCTCGCGGATTAGTGGCAGAAAACAATGCCACAGACAAAGTTGCTTGATTATTTGTTGCTAACTGGACCAATTCCGGCACCCTGATCGCCTCCTTATAGAATTAGATTGTTTGGGTTTCCGGCACTCTTTCCGGTACAAAAGTCAGCTGATTATCAGCCAAATTAATATGCACAATACTGTGCGGCTTAATCTCATCGGCGACAATCATCTTAGCCAAGGGTGTTTCGACCACGTTGGTGACGTAACGTTGTAGTGGCCGCGCACCGTATTGAGGCTCGTAGCCATTATCGGCAATCCAGCTCTTGGCTTCAGCTGAAATTGACAGCTTGATGTCTTGGGCTTTGGTTCGCTGCGATAATTGATCAATTAGTTTCTGTACAATCTTCTCAATGTCATCCCGTGACAATGGCTTAAACATAATCACGTCATCAATCCGATTCAAAAATTCGGGCTTGAACGACGTCTTGAGCAATTGATCAACCCGTTGCTTTGCTTGGTCGGAGATGACGCCATTTTCGTCAGTGCCATCCAACAAAATATCTGACCCTAAGTTCGACGTCATAATTAAAATCGTGTTCTTAAAATCAATTGTCCGACCCTGGCTATCTGTAAGACGGCCATCATCCAACACCTGCAACAAAATATTGAAAACATCTGGATGAGCTTTTTCGATTTCATCAAATAACACAATTGTGTAAGGATTCCGGCGAACGGCTTCAGTCAATTGACCGCCCTCTTCATAACCAACATAACCGGGAGCGGCACCAACCAACCTGGAAACTGACTCTTTCTCCATGTATTCAGACATGTCAATTCGAACCATGTGATTTTCCGAATCAAACAAGTCTTCAGCCAGAGCCTTAGCTAATTCGGTTTTTCCAACCCCTGTGGGCCCAAGGAACAAGAATGAGCCCAATGGCCGACTCGGATCCTGCAAGCCGGCACGTGAGCGGATAACGGCATCTGCGACCGCGGTGACAGCCGTGTCTTGGCCAATCACCCGTTTATGGAGATTATCAGCCAAGTGGAGTAACTTTTTGCGTTCCCCCTCGACGAGTTTAGTCACTGGAATTCCAGTTTCCCGACTGACCACGCTGGCAATTTCATTAGCCGTTACTGATTCAGATACCAGCCAATCCGCATGCTGGTCATTCTGTTCTAACTGCTTCAGTTCAGTTTCCAATTGTGGAATCGTTCCGTGTTGTAAAACAGCCGCTTTATTTAAATCATAAGTATTTTCGGCTTGTTTTAAATCGTTTTTAGCTTGATCAAGTTGCTTCTTCTTGTCACTAATCTTTTTAATTGCGTCTTTTTCCTGCTTCCAGCGGGCGTTTAAAGCATTGACTTTTTCTTTAGTATTTGCCAATTCACCTTGGAGCTCTTGCAGGCGTTTCTTGGAAGCCTCGTCGGTTTCTTCTTTTAAAGCGGCTTCTTCGACTTCTTGACGCATCAGTTGTCGCCTTGCCTGGTCTAATTCGGTCGGACTGGAGTTCATTTCTACTCGAATTTCGGCTGAAGCTTCATCAACCAAATCGATCGCTTTATCTGGTAAATTACGATCAGTAATGTAGCGGTCCGATAACTTTGCGGCAGCTACTAAGGCGTTATCGTGAATTCGGACGCCGTGATGAATTTCCAACCCTTCAGACAACCCCCGCAAAATCGTGATGGTGTCTTCAACTGAAGGCTCATGGACCATTACCCGTTGAAAACGACGTTCAAGGGCCTTGTCTTTTTCCATGTATTTACGATACTCATCAATCGTCGTTGCCCCAATCAGGTGAAGCTCGCCACGAGCCAACATGGGCTTCAAGATATTGCCGGCATCCATGCTTCCTTCCGCTTTACCTGCACCAACAATATTATGAATTTCGTCGATGAACATGATAATCTGGCCCTCAGCCTTCTTCACTTCTTTAAGAACGGCTTGCAGGCGCTCCTCAAATTCACCCCGGTACTTGGCACCAGCAATCAAAGAGCCCATATCCAATTGGAAAATGGTTTTATCCTTCAAATTCTCCGGAACATCACCAGAAGCGATTCGCAAAGCCAATCCTTCGACAACCGCCGTTTTACCGACGCCGGGTGCCCCAATCAAGACTGGATTATTCTTAGTTTTTCGGGATAGAATCCGAATGACATCAAGAATCTCTTCATCTCGACCGATGATGGGACCTAATTTGTTGTCACGGGCTGCTTGAACTAGGTCAGTTCCATATTTTTCCAATGATTGATAACTGTCTTCCTGGTTTTTAGTCGTCACTTTTTGACCACCACGAATTTTCTCAACCACGTTCCGCACTTTTTGCTCAGTAATTCCCTGAGCGGCTAAATAATCGGAGAACTTGTCACCGTGCAGCTGCATGACAGCAATCGTCAAGGTATCAACGGCAATAAATGAGTCCCCAAACTCATTCTTAATCTGTTCTGCATCCTGCAAGAGTTCATAGAGGTTTGAGGATAAGGATTGACCGTAATTGATATTGCTGCCCTCTACCGTGGCGATTGCATCAATTTCATTGTCAAGCTCGGCATTGAGATCAGTTAAGTTCAGACCTAATTGCGAATATATTTCCCGAGCTAACTCACCAGGCTGAACCAAGAATTTAAACAAATGGGCAACCGTGATATTCTGTTGTTTCCGGGTTGTGGCAATTTGTTGAGCCTGAGAAATGGCTTGAGTGACTGCTTCAGTTAAATTATCAGGATTCATTAAATAATCACCTTATCTATTTGAAATTTTATTTTGCTTTTAAGCTCTAACAAAAAGGTTCGAAATAAAAATGACTCATTTTCATCTCAAACCGTCTGTTGTTATATTATCAAATTTTAGGAAACAAAAACAATTATTTGACCTTTTTTGACCAATTATTTTTCTGCGTATAGCTTAACCATTTCGATGATCACATCAACAGCCTTTTCCATTGTTTGCTCAGAAACGTATTCAAAGCGACCATGCATGTTTTCGCCACCTGCAAATAAGTTTGGTGTTGGCAAGCCCATGAACGAAATCTTGGAGCCATCTGTTCCCCCACGAACTGGGAAAACGTGAGGTTTAACGCCGATGTTCTTCATTGCTTGTTCAGCAATCTCAACGACCGTTGGATCCTTTTCAATAATTTCGCCCATATTGTAATATTGATCTTTTAACGTTACTTTGATTCGTTCAGAGCCAAATTCAGCATTCATACGGTCAGCAATTCCCTTGAAAAGCCGTTTCCGAGCTTCAAATCGATCACGGTCATGATCACGAATAATGTAAGCTAACTGAGTATGGTCAACGCTTCCTTCAAAATCATAAATGTGGAAGAATCCCTGTCGGCCTTCGGTCCGTTCTGGGCGGTCAAATTCAGGTAACGCTTGATGGAAGTCAACACCCAATTGGATAGCATTAACCATTACACCCTTTGCTTCAGCCGGATGAACGTCAGTCCCTTGAATTTCAACCTTCGCATCGGCAGCGTTAAAGGTTTCATAGTTCAAATCGCCTAATGGGCCACCATCAACTGTGTAGGCATAGTCAGCGCCAAAGTCCCTCACGTCGAAATGATCGGCACCAGTTCCAATTTCTTCATCCGGGCCAAAGCCAATCTTAATGTCGCCATGCTTGATTTCTGGATGGGCCATCAAGTAAGTAAGAGCTGCAAGGATTTCTGAAACACCGGCCTTATCATCAGCTCCCAACAAGGTCGACCCATCCGTTGTAATCAATGTATCCCCCTGGTATTTTTTGAGGCTTGGGAAAACTTTCGGATCCAAGGTATACTTACCTGCCTTGTCCAACGGAATCACAGATTTGCCGTCATAGTTTTCAACAATTTGTGGGTTAATGTTTTCAGAATTAAAGTCCGCCGTATCGATGTGAGAAATGAATCCAACGGCCGGCACTTGTTGACCGGTATTGGCAGGTAATGTTGCAAAAACGTAAGCACTCTGGTCATTGGTGTGAACGTTACTTAAGCCCATCTTTTCGAGCATTTCTTTCAATGTATTCAAAAATTTCGTTTCGCGATCAGAAGACGGAATGGTGGTTGAATTTGGGTCAGAACGACTGTTAACCTTGACGAAATCTAAAAAGTAGGCAATTAATTTAGGATACTTTGACATTTTGAACACTCCTTTTGAGTTACATAAATGTGAATGGATCTGTATTTAATTTAGATTGAATCACTTGTAATGGCCAATTGTTTTCAGCTGTCCATTTTTCGAATAATTCAGCTAATTTAGGGATGCAAATACTTTCGATATGATGTCCGGGATCAACCACTGGTAAATCGGCGGCTAACATATCATGACCGGTGTGATAATAAACATCACCCGTCACATAAACATCGGCGCCTTTTTGTTGAGCAAGGTTGAAAAATTTACCGCCATCGCCACCGAGAATTGCCACTTTTTTAACCAGCCGATTTAAGTCATTGGCAACAACCCGTAATCCGGTAACATTGAAAACGCGTTTACATTGTTCAACAAATTCTTTGAGAGTGATTGACTTTGGCAGATCTCCAACTCGTCCCATGGTGAAATGGTGCTTCTTATCCTCTAAGCGAATCAAATTATAAAGTGGCTTACTCAGGGGATGGACGTCAGCCAACGTTTTCAGCACATGGTTGAGATTCTTTTCTGGCACTTCGAACTCCAATCGGGAATCTTCCACTTCACGGGGTTCGCCGGCAGCCCCGATTGTTGGATCGGCCCCGGCTTTGGGAACATAATAGACCGTGCCATCAATTTCGTAAGTATAACCGGCAAACTGATCGCTGCTAACTTCAGCACCTGCATCGACCAACGACATTCGCACGGCTGTAGCATAGACTTTGGGAACCTGGACTGTTAGTCGAAAAACTGATTCAGCATAGCCGGGGACCAATCCTTCAAGATGATCCAATCCCAATGCCTGGGCCAGCCAATCGTTCATGCCGCCATCAGCAGAATCTAGATTGGTATGGGCAGCATAAACAGTGATGCCATGAGAAATTAGCTTGGCATACATCGCATTCTGGGGCACATCCAAATCCAGATTTCGGGCCGGATGAAACATCACCGGATGATGGGCAAAAATGAAGTCCACGTGATTGGCAATGGCTTCATCTACGACTTCTGGGCGAACATCCAAAGTGGTCATCACTTTGTGAATATCATGATTTAACGATCCAATTTGCAACCCAATCGGATCACGTTCCATCGCCAATTTTTGGGGTGCAAATTGTTCGAATCGATCGACTAATTGTTTCGCCTTCATCAGGCAATCACTTCCTTTATCATTTGAACTTCAGCTCTGATAGCTGCCATTTTAGGGATATCTTCATGAGATGCTTTTTTCATATTGTTAAGGACTCTTTCCAGTAGTTTAATTTCACTCTGCCATTTTGCCACAAATATCGGCGATTTTTCCTTCATTAAGAATGGTCCAAACTTAAGTTCTCTGTCGGTATAGGCTAACTTGGTTGGCGCCTTGACTGCTGTGATAATCTCGTAAATATGATCATCCTCAGATAAAATTTGTTCAGCCTTAATCTGGTACCGATGAGTCATCAACCAAGTTCGAACGACCCCTTCGCCAACATTCGGTTGGAGAATCAATTTTTCTTGGCCAGTCAACTTATCGTACCCGTTTTCTAAAATGTGGCTAATCAGATTGCCACCCATGCCGGCAATCGTAATCGCATCAATTTTGTCTGCAGGCTGGATGGCATCAAGTCCATCAGCCAATCGCGGCTGCAAGACGGATAATAAGCCTTCCTTTTTAATTTCTGAAATCGCGTTTGAGAGCGGTCCTTTCGCCACTTCACCAACAACCCCATAGGAAATAATATCGTTTTTGGCGAGGTGGATTGGTAAATACGCATGATCAGATCCAATATCAGCTAATCTGCTCCCGGGGTCGACGTGGTCACTAACCGTTTGTAAGCGTTTCGATAAATGCGTGCTATTCATAAATAACTCCTAAATTAGTTTATAGATTCATTATAATTTATAACCTGACAAAAAAACAGGAGCCCATAAACAAAATTTGTCACTTTGTTATGAACGCCTGCTGTTCTGTTGAATCAGATTATTCCAAAAAATCTTTTAATTGCTTGCTACGTGATGGATGACGGAGCTTCCGTAATGCTTTAGCTTCGATTTGACGAATCCGCTCACGGGTTACACCAAACACTTTTCCAACTTCTTCAAGGGTCCGAGTTCGACCGTCATCAAGGCCGAAACGCAACCGTAAAACATTTTCTTCACGATCGGTTAACGTATCAAGAACACTTTCCAGCTGTTCCTTTAACAACTCATAAGCTGCATGGTCGGCTGGTGAAGTTGCATCTTGATCTTCGATGAAGTCACCCAAGTGAGAGTCATCCTCTTCACCAATTGGGGTTTCAAGCGAAACTGGTTCTTGGGCAATCTTCAGAATTTCTCGAACCTTCTCTGTTGGCATGTCCATCTCAGCACCAATTTCTTCAGGCAATGGCTCACGGCCCAAGTCTTGAAGTAATTGCCGTTGGATTCGGATCAATTTGTTGATGGTTTCAACCATGTGAACTGGAATCCGAATTGTTCGAGCCTGGTCAGCAATGGCCCGGGTGATGGCTTGACGAATCCACCAAGTGGCATAAGTTGAGAATTTGAATCCCTTCCGATAATCAAACTTCTCAACGGCCTTCATTAAGCCCATGTTACCTTCTTGAATCAAATCAAGGAACTGCATCCCCCGACCCACATAACGTTTGGCAATCGAAACCACCAACCGCAAGTTGGCTTCAGCTAGTTCCTGCTTAGCTTCTTCATCGCCATCTTCAATTCGTTTAGCAAGTGAAATTTCTTCGTCGGCACTTAAAAGTGATACCCGGCCAATCTCTTTAAGGTACATTCTAACCGGATCATTGATCTTAACACCAGTGGGCGCAGAAACATCAGAAAGTTCCTTCTTAGTAACCTTCTTAGCAGCGCCAATCGCACGTGGATCTGGCTCGCCATTTTCATCAACGACACTAATTCCTGAGTCTTCGATTTCTTCAAGGAGTCCTTCCATATCCTTTTCGTTCAAAGAATATGGTTCTTGGATTTTCTTCTGGAGTTCATCATAGGTAATATGACCAATTTGCTTATTCGCTTTAACAATTGCGTCAAATTCCTTTTTATACGGCTTAGCAGCTTTCTTTGCGGCCTTTGTCTTAGTTGATGCAGCCTTTTTGCTTGTAGTTGCCTTTGTTACCTTTACCTTGCTTGTTTTTTTGTTAGCCATCAAAATGCCTCCTGAAGTTAGACTTGTTGCTTCGTTCTCTTTTGTTGCTCAAGTTTGATAATTTCAATCATTAATTCTTTTTGTTTGTCAACATCGCCAATCTTCGTTGCTTGTTTCAATTCGGTTCGCCTTTGCTTCAACTTGGCGTCTACGGGTGCCTGATGCATCAACACATTGACACAGTTATCAATTTCTTGATCGCTGGGTTGATCTGGTAATTCAAGCATTTCAATATCAATTAACAAGCTTTGCAGTGAATTTTCCGTGATGAGATTACTAAACGCAGCCACATTATAATCGCTGTATTTGGTGAAATAGCCCTCTGCTAATAGATACAACATTTGAAATTTTTCATCAACAAACGCAAATCCGGCGATATTACTGACTTTCAACCAAACATCATGATAATGGAGCATTCGATTAAGCAGTTGCATTTCTGCAACCTGCACTTTAGTTAAATGCTTTGTCTGCCTTGGCCGAATGGGGGGATTAGGCTGTTGATACTGATTAGTCGAAACCGATGGCGTTCGCTTTAATAACGGCATCAACTGCTGTTGCAACAACTTCTTCTCCACCGAAAATTCATCCGCCAACCGATTCAGATAAAGATCCCTCGAAATGCTGGAGTCCACTTTGCTAATTAATTTGACTGCTTCAGCGATATAGTTGCTCTGGTCAACTTCAGAATTCAAATTGTATTGCTTTTTCAAGTAGCTCAATTCAAATTCAATGGGTGCCTGGGCGTGAGTGAGCAACTCCTTAAAGGGATCGGCGCCTTTACTGCGAATGAATTCGTCGGGGTCCATACCATCGGGAACCGTGACAACCTTGATACCCATACTGTTATCATGCTCACCGAATTCATCAATGGCGCGTTTAATGGCTTTTTGTCCAGGAATATCACCATCGTAGCAAATAATAACATCCCGCGTAATCCGTTTGATATCATAAATTTGCTGTTCAGTAAGACTAGTGCCCATCGAGGCAATCCCAGACTTAATGCCAGCTTGATACGCTGTAATCACATCCATAAAGCCTTCAAACAACAAGGCAGGTTGCTGGCTTCGAATGTTTGCCCGCGCTAAATCCAGGTTAAAGAGGATTTTGCGTTTATTAAACGTTTCGGTTTCCGGACTATTCAGGTACTTTGGCATATCTGGATTCTTCGTCAGCATCCGGCCGGAAAAGCCAACCGTTTGCCCGCCACCATTTCGAATCGGATACATCACCCGATCAACAAAACGATCGCGCAAGTTACCATCCTGATCCTCAGAAAACAGCCCCGTTTTGCGTAGCAGCTGATAATCAACCTTGCGTTCATCGAAAAATGGCTTCAACAATCGTTGGACAGGCGCATATCCAAGCTTGTAGGTGGCAATCGTTTCATCAGTAATTCCCCGTTTGTGGAGATAATCCAACGCCGGTTGTCCCATCTTGGTGTTTGTCAAAATATGATTATATAACTTGACTGTCTGCTCATGGAGATCAATCAATTGCTTTTGTTGTGAATTCTCATTAGCAGATGGGTCATTCGAATGATCCGCAAAATACTTCTTATCTAAAGGAATATTTTCGAGTTGGGCAACTTCATTAACGGCTTCTGGGAATGAAATATTCTTTAACTCCATTAAGAACTTGAATACATTTCCGCCGCGGCCACAACTGAAACAATGAAAAATCTGCTTATCCTCCGAAACTGAAAAAGACGGGGTCCGCTCTTCATGGAACGGACAGAGGCCAAATAAATTCTTGCCAGACTGTTTCAATTGAACGTACTGAGAAACAACATCAACTATGTTGACCTGTGATCTAACTTGCTCAATCACATCTTCTGGGATCTTGATAGTCTTTCGCCTCCCATCTTTAAAAGCCGTATAAATACCGGCAAAAAGCCGCACCCAAGAGTGCGACTCATTGTCTTAGCGATACGTGATTAAATACTATCATACAATGTCAATTAGTACAATCATAAGCACTCATTATCCCTTGACAACCAATTTATCCAAATCACCTAAGAACATAATCATGTTGGCAATCATTGTCAACTGACGAAGCCGGTTATTCCTCAGCTTTTCATCCTTAGCCATGATCATTGTAGCGTCAAAATAAGTGTTAATTTCATCTTTAAGCCCTGCTAGCCGTTTAAAATCGGCTTCAGCAGTCAAGTCTGTGTAACCATCTGCAGCCTTGGCCACAGCATCATGAAGTGACTTTTCGGAATCATTCTCAAACAAACTTGGGTCAACCGTCAAATCATCACTGCCAAATGAACCCTTTTTAGCGATCCGTTGAACCCGGGTCAGTGACTCAATGACCTCCTTGAAGTCACGATCATCACTGTGATTTTGCAAGGCCTTGCCACTAGCAATGTTAAAGACAATGTTGGTATGTGATCCAGAGGTAACGGCATCTGAAATATCATAACGAATACCTAAGTCATCAAGGAACTGTTTGATTCGATCCTTAATAAAGTCATCAATCGCTGAAACCCGTCCGCTCATATCCAAATCAGGGGCAACGTTTTGCTGTTTCTGCAACTCAATCACTTTGTTCAACGTTGAAGTTAAATCAAATTTCCAGTTCTTGTTAGAAACGATTCGAACAATCCCAGTTGCTTGACGACGTAAGGCATAGGGATCGTTTGAGCCACTTGGGATCATCCCGGCGGCAAAGAACGTTAAAATGCTATCCAATTTATCGGCAATCGACAAAATTGAACCAATATCTGATTGAGGTAAATCGCCGTTTGCTGAGATTGGCATGTAGTGTTCGGAAATTGCTTTGGCAACCGCCTCGGATTCGCCATTTAGCAACGCATATTTTTCACCCATTACACCTTGGAGTTCGGCAAACTCGCCAACCATGCCGGTAACTAAATCAAATTTGTAAATTTCAGCTGCCCGCTTCAAATCTTTGAGTTGGTCGTCAGAAAGGCTGAATAATTGGCCAAAGTAATGTGAAATAACTTGCACTCGCTGCATTTTGTCATACATTGTCGAAATTTTGTCATGGAAGCTGACCTTTTTCAGACGTTCCACATAATCAGCAATTGACTTCTTTTGATCTTCTTGATAGAAGAACATGGCATCTTCCAGACGGGCAGTTAAAACTTTTTCATTTCCTTGAACCACGTTCTGCAAGTCATAATCATTCCCGTTTCGGACGGAAACAAAATGAGGAAGTAATTTGCCTTCTTGATTAGTTACATAGAAGAAACGCTGATGATCTTTCATCGAGGTAATCAGGACTTCATCTGGGATTTTGAGGTATTTGTCATCAAACTTACCCGCAAATGCGGTTGGCCATTCAACCAGGTTATTAACCTCTTCCAATAAATCAGGATCCAGATTGATCTTCCAGTTGTTGTCTTGGGCAATCTTCTGAATCTGCTTGGTGATCATTTCTTTTCGTTTATCAGCATCGGCAACGACAAATTGTTCAGTCAACTTTTCTTCGTATTCATCTGCGTTTACCAATTCAACATCTTTACCAAGGAAGCGATGTCCAGAAGTAATGCGATCAGTTGTCACGTCAAGGATCTTAAAGGGAACAACCTGATCGTTAAGTAAGGCGACCAGCCATTTGATCGGTCGGACATATTCAAATGAATAGTTCCCCCACTTCATCATCGTTGGGAAAGTCATTGCAGTAATAACGTCTTTCATCCCGGTTAAAATCTCGTCGACAGGTTTACCAGCAATGTGTTTTTCAACGAAAACGTATTGTGTCCCTTTAACATCCTTAAACGTGATGTCATCCGTGGTAGCGCCTTGCCCTCTTGAGAAACCAATCGCAGCCTTCGTCCAGTTACCGTCAGCATCTTGAGCAATCTTTTTTGCGGGTCCTTTGACGGATTTATCAATATCTGGCTGCTTATCAGCTAACTCCGTTATATAAAGAGCCAACCGCCGAGGGGTGCTAAAAGTCTTAATGTTGGCAAATGTAATTCGTTGTGCTTTAAGAAAATCGGTTGCCCGTTTTTTGAGTTGATTAATGCTTGGCGTCACAACATGGGCAGGGATTTCTTCCAAACCGATTTCCAGTAAGAAATTGTTAGCCATTATTTTTCCTCCGTTTCGTCTTTGAGTAGTTCTTGACGTTTCTTCTCGTCTTTAATCAACGGGAATCCTCGACGTTTTCTAGCGGCAACAAATTCCTTGGCGACCCGCCGGGCTAAATTGCGAATTCGGGATAGATAACCAGCTCGTTCGGTAACTGACACAGCGCCGCGAGCATCCAAAAGATTAAACGTATGACTGCACTTCAAAATGTAGTCATAAGCAGGATGAACAAGGCTTTGATCCAATAAGCGCTTGGCTTCATGTTCATACTCATTGAAATGCTTCAACAGCATTTCTTGGTCACTAACCTCAAAGCTGTACTTGGAATGTTCATATTCAGGTTCTTTGAAGATATCACCGTAAAGAACATCGTCTGACCATTCCAAATCAAATACAGAGTTGACGTTTTGAATGTACGACGAGAGCCGCTCCAAACCATAAGTAATTTCAGATGCAACGGGATCCATTTCGAGGCCCCCAACGATTTGGAAATATGTAAACTGGGTAATTTCCATTCCGTCTAGCCAAACTTCCCAACCAACACCGGCACATCCCATCGAAGGGTTTTCCCAGTTATCTTCAACAAAACGGATGTCATGTTCCAAGGGATTAATACCAAGTTCCTTCAAACTGTTCAGATAAAGTTCCTGAATATTTTCTGGTGAAGGCTTCATAATAACTTGAAACTGATGATGTTGATACAGCCGGTTCGGGTTTTCACCATAACGGCCATCAGCTGGTCGTCTGGAAGGTTCAACATAAGCGGCATTCCATGGCTCTGGGCCAATTGCCCGCAAGAACGTGTAAGGACTCATTGTTCCAGCCCCTTTTTCGGTATCGTATGCCTGCATTAACATACATCCTTGAGCTGCCCAATACTTTTGCAGCCGCAGGATAATTTCTTGAACTGATAGTTTTTCAGTCATCAATATTCCTCCTAGTTTAATCACAAAAAAATCCCTATGTTTAAAAGCTATACTTAGCCACTTAAACATAGGGACGAGTCAATCGCGGTTCCACCCTACTTCTGGTAAATTATTACCAGCACTTAATTGTTCAGCTCAAAAAGCGCCATCTAATTGATCAGTTTGAACTGGCTCTCACTTACCCAGTCTCGTTGGACAAAATCATCAATCAGTTTCTTTTCTCATTGCCGAATTATTTATTTCAGAAATAATCATAGTTGACATTAAAACGATTGTCAACGCAGCTTACATCAAATTTTGAATTTACCCAGTTGATCAATGAATCGTTTGCTTTTGGGAACCACCCCGACGCTTCGCTGATAGATTTGGTCTAAAACTTGTCGTAATAACTTTTTGGTTTTGTCACCTACTGCAATGTGCGCTAATTTTGATAAATCCACAACCGAAAATAACCTCAAGTAATAAATGGTTCTCGCGTCCAGATGCATTCGGTAAGGATCCTTGTCCCAGTGATTTTTGCATAGCAAGCCACCATACGCCTCGGAATAGTCAAACGGCAAATCTCGCCGATGACAGATCACACAGTCAACCCAATTAGGGGCAACCCCAAAGGCTTGAAGCAATTGAACTTCAAAGATATTTGTGATAATTTCTGCGTCGAAGCCTTCATCAATCAGTTTCAACCCCATTAACAACTTGTCGTACCAAACAGCTATGGGCTCACCGTCGTGAAATGCCAGATCGATTAATGACATTGTGTAAGTTGCATAAGCATTCTTAGTGATATCTTCAGCGATCTGATTAAAGTGTTCAACATGTTTGCCGTCATTGATGTATGACAAGCCATCATCTTTGATGTCGCCACCGTACAAGCCATATGTAAACGGTAAAATCGCCGCCCGCATTTTGAAGCGAGGTCGCTTGGCACCACGGACCAAAAACATTTTCTTCCCAAATTCACGGGTCAAAAATTTCACCAAAAGGTCATGTTCACGGTAGGGCTTGGTGTAAAGTAAAATTCCATTAAAATCTGTGATTTGGCCTTTGGACATGAAATCACCTCAGAACGCGATAATAAGTGCTTTGATCCCGGAATGTAAGGAAAAATTAATTACTTCCATTTTGGAATGATTGATTTCTAGCTTACATGGTTGAGATCAGCCTCCTGGTGCACATTTTTGTTAGGCAAAATAGGACAGCTTCAACCAACATTGAAAAAAGGTAAAGTTGCGTCTACATAGAATAGATTAGCTGTGCAAAGTAGGAACTGCCACAAAAGCAGCCGGACGATCCCCAGAGCAAAGAATCCATGCGTGGGTGACTTAAGTTCCAGTTCCTAAACGCTTTGCTTCGTTCACTATTTTTTGTACCCATACGAATCCAATAAGCTTTGCTTGTCACGCCATCTTGGTTGAACCTTTACCCATAACTCCAAGAACACTTTGTTGCCCATCATGTTCTCGATGTCTTTTCTTGCTAGGGTCCCAATTTTCTTCAACATTGAGCCACCCTTACCGATCACAATTCCCTTTTGACCGTCCCGTTCAACGATGATTGTTGCTTGAATTCTCAACAACCCATTGTCATCCTTAATCTTTTCAATATAAACGGCGGTCGAGGTCGGAATTTCTTGGCGAGTTAATTGCATCACTTTTTCTCGAATTAACTCTGAAATCACAAATCGTTCCGGGTGATCCGTTACTTGATCTTCTGGATAGTACTGAGGTCCTTCTGGCAATTCCTTTACCAAAGCATCAATCAATTCTGGGACATTGTTTCCTTGTAAGGCAGAAATTGGGAAAACATCCTTGAATTTTAACGCATTTTGGTACTCACCAATAATTGCCATAATGTCATCAGGCGAAATTTGGTCAATTTTATTAATTAACAGGTAAACTGGTTGGTCAGTCTTCTTCAACTGGTCAATAATATAATTATCCCCAGCGCCTCGCCGTTCAGTCGCATTGACCATGAATAACACAGCGTCAACTTCTTTCAAAGCTGACAAAGCTGATTCCATCATAAAATCGCCCAATTTATCCTTGGGCTTATGAATTCCAGGGGTATCAATAAACACAATTTGAGCTTCCTTCGTTGTGTAGACTCCCTGGATCTTATTTCGAGTTGTTTGGGCTTTGTCACTCATGATCGCAATTTTCTGACCGATCACTCGATTTAAGAAAGTTGACTTCCCGACATTGGGCCGGCCAACAATTGCAACAAATCCTGAATGATAATTTGGATTATCCATTTTTTACCTCACCTAACTTAGTAACTCAATAAACCGGGGAATAAAGATTAACGACCCGATAATGATTGCAAATAGCGCAGACATCAGGACACCACCAGCGGCGATATCCTTTGCTCGTTTGGCTAACAAGTCAAAATGATGGCCAACAATTAAATCGACCACATTCTCAATGATTGAGTTCAACACTTCCGATCCAATCACAGAAAAGAATGCAGCAAATAACCATAGCCATTCGTTAATTCTTATCTGAAGAATCACGCCTAGACACAACGTTAAAAATGCAATGATAAGGTCAAACCGAAAATTACGTTCCTCTAAAATGAGACGTTTGATTCCTTCTAAGGCGTGTCCTACTGATTGGAAAAAAGTCTTGTTCTTATCTATTTGTCTGCTGTCTTTATCTTTTAAGGCCATATTTATTTAAAATCTCTTTTTGCAAGGGAAACATCACGTCAGCATCAGCTTTCTTCATGTGATCATAGCCATTCAGATGCAAGAAGCCATGAACCACTAGAAAGCCAAGTTCTCGCTGGAAAGAATGACCCAAGTAATCAGCTTGTTCGGCAACTTTATCAACTGACACAAAGATGTCGCCAATGTTCTCTGGAATGCTTTCTTTGAGAGATTCATCCATAATAATCGGGAAATCATCATCGGCAGAATCTTCAATCGCAAAACTAATCACATCAGTTGCCCGATCGACGCCGCGATATTTTTTATTAATCCGGTGAATCTCGTCGTTATTGACCAAGGTCACAGACATTTCCGTGTTATCTGCCAGCTTAATGTACTTACCGGCAAAATCAAGCACGTTGGCAATTAATTTTCGGTCTTTTTCATCAATGCCGTCCTTTGTTTTATCGTATATCTCTAAATCCATTCTCATTCTTCCTCGATTAGTTAATGACCGCTATTCTCGTACGCGGTGATGATTTTTGCAACCACTGGATGTCGAACAACATCTTCCGCAGTGAAGGTTACAAATTCAATTTGGTCGATATTTTTCAAGATTTTTTGGGCAGCAACCAACCCACTGGTTGTTCGCTTTGGCAAATCAATTTGTGAAATATCACCGTTCACAATCATCTTTGAACCAAATCCTAACCTGGTTAAAAACATCTTCATTTGCATATTGGTGGTATTTTGAGCTTCATCCAAGATCACAAATGCATTATCCAGGGTCCGGCCACGCATATATGCCAACGGCGCAATTTCAATCACGCCACGATCCATCAACCGTTCAGTATGCTCCGCGCCTAAAATTGCGTGCAGGGCATCATAAATTGGCCTGAGATAAGGGTCAACCTTTTCTTTCAAATCACCCGGCAAAAAGCCAAGACTTTCCCCGGCTTCAACAGCGGGTCGTGTCAGCACAATTTTATCAACGGTTCCCTGTTTTAAAGCCGCCAGCGCCATGACAACCGCCAAATAAGTCTTACCGGTTCCAGCAGGTCCAATGCCAAAAGCCACATCATGATGACGAATCGCTTGAACGTATTGTCGCTGACCAAACGTTTTGACTCGGACTGCCTTACCCTTAGCATCTTTGATTAAGACTTGGTTATATAAATCCTGAAAATATTCTAATGTGCCGTTCTTGGCCATATTAATTGCACTAATAAAATCACTGCTATTAATACTGATGCCCTTTCCAATCAGGGAAAGAATATTTTCCAAAATGTGGATCGTCGTTTTGACTAAATCTTCTGTACCAGAGATCCGCATCGAATTACCGAACACGTTAATGGAAACGTCCATGCCCTCCTCAAGAATCGTCACAAACTCATCTTGAGTACCGACAATTTGCAATAGCTCATTGGGATCGGATACGATAAATTCTTTTGTAATCTGTTCAGTATCAGCCAAATACACAAACTCCTTTTTAATCCTATTATTGTGATACTAGCATAGAAAAAGCCATTTCCAAAGCATTATTAATCATTAATTAACCTTGAAGGTGTTTTTTTACAAGTTGATTAATAATACTTCCATCGGCTTTACCTTTAACTTTAGGCATCACAGCTCCCATCACTTTACCAAAGTCAGCCATTGACTCTGCGCCAACCTGTTTAATGGTTTCCTCGACAACGGCTTTAACCTCATCGGTTGACATTTGTTTGGGTGCATATTCTTCGGCAATCTTTAATTTGGCTTCTTGATCCTTGACCAAATCATCACGATTACCCTTCTTAAATTCTTCAATCGATTCTTTTTGTTGTTTAATTTCTTTCATGACGATTGAACTCACTTGATCTTCAGTTAACTTATGATCAGCACTTTCAACTTCAGCGTTCATTATTTGAGCTTTAATGCCCCGAATCACACCTAAGCGAATTTTATCATGTGCCTTCATTGCTTCTTTTAAGTCTGCATTCAATTGATCATAAACAGTCATCAAAGTAACCTCTTTTCAATTTATAATTAAATTTTACCATTAAAAAAGATCAGAGACTAATAAAAATTAGGCTCCGATCTCTCGAGTAGTGTCTTAGAAACGACGCTTCTTCTTGTTATTACGCTTACGTGCTGCTTCTGACTTTAATTTACGCTTTACACTTGGTTTTTCATAAAACTCACGTTTACGATATTCCTGTAATGTACCGCTTTTTGAAACTGTACGTTTGAAGCGTCGAAGAGCATCATCAAGAGACTCGTTTTTACGAACGACTGTCTTTGCCATGTGAAATTCCCTCCCTCCGAGCTTGAATGTAACTGTTTAAAAAGCACTCCAAGTGCATCCTAAAACGGTTCTAAATAAATTATACATATTAATGTCTTTGTCGTCAATGATTTAAGTTAAAAACGCTATCACATGTTAATATTTAATTAGGAAATTTTATTTTAGAGGAGAATAACCTATATGAAAACGCAAAATGTGTTCATTATTTCTGATTCAAGTGGTGCCACCGCTCAAACAATTGCCCAAACAGCCGTTTCACAATTTCCTAATCTTAAGGCCGAAATGCGGCGCTTTCCGTTCATTCAAACCGACTCAATCTTGCGGGGAATTCTTAAATTGGCCAAAACCAACCATGCCATGATTTTTCATACATTGGTTAACACCGATTTAAGTGAAATGGTTGATGAATTTTGCACTCAAAATCATATTTATGACTTTGATTGTATTCAAGAGCCAATGCGGATGCTCAGCAAGCTAACCGACGAGCAACCTGCCCATATTCCTGGGTTGATCCACGATCTTAATCAAAATTATTTCGAAAGAATTTCATCAATCGAATTTGCGGTTGAAAATGACGATGGTAAGAATGCCAAAGGCCTATTGGAGGCGGATATTGTCGTACTGGGAGTTTCCAGAACATCCAAGACACCACTCTCCCTTTATTTGGCTAACCAAAATCAAAAGGTCGCAAACTTACCCATCGGACCAAGTTTAAAAATTCCTGAAGAACTCGACCAAGTAGACAAGAATAAAGTCTTTGGCCTCTTGAACACCCCTGAGAAGCTCCACAAGATCAGAAGACAGCGGATGTTGTCATATGGTCTAGATGCAGATACACCTTACTCAGACACCGAAAATATTAAGAAAGAATTGAAATATGCAAAGGACCTCTACAGAAAGCTTGGTTGCTTGACGATTAACGTTGCCAATAAGTCAATTGAGGAAACCGCAACAATTATTTTGGAAAGTTTGAACCTGGACACGACAACATTTGAAGACTAATGGCCAGGAAGCATTGAGGTGACCTAACGACTTCATCACACTATCAGGAAAGACACGCACGATCGATTTTAACGCAATGTGGGCTTGATGAGCCTGCTTAGCACTTATAAAAGAGTTACAAAAGTAGGGCACTTCATGATTGGTATGCCACTTCTGTAACTCTTCTTTTTACAACTGTCAAAAACCTAACTAAATGGCCGACCAGCCTTCATATCAGCAATAATATTTGGGTTGAATTGCTGCCGTTTGAGCATCGCAACTTCGTAGCCATGGGGATTATATTTAATCTTCTTATCTGTTTCGTCTTTTAAAATCGGTGTTTCCATAATCTTTGGGACGTTGGTCAACTGTTCATGATGCGCAATATAGTTCAACGTCTCAAAGCCAATGGTCCCCAACCCAATAATTTGGTGGCGGTCTTTATGGCTGCCCTGTTCGTTCTTGGAGTCATTGAGATGAATGACTTTCAATCGATCAATGCCAATCACATGATCAAATTCATTCAAAACACCGTCGAAATTATTCTTGATATCATAGCCGGCATCACTGGTATGACAGGTATCAAACGTCACTGAAAGTTTATCATTATCTGTAACCTTGTCAATAATCTCTGCCAGTTGTTCAAACGTGATGCCCACTTCGGTTCCTTTACCAGCCATGGTTTCTAGCGCGATTTGGACTTTTTGATCGCTGGTGATGACTTCGTTGAGGCCCTTGGCAATTTGAGCAATCGCCTTTTGCGGACCTGCCCCGACATGCGCACCTGGATGTAAAACAATCTGCTTAGCCCCAATGGCTTCAGCCCGTTTAATTTCTTGCTGCAAGAATTGGATGCCAAAGGTAAAATTCTGAGGCTTCAAAGTATTCCCCAAGTTGATGATATAAGGGGCATGGACAACAACCTCTTGTAGCCCATGCTCCTTCATATAGGCTTTACCGGCATCTCCATTTAACTTATCAATTGGTTTGCGAACCGTATTTTGAGGGGCCCCAGTATAAACCATAAAGACGTTTTCGCCGTATGAATCGGCTTCCTTGGCCGAACCCAGGAACATGTCCTTGCCATTCATACTGACGTGGGAACCAATTAAGAACCTTTCTTCACTCATTATTTTCCTCCTCGTAAAATCAACTGACCAATCTTTTCAGCTGCATGACCATTTTCCCAAGTACAGAATTGATGATTAAATGCGCGCAATTGATCATCAAAAGCCGAAAATTGACCAGTCTCAGTGTATTCTTTTAAGTATTTTGTAAAGGCCGCTTCGTCAGTCGCCATCGGTCCCGGTAAATTGGCTTGGTCATAGTCAAAATAAAATCCTCGCAACTCATCTCGATAATGAGCGAGATCATACGGGAAAAACAACATTGGTCTTTCAAGATTGGCATAATCAAACATCACCGAAGAATAATCGGTGATTAGCAGATCTGTGATCAAATATAACTCGTTAATATCTTCTTCAGCAAAGATTTTCACCCGATCGGCAAAACCAGTGATATCGATGTGATCTTTGACCAAATAATGGGGCCGAATAATCAGAACCGTGTCATCAGAAACTGTTTTGAAAAAATTTGCAAGCGAAAACGGCAACGTAAAGTTGTAGCGCCCTTGTTGTTTAAAATTATCATCCCGCCATGTGGGCGCATACATGATAATCCGTTTTGGCTGATAACCGAATAATCGTTGCTTAATCTCCGCGATGTGGCTTTGACGATTATCCTGATAAAGGGTGTCGTTACGGGGATAGCCAACTTCTAAAAAGTCATGTTTGAACTTGAAGGCAGATTTAAAAATATCCTCTGAATATTGATTGGGAGCGATTAAATAATCCCAGCGAGCAGCTTCATCAACGAATCCCTGATGATATTGTGCCGTGGTCGTTCCGGGAATCTCGACATGTTCAATGTCCACACCCAATTTTTTTAACGGCGTCCCATGCCAAGTCTGAATATAGGTCGTCTGGTGGTTTTTATGCCACCATTTGGGCATCCGGGAATTCATCACCCAGAAATCTGCGCGGGCTATGTAACTGACCCACCCCGGAGTAAACCGCCGAATGAGTTGAATGTCCGGAAATGCTTTGGATAACCGCTGATATTCAGATGGTTTCACACTGAAATAATAATGATCCCGGTCAGCAGGATTCATTTTCACCAATTGCTTGTAGATAGCAAATGGATTGTCGCTAATATCACGCCCATTAAAGCTTTCAAAAATAACCGTGCCTTTTTTCACTCGCATACAAAGAAACCCATCGTTCATCACGATGAGTATCCAGCGAGCTATCAATTTAATTAACTGAATCATTTGATTTTTCAACAGCTCATCCTCCACACTATATTAAATCAACAAATCTTGATCTGAACTTGTAGTGGAGATGGGACCCAACTAGGAGGAAGAAGAGAATCATTCCCCAAAAGACAACTGTTAAGGTTGGCTTTTGCCAGAACCAATTCGTCGATAGCATCGAATCCCTGAAGCCAGAAACAACATAGAAGAATGGATTTAGCTGCAAAATGTGGACGAATGGTGCCGGAAATGAGTTGGTTTCAAAGTTAAAAAGCACGCCAGACATATAAAATAACATTCTCATCAATGATTGCAATAGGATTCGGTAATCCCGAACGAGCACAGAAATGGTTGAATTGAAAATACCAAACGCAATTAACCAGGCAATCATGCAAATGAAGTAATAGAGCCATTGGAACCAATAGATTGATGGTCTAACACCATACATCCCGCCAACTACAATTGAAAAGACCAACATTGTCCAAAAGGCACTTAAATTGCTGACAATCTTGATGGTTGGCAAAATACTAACTGGAAACTTCATTTTAGAAACCATCCCAACCCGCTGGTAGATACTCTTTGAGGCATCCAAACTTGCCCGGTTCATGAAGAACCATGGTGTAATTCCAATCACCATCCATGGCAGGTAATCGACCCCGTGAGTGGTATTCCCATGTTTCAAGCCGATACCAAATACCAGCCAGTAAATTCCGATTTGAATTAATGGATAGAGATATTCCCAAACAAGTCCTAAATAATGGCTTTGATACTCAGCTTTATCTTCATACTTGGAAATCCGAAAAATAATCCCAATATTTTCAAACTGTTCTCGTAATAGCGTTAAAACTTCTTTCACTTTCAGGCACTCCTTAACGTGACTTCAGCAACTGGATATACCGATCAACGACCCGCTGAGTTGCTTGACCGTCGTTAAACGTATTCCATCTTTTGTTAAAATCATCAAAATTAGTTGGTTTAGCGTCAATAATTGCTTGTTTTAATTGATGAACCGTCGTAATCGGCGGGGTTGGCAACCAGTCTAAATAATCATCTTGAATGCCTGGATTGCGCCGATATTGATCGATGTCAAACATGAAAAAGATCATTGATTTGGCATTGGGCAGTAAACTAAAATCAAAGGCTACCGATGAATAGTCGGTTACTAATGTATCTGCAACGGCCAATAAGTCACTGGTCGCCAGTTCATGATAGAACTTGATTCTTGGATTGCCGACTTCCCGCACGGCGATTTCCTTATCTCGAAACACCGGATGCAATTTGACAACGACGATCGCATTTGGATCAGCGGCCAAGGCATCACTCAGCCCAATTGGCAGCTTAAAACTTTGGTGGGGCCGATAAGTCGGGGCATATAAAATGACTCGCCTGCTTCTTAATTCAGGAGCTGCCCGGTAGATTCGTTCCCGAGCGACTTGTTGCCACTTCAAATCGAGGTATTGATCGGATCTGGGGTAACCTAACAGCCGAATCTTATCAAAACTTTCATGATAACTTGAAACAAACACATTTCCCATTGCTTTGGAAGCAACAATGTATTCATCAAAATGATCATAAACAGATTGGAATCGTCGTTTATCAAATTGACTTCGTTTAGCGGTCGTTGGGTCTTCCCAACCAAACTTTTTGATTGCCCCATCCGCATGCCAAATTTGAACGATCTTGGTTGAAGGCCGATGAACCAGCCCTCCCAAGAAAGCATAATAATTATCACAAATAATTAACCTTGCCCCCATCAACAATGGCACAAAATCAAAAACAAATTTGAGACCATCATTAAATGGCCGAGTGACAATTCCAAACGCGGCCAAATCGGTTGCAGCTGCTTCAGTATCGGGACGATACAGGACGACCAGCTTCATCTTCGGCGGCATCTTCTGGGCCAGTTCTTTGATGAAGTCAACATTATCATCAAAACTCATCAAGTAAACGACTTTATTTCTGCGCCGAAAAACGTTCAACCCAGAAATCATTTTAATCAGCCATAAATATAAAACTTTCAAAATTTTCACCGTTTTTCAGTATTTTGTAATCACACACTGAAATATTATAACATAAACATTTTTCAGAACTGGTTTCTTAAAGAATCTTTAGAAAGAAGCGTCGGCTTCAAGCTAGATCCCCCTTTTGCATGAATCAGGCAGTCAAGAAAGCTAACTTGAACAACTT
This sequence comes from Lentilactobacillus dabitei, assembly GCF_019061365.1. Lineage (GTDB taxonomy): Bacteria > Bacillota > Bacilli > Lactobacillales > Lactobacillaceae > Lentilactobacillus > Lentilactobacillus dabitei. Next base: position 29,339 of record NZ_JAHPPD010000001.1, read on the forward strand.
GGTTTTCAATCTGCTAATTCGAACTCAAACAAAGGATTAGACCAATGACTCTTTCGAATTTCTCACGGTTTCGGTTCATAAAATCTTCCCAATATCTTAACTGAGTCTGCGATACTTGCGAACGCATTTGGATCCGACTCCAATAAGGCCTCTTCCAATTCATTCATCTCATAACGCGAAATAACCGTGAATAAAATCGTTTTCGCATCATGCCGATAGGCACCTTCTGCATTGTGAACAATGGTAATCCCCCGACGAAGATGATTTTGGACACTGTCGATCACTGTATTGGGTCGATTGGTGATGATCATTACCTGCATTCGTTGCTGTTTGGTATAGGTCATATCCATGACCTTTGCATTGACAACCAAACTCAAGGCCGAGTAAAAGGCATATGGCCAACCATACATGAAAGCTGCGGCAATGATGATCAAAGTATTGAAGGCAATATTAATCGTCCCAATACTCCGGCCAGTCCGCTGACGGATGACAATACCAAGAATATCCAAGCCACCGGTTGAAATGCCATTCTTCAAAGCCAAACCAGTTCCGAAACCATTAACCGCCCCACCAAAGATCGCGCAGATAATCGGGTCATGGGTTAACGGGATCGGCTTCAATAACTGAATCATAAAACTAGATAGAAAAACGGTAATGATGGTAAAAACAGTAAATTGTTTACCAATTGCCCGCCAGGCTAAGAAAAATAATGGCACGTTTAAAAGAAACAAACCAAGGCCAGTCGAGATCGTGATTGGCAACGCCCGCATCGAAATTGTATTCAGCAGCTGAGCAAAACCGGTGATCCCTGATGAATAGATATGACCAGGTGTCCAAAAAAAGTTCACCGCAATCGAAACGAGAATTGCATAAATCAGAGAAGTTGAGGTTTTAGTAACATAGGTGTGCCGACGCATAAGTTTTGAAACGTCATCCATATTAGTTTCCTTTCATAAATCGCAAAAGTATCTTCAGGTTTTATGATAACCTTGATGCCGCAATAATACATCAAAATTGGCTGAAATATTAGTCAGAAAAGTGTTGATAAACGCAACTTGGCTTTCTAAAGCCTGCAGTTAATGACTAACCCCTGCCATTTAAGCCAAGAAAGCAATGCATCCAAAACTAGAATGCATTGCTTTCTTGGCTTAAATTCTGGGATCAAATTGCCTTTTCTCCCAATCTCTTGCTTAAAAATGGCAATTATTTGCCTAAGACGATTCAAATAGTGATAAAGAACGTCGTTTATTTTTGATCGTCATGATCAGCAACAAACAAGCCCAAGTCCTCAAGCTGTTTGTTAGCAACGGGTTGAGGAGCACTGGTCAATGGTTCGACAGCTTTAGAATTCTTAGGGAACGCAATGACGTCTCGAATGTTCTCTCGATCAGCAAGCAATCTGACAAAACGATCCAAGCCGATTGCCAAACCACCATGAGGTGGAAAACCGTAGTCGAGCGCATTTAGGAAGTAACCGAATTGAGCTTCGGCACTTTCTTTAGTAAACCCAAGGGCTTCAAACATTTTCTCCTGAAGGGCTCGAGTATGAATACGAATGGAACCTCCACCAAGTTCAAGGCCGTTCAAGATAATATCATAACTTTGAGCATAAGCCTTATGAGGATCTTCACCCTCGTTCATTAAGTAGTGAACATCGTTTTCATTTGGCATTGTAAATGGATGATGGGCAGCGACGTACCGTTTTAAATCAACATCCCATTCAAATAATGGCCAGTTAACAATCCACAGGAAAGCAAATTTGGATTCATCGATCATATTTTGTTGCTTAGCAATTTCAACTCGTAAGTAACCAAGTGTATTGGCAACAACCCGGGTATTGTCAGCGGCGAACAAAAGTAAATCGCCAGGTTTTGCTTCTGCCTTGGCTAAAATCTTTTCTCGGAGATCAGGATCCTTGAAGAACTTTGCAATTGGGCCATTGAAGCTATCGTCAGTAACTTTTAACCAGGCGAGCCCCTTAGCACCAAATCGTTCAACATAGTCGGCAAATTGATCTAAATCTTTTCTAGAATACTTATCAGCACCGCCAGGAACGGCAATCGCCTTAACTTGGCCGCCATCTTTAACGGCACCTGAAAATACCTTGAAATCGACGTCTTTCATAATGTCTGAAAGATCTTTCAATTCCATTCCAAAACGTACATCAGGCTGATCGGTCCCAAAGCGGGCCATTGATTCATCCCAGTCCATCCGCTTGAATGGCAATTGAACATCGATTCCCATGGCATCCTTCATGACCTTGGCAATGAAGCCTTCAGTGACGTCTTCAATTTCCTCTTGGTCGGCAAATGACATTTCCATATCAATTTGGGTAAATTCAGGTTGACGATCACCACGCAAATCTTCATCACGGTAACAACGCGCGATTTGATAATATTTATCGAAGCCAGCGCCCATCAACAATTGTTTAAATTGTTGAGGAGATTGTGGCAGTGCATAAAATGACCCTGGATAAACTCGTGAAGGAACCAAGTAATCCCGAGCACCTTCTGGAGTTGATTTTGTCAACGTTGGCGTTTCAATATCGATGAACCCTTCTTTGTCAAAGAAACTGTGAATTGATTGAATAATTCGATTTCTTAACAAAATGTTTTTTTGCATCTCAGGACGACGAAGATCCAAATATCGATACTTGAGTTTAAGGTCTTCAGAAACATTGATATTATCCTGAATATAAAATGGTGGTGTCTTGGCAGTGGCCAAAATCTTTGCATCGGTGATGTCGACCTCAATTTTACCGGTCTTCATCTTCGAATTAATTTCTTTAGGGTCTCGGGCAACAACCTTCCCCTTAGCTTCAACAACGTACTCGCTTCGAAGCTTATCGGCTACTGCAAGCGCATCCTTGCCGAACTCCTCACTAAACACGAGTTGAACGATTCCTTCACGGTCACGCAGTTCAATAAAAATCAAGCCACCAAGGTCTCGGCGCTTTTGAACCCAGCCTTTTAAAACAACTTCTTGGCCGATCAACTTATCGTCAACCAAGCCAGCATAAGTGGTTCTCTTCATGTCTAATCAATCTCCTCATCATCATTAAAATATTCATTGATCACATCATCAAAATCAAGAATAATGTCATTCAACGAAACTGAAACTTCTTTTCCAGTAGCCATTCGTTTAACATTTGCGGTTTTGGCCTTAAGTTCACTTTCACCAACTGTAATCGTATACTGGGCATTTAATTTATTAGCGGTCCTGAACTGAGCCTTTGGTTTCCGGTCAAGGTAATCGCGGTCAGCCGCAAATCCATCTGCCCGCAGTGCTTGAACAATCCGGAGGGTTTCAACGCTGGTTTGTTCACCAATCCCCACAACATAAGCATCAAGTTGATCAAGAACTGGAAATTTAACGTTTTGAGCTTCCATCAGCAACATTAACCGCTCCATTCCCATTCCAAACCCAATTCCGGGCATTTCTGGGCCGCCAAGCTGTTCAACCAGACCATTATAGCGACCACCGGCACAAATGGTGGTGTAACCATCGCCAAGGACTTTTGAATTGACCATGATCTCAAAGATCGTGTGATTATAATAATCCAACCCTCGAACCATATCAGGATCAATCACATAGGGAATGTTCAAGGCATCTAACAACGATTTAACTTTATCAAAATGACGTTTCGAATCCTCATTAAGATAGTCAAGAATTGATGGGGCATCCTTGACAATGGCTTGATCCCGCTTGTCTTTACTATCTAGAACCCGCAGCGGATTCTTGTGGAGACGAACCTTGGAATCGTCACTTAACTCATCGAAATGAGGATCCAAGTAATCAATTAAAGCCTGACGATAAGCATCTCGAGATTCTTGGTCACCAAGAGTGTTAATTTCTAGTCTCATATCAGAAAGGCCGAATTGTTTGAGCAAATCCATGCCCATTGCAATCACTTCAACGTCTAACTCGGGCTCGTTACTTCCAAATGCTTCAACGCCAATCTGATGGAATTCTCGTTGCCGGCCAGATTGTGGCCGTTCATAACGAAACATTGGCCCCATGTAGAACACTTTAACCGGCCGTGGATGCTCCGGACCATACAATTTATTTTCAACAAACGCCCGAACAACACCAGCCGTTCCTTCTGGGCGCAGGCTCATGTGCCGTCCACCCTTATCATCAAAGTCATACATCTCTTTGGTGACAACGTCTGAAGTATCACCAGATGTTCTGGAAAAGACATCAAAGCTTTCAAACATCGGTGTGCGAATTTCATGATACCTGTAATCTTCAAACAACATCCGAGCAGTTTCTTCAATATAGCTCCATTTTTTTGCATCATCTGGAAGAATATCAGCTGTTCCTTTTGGTCGTTGATATTTCATTAATTGTTGCCTCCCATTTATATTTTCCGAAAAAAAAGACCCCTGTCCTCAGACAAGGGTGCAAACGCACGGTACCACCTTTATTAACTCTCAAGAATAACGCTCGCGCGAATAGCAATCACTATTAACCATTAACTCAAAAAGTGTCACTTCAGAATCATTACCACATTCTCTCAGCAAATGAATGTTCTCTGTCAGGCAATTCCTCTTACTGTTCTTTTCATTCGGTTGAATATTTAACTGTAATTAAGATTAGTTGACAACGACTGAAAAGTCAAGAACCGATTGATGGGAACCGTCAACAAAGCTAGCCTCCTTGGCAATTTTCAACTATAATAATGTTATTTGAGTGAATGGAAGACATTTAATGAAAACGATTAAGGAAAATAAGAATTGGATAATCACCACTGCAGCAATCGTGATCACGTTCCTCATCCTATTGCTGGCACTCTACTCCAACTCAGTCACGGTTAAAGTAAACCAGTTAAATATTCGCAGCGGCCCGGCAGTCACCTACTCAGTCAAAGCAAAGGTCAAACAAGGCCAGCGCCTGCAGGTCATCAGCCGTAAAGATGACTGGCTTAAAGTAGTTTATAATCACAAAATTATCGGCTGGGTGGCATCGTGGTTAGTCACCAATCCGGACATTAAAAATGTCACCAAGCTTTCCGAAGCGACGGTCGTCATTGATCCCGGCCACGGTGGTGACGACACAGGTGCCTTGTCCGCAACTGGGCAACCAGAGAAGCGCTATACTTTAGATGTCGCCAAATTAGTGGCCCAAAAGTTGCGGGCTCGGGGGATAAAAGTCATTATGACCCGAGATAGTGATCGAACTGTTCCGCTTTATTCGCGGCCACGAACGGCAATCAATGCGTCCGCCAACGCCTTTATTAGCTTTCACTTTGATTCCTCTGATGCCGATAACACCGCTTCGGGTTACACGTGTTATTATTACCACAATGGGCAATCTAAGGATCTCGCCAAAGCTGTTAATACCCAAATGCAAGCGCTACCGCTAAGGAGTCGAGGCGTTGATTTTGGCAATTACCTCGTGATTCGGGACAATTCGGTACCGGCAATTCTGATTGAAGGCGGTTATATTAACACCAACAAAGATTTCAAGCTCATTGAAAGCAAGTCTTATCAAGAAGCATATGCCGATGACGTTGTTTCTGGATTGGCAAACTACTTTAAAAATCATAATCATTAAGGAGATCATCCTATGTCTTTAAGCAAAAGTTGGCTTCAACAATTACCAATCGATGACGTCAGAACTATCAAATCAGTTTCAGGCGGTGATATCAACGATTCTTACATGTTGGAAACCCAAACCAACAAATATTTTATGAAGGTTCAACCAAAACGGGGAAAAGAATTCTTTGCTCATGAAGTTGAAGGCTTGGAATTACTGGGAAAAGTTGCCAATACACCCCAAATTGTCGCGACCGGTGAAGTTGGCCTTGATGGCTTCCTTATTTTAAATTGGATTGATACTGGCAGCGGTAGTCAAGTCGAACTCGGCAAAATGGTCGCCAGGGTCCACCAACAACACGCTAAGCAGTTTGGCTTAGATCATAATTTTACGGCAGGTAACTTACCCAAAAATAACACTTGGCAGTCGGACTGGACAACCTTTTATCTCAATCAGCGACTTCAACCGCTTGTCGATTTGGCCATCAAAAAAGGCCGCTGGAATGACTGGCGAAAAAAACAATTCCAGTCAATGAGCAACCAATTTAAAAAGTACTATTCAACTCATGAAGTGACCCCAAGCCTTTTACACGGAGATCTTTGGTCTGGCAACTATATGTTCACTTCAGATGGCACCCCAATGCTGATCGATCCGGATGTCTTTTATGGCGACCGGGAACTCGATATTGCCATGACCACTATTTTTGGGGGCTTTTCTCAAGAATTTTATCAAGGCTATAATTCCGTCTATCCACTCAAAATCGGTGTCGATAAAAGACTCGGCTGGTATCAACTGAACTACCTATTAGCCCATTTGAACCTATTCGGGGAAACTTATGGGCCAATGGTCGATCAAATTCTGAGAGCTTACTAGGATTTAGACAGCCAAGGGATTAGATCGGATAACGCGGTGATCCGAATATCCGGATTCCCAGAATCACCAATAATCCCATCAGGATCAAACAAACAAGCAGCAATATTTGCATTGTGCCCCGCAGCAACATCTAGCTTACGGTCACCAATCATTATTGCTTTTTTTCTGTCGACATTATTTTTGGTAATCAGGTAATTGATCGATTCTGGATTGGGCTTTCGAGGAAATTTTTGGTTAGAAGTCACGTAATCTGTAAAATGCTGCTCCAGATCAAAATGAGCCAATAATGCCTTGGCTTGATTGTCACGATGAGTCAGCAAATAATTATGACCGCCAAGCTGTTCTGCAAGGGCAAGAACGGCTTTTGCCCCCGGAAACGGTTCGGCAGCAGAAACCAGTTCCGTCTGATACCGCTTATTCAATGTTCGCAATGTTTTTTCGTCAATGCCATAAAAGGCCGCACTCTTTCGAATCGCCGTTCCGACATCATGCTGACGCATCGTGAGATAAATATCGTGCTCATCAATTTCAACTTCATCAATATCGAGGTCAATTAAGGCGTGTTTGAACGCCTGCACCATTTTTGGATAGGTGTTGAATAAAGTACCATCAAAATCCCAAAACAATTGATTGATCATTTAGTTATGTTGCTCCTTCTGTAAGAGATTGCTGAGTCAAGCTGTTGAAAAAGCCGAAAATTCTTCAAATATTAACTCAAAACAACCAACGATGAACGAACTTGATCCATCATTGGTTGTTTTGCTACGGCGCAAGAATGATCTTAGGAAACCTAATGTTACGTTGATTAACGATCATCCTCTTTGGTTGTCACTCACTTATTCTCGGTGTCAAATAAAATCGTGACTGGGCCATCATTTTGGATGTCCACCAACATATCAGCACCAAAGACGCCGGTTTGGACATCTAGTCCTGCATCCCGTAATTTGTCATTAAATTGTTCATATATCTGATTAGCATGACTGGGTTCGCCTGCTCCAGTAAAACTGGGTCGATTCCCTTTTCTGGTATCAGCAAATAAAGTAAATTGTGAAATTGACAAAATCGAACCACCAACCGTATCGATATCTAGATTCAGTTTGTCATTGTCATCTTCGAACACTCTTAACTTATGAATCTTGTGGGCCAGATAGTCAATTTCTTCTTGGCCATCAGAATCCTGAACGCCAACCAATAAGACAAAGCCCTGACCAATTTTCCCGTGGACCTTACCATTAATCGATACTGACGCTTGTTTCACTTTTTGTAAGACAACTCTCAATTGATTAACTCCTTACCTGAATTTTCGTTCAACCAAATAAACGTCATGAACATTCTTAATTGCGTTAATTAACCGTTCTAATTGTTCAAGATTTCGAATGCCAACCAATAAACTGATTGTTGCCATTTTATTATTGTCCACCTGACCATTTACTGACGAAACTGTTTTGGTCACGTTATTGACTGCGGTCAAAACATTTGTGAGCAGCCCAGCTCGATTGTATCCCTGAACCGAAAGGCTGGCTTCATAAGTGGTTCTGGCCCCCGGATCATTTGCCCATGCAACCTCAATCAACCGCTCACCATTTTCTTCAGCCTTGACGATATTCGGACAGTCGACTCGGTGAATTGAAACACCCCGACCTTTGGTAATATAACCAACAATTTCATCGCCAGGAACTGGGGTACAACAATGACTCAACCGAACCAGTAAATTATCGACGCCCTCGATGACAATTCCATTTGAGGATTTACGAGCCTTCTTTTTGGCCGCTTCACTGGTATTCTCGGTGATCGTTTGATGGCCTTCGAGCACTTCTTTTTCAGCTTGATCCTGACGCTCCCGCTTCTGTTGTGCTCTGACATCTTCAGTAAGTCGATTCACAACACCGGTGGGTTGAACATCTCCAAACCCAATGGCTGCCAGCAAATCTTCTGCATGCTGATAATGCATGTTGGTAGCAGTCGTTTCTAATTTATCAGGCGTCATCACTGTATGTGGATCAAATCCTTCTTCACGCAGCTTGCGAGTAATGATCAAGCGACCATCTTCAATGTTTTTAGCCCGATCTTCCTGTCTAAAGTACTGCTTAATTTTATTTCGGGCCCGTCTCGTATGAACCAATGGCAGCCAGTCACGACTCGGACCAGCAGAACCTGTTGAGGTAATGATATCGACAATATCACCCGTTTTGACTTGATGATCCAGTGGCACAATTTTGCCATTGACCCTCGCACCAGTTGTGTGATTACCAACTTCTGTGTGAATCATATAGGCCATATCAAGTGGACCGGCACCCTTTGGTAATTCGTAAACGTCTCCCTTTGGGGTGAATACATAAACGTGATCGCCAAAAAGTTCACCTTTAACACTGTCCATAAAATCAGCGGCGTCATCGGTATCCTCTTGCAGCTCAATGATCTGTTTGAACCAGTTCAGCTTATTGTTGTCTTGGGAAGCTTTAACCTCACTACGAATGCCTTCCTTGTATGCCCAGTGAGCTGCAATACCAAATTCAGCGACCCGGTGCATTTCCTCAGTCCGAATTTGAACCTCAAGGGGCTTGCCTTCGGGGCCAATGACTGTCGTATGCAGGGATTGATACATGTTGGCCTTAGGCATTGCAATATAATCCTTAAATCGACCAGGCATCGGCTTCCATTTGGAATGAATTGCCCCTAAAACGGCATAACAATCCTTGATTGAATCAACAATCACCCGAATTGCCAGCAGGTCATATATCTGACTAAATTGTTTATGCTTTTCAACCATTTTTCGATAAACGGAATAAATGTGCTTTGGGCGGCCATAAATTTCACTCTTAATGTCCAAATCAGCAATCGCGCTTTTAACCTCCGCGATTGCTTTTTCGATATAATCCACTCGTTGATCCCGACGTGAATTCATCAAATGAACAATTCGATAGTATTGCTGGGGGTTCAAATAACGTAATGAAATATCTTCAAGTTCCCACTTAATCGTTCCAATACCTAAACGATCAGCGATTGGGGCATAAATCTCCAGCGTTTCTTTTGCAATCCGCCGTTGTTTATCAGGCCGTAAGGATTTTAGTGTCCGCATATTGTGTAGTCGATCAGCCAACTTAACGATCATCACACGGATATCTTTACACATTGCCAAGAGTAGTTTTCGGTGATTTTCCGCCAACCGTTCTTGACTGGACTTGTACTTAATCTTGGAAAGCTTCGTGACCCCATCAACGATCAAGGCAACATCGTCCCCAAACAGCTCTCTAATGTCACCAAGAACTGCGCCGGTATCTTCGACCACATCGTGCAAAAAACCGGCTGAAACAGTCTCAGGATCCATATGAAGGTCAGCTAAAATCCCGGCCACTTGAATGGGATGAGTAATATAAGGCTCTCCCGATTGCCGTCTCTGATCCTGATGAGCGATTTTGGCAAATTCATAGGCTTTCTTGACTTGCTTAACGTGCTCATCATTCATATATTCAGACACTTTTTTAATGACATCGTCCGCTGTCCAAATTTTAGTCGCCATTCTTATCAACTCTTCTCTAATTCTACCCCTCACCGGGTTTGTGAATGCTATTATGAATATTTTAGCATGATTTACACGTTTATTCAGCTACCTTGTAATTCGGTCAGGACGGAAACTGCCGTTAGAAAATATAACGGCGCCGTTTCGGTTCTCATAATCCGCGGCCCCAAGCCAACGTTAGTAAACCCATTTTGGTTCAATAATTGGATTTCTTCAGGGGCAATCCCGCCTTCGGGTCCAAACACCGCCACAATTGAATGGCCAACCGGCGTGGCTTCTACCTGCTTAAGCAGTTCAGCCTTTTCGCCAACTTTTGCAGATTCTTCGTAGGCAACCAGCTTGGTGTCAAAATTCATCGCCACAAGAGCTTTCAAACTCTTTAAATAGCTCACTGTCGGCACCACATTTCGATGTGACTGTTCTGCCGCGCTCAAGGCGACTTCATTGAGCCGCTTGATCTTTTTAACACTTTTTTGATCCCACTTAACAATCGACCATTTCATTGGTAAAAAGACTATCTGAGAAACCCCCAGTTCAGTCGCTTTTTGGACGATCAGTTCCGGTTTATTCCCCTTTGAGAGACCACTGACAATTGTCGCCTTAACGGGAAGTTCAACGTTCACAGGTAATTGCTTAGTAACTGACACGGTGACTTTTTGCCTGACTAATTGGCTTACTTCAGCTTGAAAAACAAGCTGTTCTGAAGAAACAACCTCAATTTGGTCGCCAACTTCAGCTCGAAGCACTCGGCTTAGGTGATGGCTGACGTCATCAGGAAGTTGGATTTGATCGCCAACTTTAATTGTTTGGCTTAAAAAATAATGTTGCATTTACTCCTCATCCTTTGGCTTTTGGGCAATAATCGCGTACCAATCTTTCATTTTCATTGATTCTAAGACTTGAAAGCCACCATCAACCATCACCTGTTTGACTAAATCATATTTGTCATTAATGATGCCAGAAGTTAGAAAGTACCCGCCCACTTTGAGGTTGGCAAATGCCTGAGGAACCAGTGGCACAATAATCTCCGCCAAAATATTGGCAACCACGATATCAACGTGTTCATGAATGCCCTTCAGCAAGTCATTAGCAGAAATTTGAATATCCTTGGCTGCTGGATTTAAATCAATATTTTTCTTTGCAGATTTAACCGCCACATCATCGACGTCAAACGCCTGCACGTTACCGGCACCCATTAACTTAGCGGCAATGCTGAGGACTCCTGAGCCAGTGCCAACGTCCAAAACCGATTCGCCACCGTGCATGACAATTTCGAGCGCCTGCAGGGATAGTTGAGTTGTCGGATGCGTTCCGGTCCCAAAAGCCATTCCTGGATCCAATCGAATGATTTTTTCAAACTCAGTTTTCGGTTGATAGTCTTCCCAACTTGGAACCACCGTCAACATTCTTGTAATTGAAACGGGATGATAATATTTTTCCCAAGCAGTCCGCCAGTTTTCGTCTTCGACAGCGTTAGTGGTCACTTCAGCGGGACCAGGATTTAACCCGAATGATGATAATTGCTGAACCCGTTTGGTTATTTCAGGCACTTTTGTTTGAATATTTTTGTTATTTGGAAAATAAGCAGAAACAATCGCTCCAGTTGCAACATGGGTTAATGATGCCGGATCCACAATTTCTCCGTGGCTCCCATACCGGCCAGCTTTGAGCTTATCAAAATCCTTGGCGTCTTCTATTGATACGCCTGTTGCACCATTGGCCATCAAAATATTTGAGACTGCCTCGACAGCCTCACTGCTTGTGATGATCGAAACTTCTGTCCAGTCCATGTTGGTTCCCCTTTGTTAATTTAATAAATACAAAAAGAGCATCCTACTTGGATGCCCCATCAGGTACTTGATGCTCTTTGTCGTCATTGTTCTCATGAGCTTTCTGAGCCTTTTCCTCACGAGCACGAACTTTGGCCTCATGCTTCAGAAGATGTCCTTCCAAATATTGCAGCAACTCAGATTCATTATCAAAAATCCGCGGATGCTTTTGCTTGTGAAGGCGTAGGTCAATTTCATTGATTCGTTGCCTGCCGGTCCACTTATGACTGTAACGAATAATTAACCGATTGTCTAAACGATCACGACCAAATCGGAAAATATAAATGTTATCTGGCGTAAGTAAGGGGCGAATATATTCTTTTTTATAAAAATAACCATTTTTTCTGAGATATTGTTTTGTTCTACTTAACAACGATAGCCACCTCCTTACTTGTTATTTTATTAAAGGAACTCAAATCGAATAAAAAACGAATTAATATATATAATAATTGAATGTGATCGAAAACGCAAACATTTTGTTGACAATCCCGCTTGCTTTCCTTGATCTATCTATCATATTATTGAAGAAAGGAGTTGAAAGGGCATGGAACTATTTCGTATTCGGTTTATCAACAAAATTCGGCCAGATACCATTGAGATCAGATATTGGGCAGTCTTAGAAGCTCATTCAAGCGATACAATCTTTGAAGGGCATCAGTGTTTTAATCGAAATTACTTAGATTATACAATTTAAAAAAACGGTGAAGTGGCGTTACGAGCCATCACAAATATTTTTTCGGCAGTCCCGAAAAATCTTGTTTTGGATAAAGTCAGTTTCGAGCAATCCCATGATCGTAATCTATTACAAGTTCCAACCAAGCAGTTTTTTGATGACTATATTATCAATAATCATCAAATAGATCGCGTCATCAAGAAAACAGACGATGAGCACCATGCGATCATTGACACAAAATTGATTACCGAACTCCGAATTGGGTGATCCCTTTCCAAGTCAGCATATTCTCAGAATATTGTGCAGACGGGGCTGAAATTGAAAGCCTGTTTTCTGTTTGTATATTCTCCAAGCCCAAATAATTAATAAAAAATTTGACTCTATATGTCAGCTGACATATGATATAAGTGTAATTATTAATTTAAACAATTTAATGTGGAAATTGATTTGGGGAATTGATGACATTTGTTATCAAAATTAGTGATCAATTCCGGGTGAAGGAATATGAACGTCAGGGATAAAATTCAAGTGATTATCGATAGCGGGGATAGTGCTTATCAAATCCAACAGTTGACTGGAGTTAACTCATCAGTCATTATTCGCTTAAGAAATAATAACCGTTCGATTGATAATTTATCATTGAAAACCGTTGAGAAACTTGAACAGTACTATGATTATCACTTATCAGCCAAACATCCAGCACCAAAGGATGTCCATTTATCACATTTTCGCCACCGACTCATCAACGTTTTACAGGAATTGTATGAGTTCCAGCAGGAAAAGGTTGAACAAGTGGACGCCCCTGATGATGAACAGGCAATGGCTGCAGTCATCGAGCAACTCTTTAATGACATTTTGGCTGATCAGTTAGAAATCGAAAAAATGAAACAAATCTACAACCAGAAGTTAACTAAGAAGCCAACAGTGTAATTCAAAAAACATAAGACAGTAAAAATGGGAAGCAGATCATGATGATCGCATCCCGTTTTTTTACGCCTATTTGTCGCCTTTTTCTTCCTCGTCAGTCTGCAAAACCGCCATGAAAGCGGCCTGTGGGATATCGACCTTGCCCACAGCTTTCATCCGTTTCTTACCGGCCTTCTGCTTCTCAAGTAACTTCATCCGTCGAGTTCGATCACCACCATACAACTTGGCGGTCACGTCTTTTCGATAAGCCTTAATATTGGTCCGGGCAATAATCTTTGCCCCAATTGCGGCTTGGACCGGAATTTCAAAGTTTTGTCGTGGAATGATGTTCTTTAATTTGCCAACGATGTCACGAGCACGAGTGGCCGCAAACTGTCTGTGTGAAATGAAACTTAAGGCATCGACCTGTTCGCCGTTTAAGAGAATATCAATTTTAACCAGATCACTTGGCTTGTAGTCTTCCAAATCGTAATCAAGCGAAGCATATCCCTTAGTGCTGGATTTTAACTTATCAAAGAAATCAAAGATAATTTCTGACAATGGCATGTGATAAATCACATTTACCCGGTATTCATCGAGGTATTCCATTGTGTCAAATTCACCCCGGCGGCGTTGGCAAAGTTCCATGACAGGTCCTACATACTCGTTAGGCACCATGATGGTTGCTTTCACATAGGGTTCAGAAATCTGTTTAATTGCTGAAACGTCGGGCATTTCAGATGGGTTTTCAACTTCTTTCTTTTCACCATCTGTCATATCGACTTCATAGGTAACTGACGGCGCGGTGGTAATTAACTCAAGATTAAATTCCCGCTCTAACCGTTCCTGAACAACATCCATGTGAAGCAAGCCCAAAAAGCCACAGCGAAAGCCAAACCCCAACGCCTTAGAAATTTCTGGTTCAAATTCCAACGCAGCATCGTTCAGTTTTAATTTCTCAAGAGCCTCACGTAAATCGTCGAACTTCGCGTTGTCGGTTGGATAAAGTCCGGCGTATACCATTGGATTCATAATCCGATAACCAGGCAGCGCTTCGTCAGCGGGGTCGTCAGCGTTGGTAACCGTATCACCGACACGAGTTTGAGTAATATCCTTAATACTGGCAGTGATGTAGCCAACATCGCCAGACATCAAGTAGTCACGTTTAACCGGCTTGGGTGAGTTTACACCAACTTCGGTTACTTCATATTCACTGCCACTGTTCATCATCCGAATCTTGTCACCAGGCTGAACGGTTCCTTCGAACAGACGGACGCTCAAAACAACCCCACGATAGTCATCGTAAACTGAGTCAAAAACCAACGCCTTTAATGGCCCGTTCACATCACCATCGGGAGCCGGTATTTTATGAACAATTTGTTCAAGCAAATCTTCAATTCCAATGCCCTTCTTAGCACTTGCCAAAACAGCATCAGATGCGTCAATTCCGATGACATTCTCAATTTCAGTTCGTACTTTTTCAGGTTCAGCTGACGGCAAATCAATTTTGTTAATCACCGGAACAATTTCAAGGTTGTCATCGATAGCTAAATAAACGTTAGCCAACGTTTGAGCTTCAACCCCTTGAGCAGCATCGACGACCAAAACAGCCCCTTCACAGGCCGCCAAACTTCGTGACACTTCGTATGAGAAGTCAACGTGTCCAGGGGTATCAATTAGATGAAACTCATAGTCATGCCCGTCTTTGGCATGATAAGTCAACTCAACGGCATTCAACTTGATCGTAATACCCCGTTCTCGTTCCAGATCCATGTTATCCAACAATTGATCCTTCATGTCCCGTTTAGCAACTGTATCAGTCATTTCGAGAATTCGATCAGCCAGTGTCGATTTCCCATGGTCGATGTGAGCAACGATGGAGAAATTGCGAATATACTTTTGATGTTCCTTCATTTTTTCTAAATCCATGTTGTATCTCACTTTCATTCTTCATTAAATCTCTTATACCAACCATTATAACAATTAAGAGGCTGGATTTAACCAACCTCTTAAAATAATGTCACTTATTTAAGTTTAGAATGCCTCTATTTTTTGTTATCGAAAGCATCCTTCATTTTGTCAAAAAAATGACCGCCGCCTTTGCCATCCAGGCTTTCACCACTCGCTTTGGCAAATGCTTCCAAAGCAACTTTTTGGTCCTTATTTAAATTCTTAGGGGTTGTAACAGTCACCGTAACCCGTTCATCACCAGTGCCATTACCACGAAGACGAGGAGCGCCTTTACCTTTCAATCTAAACGTCGTTCCAGTTTGCGTTCCAGCAGGGATCTTCAATTCAACATCTCCATGGACCGTTTTCACTTTGACCTTGCCACCTAAAGCAGCACGGGCAAAACTGATTTTCTCGTCAACAAAAATAGTTGAGCCGTCTCGAGTAAAGTCTTTACTTGGTTTAACTTTAAAGACAATGTACAGATCACCGTAAGGGCCGCCATTTTCGCCAGCTTCACCTTGTCCTTGAAGGCGCATTTGTTGACCATCGTCGATTCCGGCTGGAACATTGACTTCTAATTCATGACGTTCGTCAACTCGACCACGACCACCACAGGTTGGGCACTTTTCTTTAATTTCTTTACCAGTTCCATGACAAACTGGGCAGGTTTGCCGAGACTGCATTCTGCCGAGCGGCGTATTCGTTTCAGTCGTGACATATCCACGGCCGCCACAACGAGAACAGGTTACAGGTGAGGTCCCTGGCTTGGCACCAGTTCCACCACAAGTCTTACATTGAGCTTCACGATTATATTTAATAACCGTCTTCTTACCAAAAATGGCTTCTTCAAATTCCAGCGTCATTTGATACTGGAGATCGCGGCCCTGCCTTGGTGCAGAAGGATCCGCATTCCGTTGGCCGCCACCAAAGAATTGGCTGAAAATATCATCAAAACCAAAACCGCCGCCACCATCGAAATTACCGAATCCACCAGCGCCGCCACCGCCAAATCCGGCACCAGCACCATCGGCTGATCCGTATTGGTCATAGTTTGCCCGCTTCTGTGGGTCACTTAACGTTTCATATGCTTCGTTAATTTCCTTGAACTTCTCCTCAGCATTAGGAGCCTTGTTGATGTCAGGGTGCCACTTCTTGGACAACTTACGATAGGCGTGTTTGATTTCATCGTCGCTGGCGTCTTTTGAGACCCCGAGGATATCATAATAATCTTTACTTGCCATTAGAAACTCCCATCTTCAATCAATTGTTTATCCTTGATAGAATACCATATTTTAACAAAAAGCCAAAGCCAGATTGGCCTTGACTTCTCGTCTAAATAACAATCTCAAAGATTATTTTTTATCATCGTGAACTTCATGGAAGTCACCGTCAACGGTACCGTCGCCGCCTTTACCATCATCTTTGTTATCATCAGATGAACTTTGCGAACCGGTTTGAGCACCCTGAGCACCGCCATCTTTTGGCGCTTGTTGTTGATATAACTTAACGGCAAGGTCTTGGACGATCTTGTTCAAATCATCTTTCTTAGCCTTCATGTCGTCAACGTTATTGTCTTCCTTAGCTTTCTTAAGTGCATCACGGGCATCTTCGGCCTTCTTAATTTCGTCATCGGAAACCTTACCTTTAACTTCCTTAAGGGTCTTGTCAGTCTGGAAGAGTAACTGGTCAACTTCGTTATTGAGATCAGCAGATTCCTTACGTTGCTTATCTGCCTCTTCGTTTTCCTTGGCTTCCTTCATCATCTTCTTGATTTCATCATCGGAAAGACCTGACGAATCTTTGATGGTAATCTTTTGTTCCTTACCAGTTCCTTTATCCTTGGCAGAAACGTTCACAATTCCGTTCTTGTCAATGTCAAAGGTAACTTCAATTTGAGGAACACCTCTAGGGGCAGCAGGAATGTCAGTCAACTGGAATTGACCCAGTGTCTTGTCATCGGCAGCCATCGGTCGTTCACCTTGAAGAACATGGATATCTACGGCTGGTTGATTATCTGCGGCAGTTGAGAAGACCTGTGACTTACTAGTTGGAATGGTTGTATTCCGATCAATTAACTTAGTGAAGACCCCACCCATGGTTTCAATACCAAGTGACAATGGGGTAACATCAAGCAAAACAACATCCTTAACATCACCAGTAATCACACCACCTTGAACAGCAGCCCCTAAGGCAACCGCTTCATCAGGGTTAATTGAGTGATTAGATTCCTTACCAGTCCATGACTTAACGGCTTCTTGAACAGCTGGGATTCGAGTTGAACCACCATTTAAGATCACTTGATCGATGTCTGAAGTTTGTAATCCGGCATCCTTCAGAGCGTTGTCAAATGGCACCTTGGTCTTTGCAACCAAGTCAGATGTCAATTCGTTGAACTTTGCACGAGTCAAAGTCGTTTGCAAATGTAATGGACCGTTATCGCCAGCTGAAATAAATGGCAGGCTAATTTCGGATTCAGTCACACCTGACAAGTCTTTCTTAGCCTTTTCGGCAGCATCCTTCAAACGTTGAAGAGCCATCTTATCCTTAGAAAGATCAACTCCATTTTCTTTTTTGAAGTTATCAACCAACCAATCAATAATCCGTTGATCAAAGTCATCCCCACCAAGGTGAGTATCACCATTAGTTGAAAGTACTTGGAAGACACCATCACCTAATTCAAGGATGGAAACATCAAAAGTACCACCACCTAAGTCGTAAACTAAGATCTTTTCATCTTTATCTTGCTTATCAAGGCCGTAAGCCAAAGCTGCAGCAGTTGGTTCGTTGATGATTCGCTTAACATTTAAACCAGCAATCTTTCCAGCATCCTTGGTTGCCTGACGTTGGGCATCATTAAAGTAGGCAGGAACAGTGATAACAGCATCTGTCACTTTGTCACCCAAATAATTTTCTGCGAAATCTTTAATATACTGCAAAATCATTGCTGAAATTTGCTGTGGTGTATATTTTTTGCCTTCGATATCAACTGTATAACCTTGTTCACCCATATGACTCTTAATTGACCGAACAGTGTTAGGGTTTGTAATCTCTTGACGCTTAGCAACTTCACCAACCTGAGGCTTGCCATCTTTAAATGCCACAACAGATGGTGTAGTTCGGGCTCCTTCAGGGTTTGCAATGATTTTAGGCTCGCTGCCTTCCAATACGGCAACGGCTGAGTTAGTGGTACCTAAATCAATACCGATAATTTTATTACTTGCCATAGATAATCCTCTTTTTCTTTTAAAGATTTATTTTGCTACAACAACCATTGCTGGTCGTAAAACACGGTCCTTCAAACGGTAACCGTCCTGAAGAACTTGAACAACCGTTTCAGCAGGATGATCCTCATCCGCATCTGCAGTTTGGATAGCCTGTTCAAACTTTGGATCAAATGGTTTATTCAGGGCGTCAACAACCTCCACACCATTATCCTTGAGTGCTTTGTTAAGATGCTCATAAACCATCGATACACCCTTTTTAAGCTGTTTCCCATTGTCGTCAGTGACTTCAACGGCAAGTGCTCGTTGTAAATTATCAACAATTGGTAGGATGTCATGAGCCAACTGCTGGCCATCATACTTAATTAAATCAGCTTGTTCTTTTTTTGCGTGATTCTGAATATTTTTCATATCAGCTTCAGCACGAAGATATCGATTTTCCATATCATCAAGCTTTTTTTGAAGTTGAACAACTGTCTGCTTCAACTTGGTAACATCTTCAGCACTCTTACTGGAATGGTCAGCCGCAACCTTTTTTTCATGATCATTTTTTGCCTGATCTTTGGGTTGGGCAGTCGACTGTTCCTTTGGCTGGTCCTGCTTCTTATTCAGTGATTCTTCCTTATTCTCTGCCAAACAATCGCCTCCTTAGGTTGCCAAATCGCTGGCATTAGTCCTGGTCATCATCATAGTAGCCGAGAAGCTTCTTAGTCAGTTCCTCTCGTAATGCACCAACTATGCCAATAACCTTCGAATACGGCATCCTTGTCGGCCCAATGACCGCAATGACCCCGTGTCCATACTCCTTTAAATCATAAGTTCCAGTGATTATACTGTAATCTTTCAACAGATCGTTTCGCAATTCACCACCGATCCGAACCTGAACGTCGTTGGACTTGGTATTAATGATTTTTTGTACCGTGTCCTCGGTTCCAAGTAAGTTATAAAGGGGCTTCAAGCGATCAACATCTTGACGCTCGACAAATCGCAGCAAGTTCAACTCACCATCAACGTGAACTTTGTCCTTACCGGCTTCGTTAAGCATCTCACCAAATATCTTCAAAAATCCTTCAGGAGTTTGAATATACTTGGTCATTAGCATTGGAATATCGAACTTGAGTTTCTCTAAAACCTGTCGCAACGGCTTGCCAACCAATTCGGAATTAATAATGTTAACAATCGTTTCCAGCTGCTCAGACGATACATTTGCCAGGCGGAAAATCTTATTCACAACATGACCGTTATTCGTGACGATAATTGCCATCACCTGTCGGTCATCAAGCTTCACAAGTCGAAAGCCACCCAACGTCACATCATCGCCTGATTCTGGATTGAATGTTAACGCCATATAATTGGTTAAATCAGACAAAACCTTCGCAGATTCTTGGACGATCTCATCAATTCTATTAAACTCACTGTTAAAAGAGCTCTTAATCAAATCTTCGGCACTATCATCAAGTGGATCCGGTTCAACCAAGTTATCCACATAATACCGATAACCTTCAATGGATGGTACCCGGCCTGATGAAAAATGTGTCTTGGTAATCAAGCCCTTTGATTCAAGTGCAGCCATATCGTTTCTAACCGTCGCAGAACTGACATGGGTTGGAAACTCTGAAGCTAATGCCTTGGAACCAACTGGCATTCCCGTTCTTGTATAATCACGAATGATTATTTGAAGAATATTTTTTTGCCTATCCGTTAACACCAGAATCACCTCTTTTTAGCACTCAATATATTCGAGTGCTAAGGCACATTTATAATTTAACAAACCACTCCACATTAGTCAAGGAATTATGGCCGATTTTTAGCATTATTTTGTTTTGAGTGCTAATTGTGCTAATTCAAACTCTTGGAATGGTCTTTGAAATATTGACGGGTTTCGTTGGCATCCTGATCGAGTTGGTTAATCAATTGCTCTGGTGTCTGGAATTTAATCTCATCTCGCAGATAATGCAGCCAATCAACTGTCACAATTTCGCCGTAAATATTTTGATCAAAGTCCAATAAGTTGATTTCGACGGTCATTGGATGGACATCTGAGAAAGTGACATTCTTGCCGATTGAAGCCATTCCAAGGTATTTTTTCCCAGCAATCGCAACGGTCACAACATAGATCCCAATTCGGGGTAACCACTGGTATTCTGAATGCTCAACGTTGGCGGTGGGATAACCCAACAAACGGCCGCGTTCTTCACCGTGGACGATCACCCCTTTTGTTTGAAACGGCCGACCAAGCAACTCATTGACTTCATCGATATTACCGGAATCCAACTCAATTCGAATTCTGGTAGAGCTGACCTTTTTCCCATCGCTATCAACTGGAGGAACGGTAATGACTTTGAATTTCCCGTTGGCATACTTTGGGAGATTTTTCATGGTGGCAGTTTGTTTATCACCGTATGTATGGTCAAATCCAGCAACTACAGCGACGGCATTAAAACGATCAATAAAATTCGTAACAAATTGGGCTGGCGGCTGGCTTTGAAATGCATAAGAATAATTAACCAAAAAGACTTGATCAACCCCAAATTTTTCAAACAACTCCATCTTGTAGTCGAGTAGTGTCAAATAACGTTTTTCATGAGCGGCCATTTTTTTATAAACTAGGGCAGGATGATGGTCATAAGTGAGGACTGCGAACTTAGCTCCCACTTTTTCCGCCTCTACTTTGGCTCGTTGAAGCACCTCTTGATGCCCCTTGTGGAAGCCGTCAAACAACCCCATTGCAACGACTGTCTTTCCTTCGACATGAAAGGAGTCGGCCAGTGGATAATGAAGTTTAGATATTTTCATAATCATTTACACCTTCTTAATTTACGCGATAAACATTTTATAGGGACGATATTTCATAAGCTCAGCATCAAATTTGTACAGGGCTTTGACTGCTCCCATGTAGGTTAAACAAACAACGGGCTTGTGATCAGGATTGATGGATTGATCCAGAAAACCACCATGGGAAACAATTTCCCAACGGCTCTCATCAAGTCTGTATTGAGGATAATCGGCTAAAGCCTCTGCCAGGGGCCGAAAGATCGTTTTCAAGTTGTCGTTGTCAACTGCTGCTTGAATCTGTTTTAAAGTGACACACTGGGAGATATCAAAACCCCCGCTCTTTATCCGGGTTAAATTCGTCATTACTGAGGGAACGTTGATCAGTTTGCCGAAATCTACCGCAAGGGTCCTCACGTAGGTCCCTTTTGAACAACCAACTTCGAAATAAATCGTCTGGGTCTGCTTTTCCTGATCATAGGCGGCCGGTTTAAGCTGTTTAAAATAATCAATGTGAATTGGCCGAGGGTCACGGTCAATTGTTAATCCTTTACGGGCATATTCATACAACTTATGACCATTCACTTTAACTGCGGAATACATTGGTGGCACTTGCATGATATCGCCTGTTAATTTCGCCAAGACATCATCAATCTGGGCAGATGTTAACGGAGATTCAATCGGCTGTTGCGCAATCAGCGTTCCATCCAAATCCTCAGTATCGTAGGCCATTCCTAGCGTAATTTCACCTTGGTAGACTTTACCTGATTGCATCATCAATTCACTAATTTTCGTTGCCTGGCCAATACAAATAGGCAGAACTCCATCAACATTTGGATCTAAGGTGCCAGTGTGCCCAACTTTTTTTGTGTGTAAAATTTTTCGTAATGAGCTCACACATTCATAACTCGTCATTCCGCGTTCTTTATATAAAGCAATTACGCCATCCATTGTTTCTCTCCTAATAAAATCATGTAGTAAAATTATATCATAAAAATCAGCATGGGTAATAGCGTGTTTTGGCCTTACTGCCATCTTATTAACAGCATCATACGGCGAAAACTGCCATTAATTACATAAGAGCTCCTGAACTAAATCCCCAAATCAGGGGTTTAATTCAGGAGCTCTTATGTAACCGAAAGACGTTTTTCTTCAGACACTTCTTATTCGCCTTGTTGCTTCAATTTATTAATCAATTGGTCAATCTTATCACCATATTGAACTGAACTATCCAATTCAAACTTAATTTCAGGTGTTTTATAAATACTCAATCGATGTCCTAACTCGCCACGAATCAGCCCAGCGGCCTTTTCAAGCCCCGTCTGAGTTGTTTGTTCATCCTCTGGTTTATCGGAGAGAATACTATAATAGATCGTCGCTTGCTGAAGATCACCGGTTACCTCGACTCCAGTTAAAGTCACTCCCTGTACTCGAGGATCCCGGACTCGTTTGAGCAAAATATCGTTAACTTCTTTTTGAATTTCTTGTTCCAATCGACCAACGCGATAATGAGCCATGAAAACACCTCCGAATTACTTAACAGGAACTTCCTTCATCACATAGGCCTCGATCACGTCGCCGACCTTGATATCGTTATAGTCCTTGATTGTTAAACCAAGTTCAAATCCTTGTTTAACTTCATTCACATCATCTTTAAAGCGTTTCAGACTGTTCAATTCACCAGTGTAAACAACGACACCGTCCCGAATTAGACGAACCTTACTGTTCTTCTCAACAAAACCGTCAACAACCATTCCACCTGCAATTGTTCCGACTTTAGAAGCCTTAAAGATATCACGAACTTCAACTTGACCGGTAACTTCTTCCTTGTAAGTAGGAGCAAGCATCCCTTTCATAGCTGATTCCACCTCATCAATTGCATTGTAGATCACTTGATGAAGACGAATGTCAACGTGGTCACTTTCAGCTTGTGATTTAGCTTGAGGAGTTGGTCGAACATTAAAACCAATGATGATCGCATTACTTGCTTCAGCCAAAGCGACATCACTTTCATTAATCGCGCCAACAGCCGCATGAATAATGTTAACTTTCACGCCTTTGACCTCAATCTTTTGAAGACTGTTAGAAAGTGCCTCAACGGAACCTTGAACGTCCGCTTTAATGACAATGTCAACTTCCTTCATTTCCCCTTCCTTGAGGGAATCAAACAAGCTATCTAAGGTTACTCGGGTGGTCTTTCGACGCTCTTCAACTTGAGCTTCTTTAGCCCGTTCCTCACCAACTGAACGAGCGGTCTTTTCGTCCGCAAAGACGACGAATCGATCACCAGCTTCTGGCACGTCGTTTAGTCCGGTAATGGAAACTGGTGTAGCTGGGGTGGCCTTTTTCAGATCCCGTCCCCGTTCGTTCGTCATTGTCCGAACTCGACCGAAGGTATTACCAACAACAATTGGATCACCAACCCGCAACGTCCCTTGCTGAACAAGTAAGGTTGCAACTGGTCCTTGGCCTTGATCCAGTCGAGCTTCAATTACAGAACCTGCCCCTGGTTGATCAGGGTTGGCCTTCAATTCAAGCATTTCAGCTTCGAGAATGATCATATCAAGCAATTCATCAATATTCTTCCCAAACTTGGCAGAAATATTAACAAAAATAGTATTACCACCATTATCTTCTGGGATAAGGCCATACTGCATCAATTGATCAGTCACGTGCTGTGGATTAGCATCCGGCTTATCAATTTTGTTAATGGCAACGATAATTGGTGTCTTAGCTGCCTTTGCATGGTTAATCGCTTCAATTGTTTGAGGCATCACCCCATCGTCGGCCGCAACCACCAAAACAGTGATATCGGTGATGTTAGCACCACGGGCTCGCATTTCAGTAAATGCGGCATGCCCAGGGGTATCCAAGAAGGTGATCAAGTTATCGCCGTGGCGAACTTGGTAAGCACCAATTGCTTGAGTAATTCCACCAGCTTCGCCAGCAGTGATATGCGAATGACGCAAATGATCAAGTAAAGTGGTCTTACCATGATCAACGTGACCCATAATTGTCACAACGGCTGGGCGTGATACTTGATTATCCGTGTTGGCTTCTTCTTTTTCAAAGATTTTATCCAAGTTGGATAGATCTTGATGAACCTTTTCTTGAGCTTCAATTCCATAATCAGCTGCGAGAATTTCAATTGTGTCCTTATCGAGTGATTGGTTTTGGTTAACCATCACACCAAGCATGAATAACTTTTTAACAATTTCAGCCGGCTCCCGATGCAAAATCTTACCAAGATCTTGAGCATTCATCCCATCTTGATATTCAAGCACCTTTGGTAATGGTCGTTCCTTACGTTCTGGAGCACCATGATGTTCAACTTCACGCAACCGTTGATTCTTTTGCTTCCGTTGCTTTTTGTTGCGCTTCTTATTGAACTTTCTGGAACCGCCGCGATTGTTATTGTTATTACGGTTCAAACTGCCGCCAAATCGACCGCTTCCAGTATTTCGATGGGCATTATTTGAATGCGCATTGCCGCTGTTGTTGCTGGTCCGATTGTTAGACGATCTCGTGTTGGAAGCTGCAGGCCGAGATGTCCGCGTAGTGTTGTTACTGTTGTTATTACGATTGTTTGTATTATTATTACGTGAATTGCTATGGTTCTGGTTTTGATTGCGACTGTTTTGATTGCCGCCGTTATGATTCCCATTGTTGTTAGAGCTTGAGTGGTTCACGTTATTATTGCGATGCGTATCATTATGAGCCGCATTACTAGTGTGCTGGGCTGAATTACTGTGATTTGTCCGGGCACTTTGATGTTGGTCACGAGAATTGTGATTACCATTTCTAGAATCACTATTCCGATTGTTTGGCCGACTTGCAGTGTGGCTTGAACTGCTGGTTGTCGAATGAGTTTCATTAGGCTTCTTGGCTACATGAGAAGTTGAATGTTGTGACTTGTTTTGTTGTGGTCTAGCAGAGTGACTAGTCGCACTTGCACCCTTGCTAAACATCTTTCTGATTTGCTTTTCTTGGTTATCATCAACGGTTGACATATGGTTTTTAATTGTAAATCCTTCTTTGTCAGCGCGATCGACGATTTGTTTACTGGAGACATTGAGTTCTTTAGCTAATTCATAAATCCGCTTTTTCCCCATATCATCACTCTCCCTTATTGTTATCGGTTAATTCAACCAATTTTTTTGCCATACCCCGATCGGAAATTCCGATGATTGTACGTTTCATACCAATTGCATCACTCAACACTGCTTTAGTGTACATGGTATTGACGGGGACATGATAGTAATTAGACTTATCTGTAAATTTTTTTTGAGTTGCCTGGCCGGTATCTGAAGCGATAAACAGGAAATGAACTTTGCCATTTCGAATTTCAGATAACAATTTATCTTGTCCAGAAACAATTTTGCTGGCTCTTCTGGCAATTCCAATAAAATTTAAAATTGCTTGCTTATTGTCCATTCTCAAACAACTCTTTTCGAGCCTGTTTATGATCAACGTAGGCAATTAGTTCATCGTAGAAGTTTTCATCCAGTTTGGTGGAAAATACTTTTTCAAAAGTATGCTCTGACTTGGCCTTCTTCGCAATGTCTACATTGATGGAAATGTAAGCACCTCTACCGGATTTCTTACCAGTTTCATCAATGGAAACCTGACCATCTGAATCTCGGACAATCCGAACTAATTCTTTTTTAGGAGCCATTTCTCCAGTGACGATGTCTTTTCTCATTGGAATCTTTCGCTTTTTCATACAATCGCCTCCTAAAAATTAGTCTTCATCAGATTGATCAGAATCCGGATCATTTGGATTTGTCACTGATGCTTCTGCAGAATCCTCGTCACTTGATGGGTCAACTGAATCATCGGTCGAATCGGTTGAATCATCGACCGGATCATCTGAATCATCAGCTGCAGCTTGGCGCTGGTCCATCAATTCTTTGGCTTCTGTTTCAGATTTAATATCAATCTTAAATCCAGTTAATTTAGCGGCCAACCGAGCATTTTGACCCTTCTTACCAATTGCTAGTGATAACTGATAATCCGGAACAATGACCGTACATGCCCGATCATTATCCTCATCGAAGATCACATCAACCACTTCAGCAGGATTTAAAGCATTGGCAATATATGACGCATCGTCTTCATCCCATTCTACGATATCCATATTTTCGCCGTGCAGTTCATTCACAATTGTTTGCACCCGTTGTCCACGGGGGCCAACAGCCGTTCCGACTGGGTCGATATCGGAACTATTCGAGCGAACAGCTACTTTAGCCCGATCCCCAGCCTCTCTTGCAATTGAAACAACCTCTACAGTACCATCATAAATCTCTGGGACTTCTTGTTCAAATAAACGTTTTAACATTCCAGAGGCAGTCCGGCTCACAAAGACTTGTGGGCCTTTGGTGGCATTCTCAACCTTCGTTACATAGACCTTAATCCGGTCCTGTGGCCGATACACTTCATTTGGCATCTGATCTTTGACACCCATAACGGCTTCCACTTTACCCAGGTTAACGTATACAAAACGCGTATCCTGACGTTCAACGGTTCCAGTGACCAATTCGTCCATGTATTTGGAGTACTCATCAAAGACGTTCTCTCGCTCAGCTTCACGAACCCGTTGCATGATCACTTGTTTTGCAGTCTGAGCGGCAATTCGACCAAAGTTCTTTGGCGTCACCTCAAACTTTATTTCATCGCCCAGTTCGTACCCCTTATTGATTTGAAGGGCGTCGTCCAAGGTCACTTGAAGTTGATCGTTCACAACGTCTTCCACAACGGTTTTAACAGAATAGACGTGCATTTCACCCTTTGTTTCATCGAAGTCAACCTCGACGTTCTGAGACTGACCGTAGTTTCGCTTGTATGCAGAAACTAGGGCTGCTTTCAAGGCGTCGATCACAACCTCTTTCTTGATACCCTTCTCTTCTTCTAGTGCAGAAAGGGCACCCAAAAGTTCTTTACTCATTTTTATTGTCTCCTTTAGCTAAAATTTAATCGCCAACCGCGCCTTAGCAACTAAATCACGGGGAACTTTCAAAGTTGGATTCTTGCCCCACTTGTCGTTTTCCATGATCAATTGATCGTCATCAACAGCTGTCAGTGTTCCTTCAAATGACTTGCTGCCATTTAAATTCTTATAAAGTGACACATTGATGTACTCGCCTATTGCCTGTTTAAGCTCTTCTTCATTACGAAGCGGCCGTTCTGCACCTGGCGATGATACTTCCAAGAAATAAGCTTGGGGTATCGGATCTGGATCCAGGGCATCTAATTTTTCACTTAATTCATCACTCACGACAACACAATCGTCAATGGTGACGCCCCCGGGCTTATCAATATAAACCCGAAGGTACCAACCGCCTTTTTCTTTTACAAACTCAACATCGAATAAGTAAAATGAATGTTCATCTAAAATTGGTTTGACGACCTGCTTCACCGTTTCAACAACATTGCTCAAAAAAAGGCCTCCTAAAAATTATCCATTAAAAAGAGCGAGCATTTCTGCTCACTCCTTGCAAGTTATTTTATAAATTAAGTATAACATATCGCTGAAAATATTACAAACACGACTATTAACCACGTTACATCATATCAAAAAGGCTGAGCTGATTTTCATCAGGAAGACCATCCAATACATGATTTTCAGTCATAAAGTCAATCAAGGTTTTGGATACCTTCCCCCGTTTAGACAAGTCTTCCTTAGACAGGAATGGCTTATCTTCTCGAGCAGCCACAATCTGCTTGGCTACGTTGAGACCCAGACCCGGCACAGAGTTAAACGGGGCAATTAACGTATCTCCATCAATCAACCACTGGCTGGCATCCGATTTGCTTAGATCAACCATCTGAAATTGGTATCCACGTTCAAGCATCTCATTTGCAAGTTCCAGAACCGTTAACAAATTCTTTTCCTTGGTCGAAGCTTCCATCCCTTTATCATTAATCTGCCGCATTGCATTCTTAACAGCTTCTTTACCACGGCACATCGAAACAATGTCGAAGTCATCAGCCCGAACTGAGAAGTAGGCAGCATAGTAAATCATTGGGAAATAGACTTTGAAGTAAGCAATTCGAAGCGCCATTAGAATGTAAGCAGCCGCATGGGCTCGTGGGAACATGTACTTGATCTTTAGGCAGGATTGGATATACCAGTCGGGAATTTTGGCTTTCTTCATTTCAGCTTGCCAATCATCTGGAATTCCCCGGCCATGACGAACGCTTTCCATGATCTGGAAGGATAATTCAGAATCCAGGCCCCAATTAATCAAATCAGTCATAATGTTATCCCGGCAGCCGATCACATTGGCAATCGTTGCCGTCCCGTTCTTGATCAATTCATCGGCATTGCCCATCCACACGTCAGTCCCGTGAGACAAACCAGAAATTTGAAGCAACTCTGAATAATTACTTGGATGAGTTTGTTCAAGCATCCCCCGAACAAACCGCGTCCCAAATTCCGGCACTCCCAGCGTTCCAGTCTTGGATTGGATCTGGTCCTCGGTTACGCCCAATACCTTAGGACTTGAAAAGATTGACATGACGCCAGGATCATCCATTGGAATTGTTTTTGGATTAATGCCAGATAAATCTTGAAGCATTCGAATCATCGTCGGATCATCATGACCCAGAATATCGATTTTTAAAATATTGTCATGAATCGAATGGAAATCAAAGTGGGTCGTTTTCCATGCAGCATCTTGGTCATCAGCGGGATATTGGATGGGCGTAAAGTCGTAAATATCCATATAATCCGGCACAACGATAATCCCAGCCGGATGTTGCCCAGTTGTCCGCTTAACCCCGGTGGCGCCTTTTGCAAGCCGATCTTCTTCAGCTTGACGGTAAACTTTACCCTTGTCCCGCTCATAGGCCTTCACGTATCCATAAGCAGTCTTATCAGCGACCGTCCCGATCGTTCCGGCACGGAATACGTTCTTCTCACCGAACAGCACCTTAGTATAATTATGAGCGATTGGTTGATAGTCACCAGAGAAATTCAAATCAATATCTGGAACCTTATTTCCTGTGAATCCCAAGAAAGTTTCAAACGGAATATTGTGGCCATCGCCAATCATTAGGGTGCCGCATTCTGGACACTTTTTCCGAGGTAAATCATAGCCTGAACTATATTCGCCCTTTGTGAAGAACTCTGTGTGGCGACAATTTGGGCAACGATAATGGGGTTGCAATGGATTTACTTCGGTAATTCCTGTCAGTGTCGCCACCAGACTTGAACCAACAGATCCTCGTGACCCAACCAAATACCCATCTTTGTTACTTTTGGCAACCAGTCGTTGAGCAATTAAATAAATAACGGAAAATCCGTTGCCGATGATACTTTTCAGCTCTTTATCCAAACGATCAGACACAATTTTAGGCAACGGATCACCATACCACTCGTGAGCAGTATTCATGGTCCGGGTTTTAATCTCGTCTTCGGCACCCTCCATTCGAGGCGTGTAGAGCTTATCTTTTAATGGATGGACATCATCAATCTCGTCGGCAATTTTATTTGTGTTGGTGACAACGATTTCTTCAGCCTTGTCCGCACCAAGAAAGCCAAAATCACCTAGCATTTCGTCGGTCGTCAAGAAATGCAAATCAGGCAGCTCCTGGCGATTCAGTGGATTGGCGCCACCTTGAGAATTAATCAGAATTTTTCGATAAATATAGTCCTGCGGGTTGAGATAGTGGACATCTCCGGTAGCAACCACTGGTTTACCCAGTTCATCGCCAAGTTTCACAATGTTAGAAATAATTTCCTCTAAGTTATCTTCATCAGCAATCAATCTAGATTCGATCAGTGGTGCATAAGCCCGTCTTGGCTGAACTTCAAGATAATCATAGAATCGGGCCTTTTGGCGAGCTTCATCCATCCCTTTTTGCATCATCGCAGTGAAAACTTCCCCTGATGAACAGGCAGATCCTACGATAATGCCGTCACGATATTTCTCAAGTTGGCTCCGAGGAACCCGGGGGACCCGGTGGAAATATTGAACGTTGGAAAGTGAAACAATCTTAAACATATTCTTCAATCCAGCTTGAGTTTGGGCAAGCAAAATTGCGTGGGACGGGCGCGCGTGACGATAGGCGTCATTATCCGTCATATGCTCATTCAATTGGTCATGATAAACAATCCCATAACGCTTTTCCGCATCTTTTAAAAAGAGATAGTTCAAGTGACCAGTGGTTTCAGCATCATAGATTGCTCTATGGTGGTGCTCCAAGCTGACATCAAATTTCTTTGCTAAAGTGTTTAACCGATAACCCCGCAGGTTAGGGTACAAGAATCGGGCAAGTGTCAGCGTATCGATGATAGGATTGGCCATTTCGTGCATGCCATGGCGAACATAGCCTTTATTCATAAAGCCCATATCAAAAGTAACGTTATGGCCGACAACAATTGCATCGCCACAAAATTCTCTAAATAATTTGAAAACTTCTTCTTCGGATTTAGAACCGTGGACCATTTCATCGGTAATTGACGTCAAGTTTGTCGTCTGTTCCGAAAGATGAAAACCGGGATCGATGAACTCTTCAAATTGATCGATCACATTACTATTTTTCATTTTAACAGCTGATAATTCAATGACCCGGTCATACATGGCAGACAATCCCGTTGTTTCGGTATCAAAAATAACGTACGTTGCATCAAGTAACGGAATATGCTGATCATTGTAAGTAATCGGGACACCATCATCAACCAAGTTAATTTCAACGCCATAAAGCATTTTAATATCATTTTTTTCGGCAGCATGAAAGGCATCTGGGAATCCTTGCACCGCGGCATGATCCGTGATTGCGATGGCTTTGTGCCCCCATTTTTTAGACTGCTTGGTAAAATCAGCGATGTTGTTTGTCGCATCCATTTGACTCATTGAGGTGTGGAGATGAAGTTCAACTCGCTTTTTATCATCAGGCGCACTGTCTTGACGGGAAACCGTTTTGACAGGATTAATGTCATAGGCATTAAGGGTTAACTCATGAGAATAATTGTCTTCTTGAACATTCCCACGGACTTTGACCCAATCGCCTTCGTTAACCCCTTCAAACAAGGCTTCTTCACCCTTATTAGAGAACTTCTTCACCTGAATAGAAGAGGTATAATCAGTTATTTTTAGCATTAGTAACTGACGACCAGAGCGCAATTCCCGAATTTCTTTGTTAAAGACATATCCGGAAACAACAATGGACCGCTCTTCTTCGGTAATCTCTTCCAACTGGGTGACCGGCAAATCATCCTTGATTTTTCGGCCAATTAAACTTTTGGCTGAACCACCATGTTTTGGTTTAGCGGCATTGGTTTTTTGAATGGCTTCGTTGGCTTTTTTGACCAACTCAGCATTAGCCGCCTCATTTTTCTTCTTGAATGCCTGAATATTCTGTTGAGACAAGCTTTCATCAACGATTGTATGAATTGTAAAGTCGGGAAAACCAGCCTGTTGGTACATTTCTTCGATTGGTCCTAAGGCAGTATTGGTCATGAAATCCTTGACAATGTCATTTTCGGCAATGAATTCAATTCTCGAATCAACAATTGAAGGATATTTATCTTCACACAATTCCTTGATTAAAGGCGAAGTGACTCCACTGTTAACCACGACCCACTGCCAATATTGCCGAAGCAGTTGTTCATTGAAATTGTTGTTGGCCGCTGAAATATTAAGTGATACCTGGGCAATCTCGTCGAACGCGGACTTAAGGCGGGCATTGAAATCTGTGAAGACTTCAAATGGTAGAATTCGGGGCGTTGTGATGTCAAACTGCCAACGATTACTTTTCTGATGGACTTCCAAATGATCAATTTTGGCACCGTCGAAGTACGGCATTTGGCCGGCTTGCGACCATTGAAGTTGTTGTAATAATTTATCAAATAATGCGTTCCGATCCAAACTCACGGCAGGTCCTCCTATAAGTGGTGAAAAAGACGATTGTCTTCTAAAATATCAGCAATAGAAAAGACTTTTTGTCCTGTTGCTAATACTTAATGACAGAAAGTAGTCGCCCAAAATCACAATTTAGCAATCAAACAGTCAAACTTCCTCAAATAAAAGAGAAGACCAAGGACAAAACACAGCTTTGCCCCAGCCTCCTCAAATTGAACTGATGACAATCAGTTACATACTAGAAGGTATATACGAGATTAGTCAAGATTCTTCAACAATATTTTTATTGTATCACTTAATTCTTCGACCTTGCTTTCAACAGTTTCGCCACTTTTACGAATTTTAATTTCGACAATCCCATCTTCAGCTTTTTTACCAATGGTGATTCTCAACGGAATTCCCATCAAATCAGAGTCAGCAAATTTAACACCAGCCCGTTCTTTACGGTCATCAACCAAGACTTCAAGGCCATTCTTGGTTAATTGATTCTCAATCTGGTTGGCCAAATCCATCTGAACCTGCTTTTTAGCGTTAATTGGAATAACGTGAACCACGTATGGGGCCACAGCAACTGGCCAAACCAGCCCGTTTTCATCAGCGTTTTGTTCAGAGATTGCTGATAATAAACGACTGATTCCAATCCCATATGATCCCATGATAACTGGGACAGCCCTGCCATTTTCATCCAAAACATTGGCTTTGAGACTCTTTGAATACCTTGTACCAAGTTTAAAGATATGGCCGATTTCGATTCCCCGAGTGAATTTCAGCTTACCCTTGCCATCAGGTGACAGTTCGCCTTCCTTGATGGTGACAAAATCGTCCACTTCGTCGATCCGAAAATCACGGTCAGAATTGGCATTGACGTAATGATAGCCATCTTCGTCAGCGCCAACCACGGCATTTTTCATGTTGGCGACCCGTTGATCAGCGAGAATTTTGATGTCTTCGCTCACTCCAACTGGTCCCAACGAGCCAAAGTCTGCTCCGAGATATTTCTGAGCTTGTTCGTCAGTCGCCAAATCAAGAAAATCAGCCTTGAGATAATTTTTAACCTTAACCTCATTCACATCATAATCGCCACGAACGAGCACCATAACCGGTTTTTCGTCCGCAATATACAACATCGACTTGATTGTTTTGGTTTCAGGCACATTCAAAAAGTCGGCAACTTCTTGAATGGTTTTAGCGTTGGGGGTTCCAACCTTCTTGATTGCTTCTTCAGCATCGGTATCTGGGGTCGCATCCACTTTAGACTTTGCCATTTCGAGGTTGGCAAAGTAATCGCTCTTGTCCGAATAAACAATCGTATCCTCACCCACAGCTGCCATTGCGGAGAATTCCTTGGAATCAGACCCCCCCATTGCACCACCATCGCCAATAATGACCCGGTATTTCAAGCCAATTCGATCAAAAACCGTCCGATAGGCTTTTTCCATTGCCTGATAAGCCTTGTCCAAGTCCTCTTCGTTAGTGGCAAAAGAATATGCGTCCTTCATAATAAATTCCCGGCTGCGGAGCAACCCATAACGAGGCCGGTTTTCATCCCGATATTTATTCTGAATTTGGTAAAGAATCAGTGGTAACTGCTTATACGATTTAATTGAATCACGAATAAGCGCAGTGAATGTTTCCTCATGCGTTGGGCCTAAAATAAAATCGGTATCATGACGGTTCTTGAACTTAAAAAGTTCAGGCCCATATGTATCATAACGACCGGACTCTTTCCAAAGGTCAGCCGGTAAAATATCAGGCATCAGCATTTCGTGGGCAGATGTTTTTTCCATCTCCTCACGAACGATCGTTTCGATCTTGGTCAATACGCGGTAGGCAAGTGGCAAGTAGGCATACATTCCAGCTGAAACTTGACGAATATAGCCAGCCCGAACCAACATTCTGTGGCTCAGGGCCTCTGCACCACTTGGGGTTTCTTTGAGGGTTGGCACCAAAATTTGTGATTGCTTCATCGAAAAAAGATCTCCTTTAAATTCTAATTGTTAATTAATGTAAGAAGTAACGCTCGATATCATTCCAAGTTACGAGAATCATGAGTAACATTAAAAATGCAAACCCAATCAAGGTCACAACTGTTTCGGTTGTCTGAGAAACAGGTTTGCGACGAATAGCCTCGATGATGTTCAGAACTAACTTACCACCATCTAAACCTGGAATTGGAATGAGATTAATAATCGCCAAGTTGAGAGAGAGGAACGCCAAGAAATTCAAGACGCCACTCAATCCCATGGAAGCGGCCGTAGAAGTAGTTGCGAAAATTGCAACCGGACCACCAAGATCATTCAAACTAAAATGACCACTCACCATAGACCAAAGCGCCCCCAGCAAAGTTTTACCCATCGACCAGGTTTTCGTGAAGCCAGATAGGATTTTTGCTTTAAAACTGGTGTCCATGGACTGGGTAACCCCAATGAAACCACTCTTCTTGCCGTTGAGGGTTTGGGCTTTGGGTTTCATTGAAAGGGACTTATTCTGGCCATCACGATTGACAATAACTGAAATTTTTTTGTTTGGATTCGCACTAATTTGGACAGCCATCGCTTGCCAATCAGTCGTTTTGTGTCCATCAATCGACACGACCCGATCGCCTGA
The DNA here is from genome assembly GCF_019061365.1 of Lentilactobacillus dabitei. Taxonomy (GTDB): domain Bacteria; phylum Bacillota; class Bacilli; order Lactobacillales; family Lactobacillaceae; genus Lentilactobacillus; species Lentilactobacillus dabitei. Next base: position 64,096 of record NZ_JAHPPD010000001.1, read on the forward strand.
TTTCATTCCCGCATCCCGCGCAACTGAATCATTTGGCATCACGTTGACTTTATTACTGTTTGAGGCAACCCCACCTTGAACAAAACCAAGAATGGTATAAACCAAAATCGCCAAAATAAAGTTATTAAAGACTCCGGCAACATTCGTGAGCATTCGCTTTGGTAAAGTTGCAGATTGGAATTGAACATCCCGCGGGGCAATTTGAAGCTCGGTGCCATCCGTTTCAATAATTGTCGCGTCATGATCAACAAGATAGGACTTCACTTGCGACTCGTCCCCATTTTCGTATCCTTTAATATACAACCCAGTGTCTAAATCAGTATTAGTAACGGTCAATGGGATTCCTTGAAACAAGGAATGCTTGTTACTGGTATTAATGGATGTGACGACCCCTTGATCATTCAATTGAAGTGTGACTGGAGTTCCAGGCTTTAATTCCTCTTCACCATCATCGCCCTCGCCGGCCATGCGGACATAACCGCCAAGTGGCAACAATCTCAACGTAAACGTTGTGCTGTTTTTTCGGTAGTAGAACACTTTTGGCCCCATTCCAACCGAAAACTCTCGAACAAGAATTCCCGAGCGCTTAGCAGTAATAAAATGGCCAAACTCGTGAAAGATCACCAGAATACCAAAAACGATTATGAAGACAATAATTGTAGTTATCAAGTGACTCTTTCCTCCTAAAAACTAAATGATTCCGACTAAATGAAGCATTGGCAGGACAAACAATAGGCTGTCAAAGCGGTCTAAAATCCCACCATGCCCTGGAAGTATTTTACCAGAATCTTTCACCCCATAATAGCGCTTGAGTGCAGATTCAATCAAATCACCAAATTGACCCGCAATTGAAAGGAGAATTGTGATGATAATCATTTGCAATAGTGAATATCCAGAAATCGGGAAAAAGTAAATGTAAATTGAACAGATAATTGTCGCGGCAATCGATCCATAAATTGAGCCTTCCCACGTTTTGTTGGGACTGATTCTCGGCGCCAATTTGTGTTTGCCAAACATTCGGCCAAAAATATAGGCACCACTATCAGTCGACCAAACGATAAATAAAGCATACAAGAGGACAGTCAACGAAACGGCTCGGGCCAGAATAAAGTAATGGAAGCCCATTCCGACATAGAGCATGCCCAATGCGATCACACCAGCATCATCGAACGTGAATAAGTTTTTGCTGAAGACGGTCAATAACAACAGCATCAACACAAACAAGAAAAAAACGAAGTTCTGTTCTACCTTGGCAGGTAAAATTGCTGTCCAACTGTCCGGCAGGATCAGCACACTGACACCTAAATAAGCAATAATTGACTCGGCAGAAACCAGAATTCGCTTCTTCATGATTAGGACTTCAGAAACTGCCACAACCCCTAATGCCATTGCAGCGATATCAACCCACACGCCGCCCAATATGATAATTGGAATAAAAATGATTAACGCAACTACTGCTGTTATTACCCGTTGTCTCACAACTGTTCGCTCCTATTTACTATTATTGAGGCCACCAAAACGGCGATCTCGTTGCTGATACTCCTCAATCATTTGACTAAGGTTTACCCCATCAAAATCCGGCCATAACGTATCTGTAAAAACTAGTTCACTATAGGCGATTTGCCAGAGAAGAAAGTTGGAAATCCGTTCCTCTCCACTCGTTCTGATCAGTAAATCCGGATCCTGAAAGTCTCCCAAAAAACCGGTCATTAAATGATTCGAAATCATCGCATCATCAATTTTCTGAGGATCAACTTTACCGGCCTTCGCCTCACTGGCAATTTGTTGAACCGCCAGTTTAATATCTAAACGACTCCCATAGTTTAAAGCAAAATTCAAGATCATGCCAGTGCACTGACTAGTATCCGCAATTGCATTCCGAACTGCTTGCTGGGTCTTGGGTGGTAATTGGTCAGTCAGTCCCATCACCTTGACTTGAACATTATTTTCAATCAGCTCAGGAATAAAGTTATTGAAAAATTTAACTGGTAAGCCCATTAAGAAACTGACTTCATCAGTTGGGCGTTTCCAGTTTTCGGTTGAAAACGCATAGAGTGTTAACACCTTCACTCCCAGCTTACTGGCAGCCTTGGTAACAGTTTTAACGGTTTCCATCCCCTGTTTATGACCTGCAATTCGTGGTAAATGACGTTTTTGAGCCCAACGACCATTTCCGTCCATGATGATGGCGACGTGGTTGGGAATTCGGCTAGGATCTACTATTAACTTGTTTTGATTGATTTGCTTGGACATGGCACGCTCCTAAATTTGGTTGAGGGCAAAAATAAAGGATGAGAAGAACTCATCCCAAAATGCACTCAATTGTTAGTTTGTTGCACCATCTGGACGTTCAACCATTCGCCATTCGCCACGTTTGGCATCAGCTAAGGTATTGAAATATTTAAGCAAGTTGTTAGCATCTTCAGGGCTCTTTTGACCTAACATGTTGAGCCCCTTACCGGTCGTCATTGGTTCTGACAAGTCGGTAATTTCATTTCCCTTTTCGATTGTTGCATTTGAGAATGCAATGACCCAGTCTTCTTCAACCAGTTGAGAAACGATGAAGAATAAGTTGAAATCGTCAGTAACGTATGCTGGCATTGCATATAGATCATCTTGAACTGGTTGTAGGTGACCGCCATTGTAGTCCAACACAGAAAGATTGTCGGGAGTTACTGGTTGGTTCAATTTAAAAAGCATTTTGCCAAATTCGTCAGTTCCAGGAACTACTGCAACTTCATCGTCTTTGTTACCTGAATTGTTTTCTGCCATGTTCATATCCTTCTTTCTAACCGTTAATGACTTCGTCTTCTTTATCAGAAACGATTTTTTCAAGACTTTTAATATTAGAATCAGTTAGTTTTTGAACTTGATCTTCGAAACGGTGTAATTCATCGTCCGTGATGTCCTCATTCTTATTACTCTTCTTCAAGCTATCCATTGCCTCACGGCGGACGTTTCGGATGGCAACCTTACTTTCCTCGCCAGTTGCTTTAACTTGCTTGGCAACCTCTTTTCGACGATCTTCAGTTAACGCTGGCACCGCCAACCGAATTGCTGTCCCATCATTAGCTGGATTAATGCCCAAATCGGCTTCATAGATTCCCTTTTCGATGTCCTCCAATGCAGATTTATCGTAAGGAGTAATTAGTATAACACGTGCTTCGGGAATTGTAATTGATGCAATCTGGTTCAGTGGTGTTGGTGCACCATAATAATTGACCATCACACCATTTAACAGGCTGGCGTTAGCACTTCCTGCCCGGATTTTACCAAGTTCACGTTCAAGAACTTCTTGGGCTTTCTTCATCTTTTGTTTTGCTTGATTTAATACTGTTTGCGAATCTGCCATATCTATTTCTCCTTCACAGTCGTTCCGATGTTTTCACCAATGACCACTTTGCGAATATTTCCAGGGTTATTAAGGTTGAAAACAACTAACGGAATATGATTGTCCATTGAAAGTGAACTAGCCGTGGAATCAATCACTTTCAATCCCTTTTCTAGTATATCCATATAGGTTAAAGTTTGAAATTTAACGGCGTTTTTATTCTTTCGTGGATCGGCAGAATAAATACCATCAACGCCATTTTTGGCCATCAAAATTGCATCAGCACCGATTTCTGCAGCTCTAAGGGCAGCAGTTGTATCAGTTGAAAAATAAGGATTACCGGTACCAGCAGCAAATATCACCACCCGACCCTTTTCGAGGTGGCGGATTGCTTTTCGGCGAATGTATGGTTCAGCAATTTGGCGCATTTCAATTGACGTTTGAACCCGGGTAGGAACACCTAATGATTCAAGGTTGTCTTGAAGTGCAAGACCATTCATGGTCGTTCCTAACATTCCGATGTAATCGGCTTGGGCCCGTTCCATCCCCATCTCGGCACCGGCTTCTCCACGCCACATATTACCACCGCCGACAACGATTCCAATTTGAACGCCAAGATCAAATATATCTTTGACTTCCTGGGCGACATTTTTAATAACGGGTGGATTAATTCCAAAACCCCGCTCGCCAGCTAATGCCTCGCCGCTTAATTTTAAAATAATTCGGTTATACTTTACTTTAGACATCTAGGTGCCTCCCATAGTTAATCATTACAATCAATTTTAGCATACTAAAGAAGTCAGCAACAAGAAAACTGGCATTTTCAGGAATTCTTAGCATTTATTCTTATCAAAATCCAATAAAGGTACCCAACAGTTTGAAAATCCGATGAAAAATTAGCTTAACGCAGAAAAAAACCGGTTCAAAACAAGATGTTCTGGCCGGCTTAATGTCATTATTAGTTATTTAATTGATCACGAACTTCGTCTTCAAAGCTCTCTTGTTTCTTTTCGATGCCTTCGCCAACTTCGTAACGGACGAATTTGACAATTGAGCCATTCTTTGAAGCAACGTATTGGGAAACAGTTTGGTCTGGATCCTTAACGAATTCTTGATCCTCTAAGCAGATTTCTGCCAAGAACTTGTGAAGTCGGCCTTCAACCATTTTTTCAACAATCTTTTCAGGCTTACCTTCGTTCAATGCTTCTTGAGTTAAGACTTCTTTTTCATGAGCTAACCGATCGGCTGGCACTTCATCTTTGTTTAAGAACTCGGGATTAGTTGCAGCAACATGCATTGCAACGTCCTTAGCAGTTTCTTCATCAGCACCCTTTAATTGAACAAGGGCCCCGATCAAGCCACCATTATGCAAGTATGAACCAAATACTTCATCATCATTCTTATCAAGAATCGCAAAACGACGTAAGGTCACTTTTTCGCCAGTGACTTGCGTTGTTTCGATTAAATCATCTTTAACAGTCCCCTTGTCGGTCTTTAATGCGAGGGCAGCATCAACGTCAGCAGGCTTGTTGGCAACGATTGCGTCACTTACCCGACTCACAAGTGCCTTGAAAGGATCACTAGTGGCAACAAAGTCAGTTTCAGAATTAATCTCAACAATTGCGGCCGTATTGTCTTTAACAGCAATCGTGGTTAACCCATTAGCAGCAACTCTGCCGCTCTTTTTTTCAGCTTTGGCAACGCCTTTTTCACGGAGTACTTCGATCGCCTTGTCAAAATCGCCTTCAGTAGCAACTAAAGCTTTCTTTGCGTCCATCATACCAACGCCGGTTTTCTTTCGTAAATCCATAACTTGAGATGCGGAAATTTTTGCCATTATAATGGCCTCCCTTTTAATGTTAATAAAAACTGGCCCTACACCAAGGCCAAATTGGTCCACAGCGATAGGGTCAGCCTAGTGCTTAATTAATTACTTTTTTGAATTGTCGCCTTCAACAGCATTGGCAATATCTTCAATTGAATCTTCTTTTTTGTCTTTCTTATCAGCATCTTTACCTTCGAAAGTCTTTTCGTTAACGTCATCTTCACCTTGACGGCCTTCAATAATGGCATCTGCCATTGTTGAAGTGATCAGACGAACGGCACGGATTGCGTCATCGTTTGATGGAATGACAACATCGATTTGATCTGGATCAGTGTTGGTATCAACCATCGCAACGATTGGAATATTCAACTTCATTGCTTCGTGAACAGCAATTTGTTCTTTACGAGGATCAACAATAAAGATAACATCAGGAATCTTTGGCATATCTTCAATTCCGCCTAAGAATCGTTCCAACTTGTCTTGTTGCTTAATCAAAAGTGAAACTTCCTTCTTAGGAAGGATGTCGAATGTACCATCAGTCGCCATCTTCTTAAGGTCCTTCAAACGTTTAACCCGTGATTGGATAGTTTCCCAATTGGTTAATGTACCACCAAGCCAACGATTGTTAACGTAGTATTGGCCAGCGCGTTTTGCTTCTTCTGCGATAGAATCTTGAGCTTGCTTCTTAGTTCCAACGAAGAGAACAACGGCACCTTTTGCGGCTTCTTCCTTCATGAAATTATAAGCAACGTCAATTAACTTAACGGTTTTTTGTAAGTCAATGATATAAATACCATTACGTTCAGTAAAGATATATTGCTTCATCTTTGGATTCCAACGACGAGTTTGGTGACCGAAGTGGACACCTGCTTCCAACAATTGTTTCATAGAAATAACAGACATAATATAGCCTCCATATAGTTTTTCCTCCCCAACGATCTGCTGCTTCAAGAACCAGAATAGGCACTACTCAAAGCATCACGTCAGGTGTGTATTTAAAACACCTTTAAAAGTATATAAGATATTGCCCGCCAGCGCAAGCATTAACTGTAGTTTGTCACCAATTTGTGATGTAAATTGTTAAATTTAAGTAAAACGTGTTAGAATTGAAACTCGTGACAAGGAGGAAATTACATGATTAAAGCCATCGTTTTCGACGTTGACGATACACTATACGACCAGCAACAGCCTTTCGAGAGGGCATTCCGAAGACTTTTTGAGCTGACTGTCTCAGCTGATGAAATGGATCAAATCTTTTCTAACTATATTCGCCAAGAACAGCTAGTGGTTGCCAAATTAAATTCCGATTCAGACATGAAACTATCAAGAGCAGAAATTAACTTCCATTGCTTACACCATACTTTTAAAAAGTTTGGTCTCCCAGGTCTCACCCAGTCGGCCGCAGCTGATTTTCTGTCGGCATTTGAAGAATTCAGTAACGGTATCCAACTCTTCGACGGCCTAACGACTATGTTTAATACCCTCGTTACAAAGTTTAAATTAGGGATTATTACGAATGGCTCAAATGAAATTCAACTTGCTAAAATAATGAAGCTCAAACTGCATCACTGGTTTACCAGAGAACAAATTATCACTTCCGAGGATGCCAAAGCCAAGAAACCTGATCCGATGATTTTTACCCTTATGAACCGCAAATTCAACCTGCGGGGAAACGAAATGATTTATGTCGGTAGTTCTTACTTTGACGATATCGTTCCTGCAAAGAAAGCTGGCTGGCAAACAGTTTGGTACAATAATCACAACAGTACAATCAGCGATCCGAACATTATTCCGGATCAAACAGTCAGAAATCCCGCGGAGCTGCGAGATTTACTATTAGACTTGGCTGCCCAAGTTGATTAACGCCAACGCTCATGATAACCAAAGTGGACGCTTAACTTTACAATCCTGTAACTGAGGATCTAAAGTCAAGCGTCCACTTTTTTGATATACAGCACCGAGACAGGTGAATGCCACTAATTACAGTTCAACTAACTTATCTGATTGACCCGTTTCGATCAATGACTTGTTAGCGTCCATTGCATAATAAACCATGTTGCGAACTGCTCGTTTGGTGTAAAAAGCAATGTGTGGGCTGACAAGCACATTTTCCCGCTTCATCAAGTTCTTCAAACGGTCATCCGGAATCTTATCAAAACTGCCAAAATTATTATTGAAAACACCCACTTCATCTTCGTAAGTATCCAACGCGGCACTAGCAACCTTACCGGAATCCAGTGCTTTAATTAACGCATCCGTATCAACCAAAATACCACGCGCAGGATTAAGAATGTAAACCCCATCTTTCATTTTGGCAAATGCCTCATCATTAAGCATATGTTCATTTTCCTTGGTGGCAGGAGCATGAAGAGAGATAACGTCAGCTTTTGCATACAGTTCATCGGGGGTTTCGACGTAAATTCCCTCTTTTTCCAATTGCGGATTATGGTAAATATCATAAGCAATCACTTTAGCGCCAAAGCCTTGATAAATTTGAATGGCTGCCCTGCCAATTCGACCAGTTGCATAGACACCGACCGTCATTTGGTTTAACTCTTCAGCAATATCTGGTGCCCAGCGAAGATCGCCATTAGCCATTTTATTGTCAAAAGTTGGTGTCCTTCGCAGTAATCGCATAAGTTGAGTCACAGTAAATTCTGCGATGGCTTGTGGGGAATAGGCAGGCACGTTGGTCACTTGAATACCATTTCGTTTTGCAGCGGTGGCATCAACGTTGTCAACACCCACGTTTCTCAACGACAAATACTTGATTCCAAAGCTGCCCAACTTGTCCAAGACAGACGCTGTGTAAGGCTTCTGCTGATATGTAACCACGCCATCTGCACCCTTTGCCTGATCAACCGTGTTTTCATCAAGCAATTCAGCAGTGGACGCCACCTCAACTGTTGGATTTCCTTCTGACCACTTGTCTAAAAAAGGCTTTTCATCGGCACGAATGCCATACGCAATAATTTTCATGGATACGACCTCCTCATAAAGTGATTTCATTATACCACCCAGCCGAACAATTATCACCGCCAGAGCCGACACAAAGGGCTTTAACGTGCCTGAACACCATGGGATGTCAAGTAATCAATCTTTCGCTTTCTCGTTAAGTGTTTAAATTGATACTCGGCGCTAAGAGCGTCATGCTCATTTTGAAAAGCTTTTGTAAACAAGATCTTTTCAGGAAAATGAGAACGAGTGTACTTTGCGCCTTTACCAGCTTGATGCTGTTTGAATCGGCGTTGAACATCGGTACTAAACCCCGTATACAAGCTTCCATCGCTGCATAATAATACATACATATAAAAACTATTTGTTTGTTCCATAAAGCATCTTCTTTACTTGAGGTGTGTAGGCATCCCCATCATAAGTAATCACATCAGGCTTAATCTTTAAGCCATTTGGTTTGCCATCCTTAATTGCCTCAACCAAAACCATGTTGGCATCACTCCCATTTCTGGGCCTAACAAGTTGAACCACTTTAGGCTCTAATCGATTTGAACGAAGGCTGAAAAACAGATCAGTTAACCGATCGGGTCGGTATACCATAAAAAGCTTGGCATTCATCTTAAGCAAGCCGGCCGCAACCGCCACAATCTGATCCAAAGTTATGGTCAGTTCATGGCGAGCAATCGCAAGATACGTGTTTGGGTTCTTTTCACTGGTATCATAATTAACAAAATAAGGCGGGTTACAAACCACAACATCTACAGAATCCTTTTTGACATAGTTCGTGGCATTCCTCAAATCATCGTTGACAACAGTAATCTTCCCTTCAAGATCATTGAGTAAAACACTCCGTTTAGCCATATCTGCCAATCGCTGCTGGATTTCAATCATCGTGATGTGAGCAGTTGTCGCTTCACTCAAAAAAAGGCCAACTGCCCCATTGCCGGCACAAAGATCCACCACCTCTTTGATCCTTTTGCCGCTCACTTTTGCAAAGTCCGCCAGCAACACCGCGTCAAGAGAAAAGGAAAAGACTTCTGGGCTTTGAATAATCGAAATGTCCTTGCTGTATAAGCGATCAATCCGCTCGTCAGCTCGTAATTTAACCTGCATCATTATTATTCCTTCACATTTTAGTTTGCCAAACACTTCTAGTTTACGTTAATATTATTCTATCAGATTATGAAAGAAGGAAATGGAATTGTTTTATTCATTTGCCAGAATAATTGTTCGTTTCCTGGTATTTTTGATTAATGGAAATGCTCATTATTTACACACGGAGCGATTACCAAAGGGAAACTTTATCTTGGTGGGACCCCATCGGACTTGGTTTGATCCAATCTATTTTGCCTTGGCTGCCAGCCCTAAAAAGTTTACTTTTATGGCGAAAAAAGAACTATTTAAAAATCCAATTTTGAAGTTTATTTTAGTTCACGCAAATGCATTTGCAGTGGACCGGGATAATCCTGGACCGTCAGCTATCAAAACCCCCGTTAAAAGACTACGCAAGACTGATTTATCACTGATTTTATTTCCATCAGGAACCCGTCATTCAGAGCAACTTAAGGGCGGAGCAGCATTAATTGCGAAATTAGCCAACGTTCCCCTCGTTCCGGTTATTTATCAGGGACCGTTGACTTTTAAACGGTTGTTCGCCCGGAAACCTGTAAAAATTGCGTTTGGGGAGCCAATTTATTTGGATCGAAAAGCCAAGCTTGATGATGAAGCCCAAAAGCAAGTTGAGCAACAGATGCAAAGCGCCTTTGATGCCCTTGACTATGCGGTCGATCCGGCGTTCAAGTATGTCGACGTCTCAAAAAAAGTGAAGGAAATTGACAGTAAGAAATCAAGCGAATAGTGCCTATCAAAAAAGTCCTGACATCTAATTCTTGTCAGGGCTTAGTTTTTACACAGACAAACCACTACTTCTTGCTGGTTTGATTCTGCATTGAGTGCATCATTTGATTCAATTTCTTCTGTGAAGGTTTTTGACCCATTTGCAGCATCATTTGTCGCAATTGATCTTCGTTAAATGGTGGATTTTCTTTGAGGTACTTTTCCATATATCTTCGAGCACCGTAAAAACCACCAACTAAACCTAAGATCAAAGCCAACACAACGATCAATATCCAAATCCAAGTTGCCAAGACAAGGCCTCCTTTATAATCTCATTTAATAATTCTACACAATAATCAACAACAATTAAAGACCTAATCCACAAAATGGCCATTTAGTTGATCGTAACTAGTCGTCTCGAAGATTCTTATCCTTTTGGATCTTTCGAACTTTCTTTGAGGTGACCTCTTTGCCATCTTTATCGTAAATCTTCATCATTTCAATCTGCTTCTTAAAATTATCTCTAAAACGGGCAACATATTTTTTTCGAAGCTCGGCCTGCTCAACTTTTTCCAATTCAGTTAAGCCTTCCTTTTTAGCCTTATGAGCCAGTTCATTGATTCGTGGAATAATTTCTTTTAAAACGCTGTCACCGATTTTAGATTGCAATTTTTTCTTTTCGTCTTCGTTCATAAACATTCCTCCAATTTTAGATTATACCGTTTTTTATTAAAATATGCGAACGTGTGTTTGAAAAATTCATAGGGTTATGATACGATTAAACCAATAATTAAAGAACCTACGAGGTGTCAATATGACTAAGAATCCCGAAAGTAAACAATACCAAATTTTACACTATATCTGGGAAAAAGTTAACGAAAAAGGTTATCCGCCCACGGTTCGGGAAATCGGTGAAGCTGTCCATCTATCGTCAACATCTACTGTCCACGGTCACATCTCCCGACTTGAACGCAAAGGCTACATCGTTAAAGATCCTTCAAAGCCCAGGGCGTTGGAAGTAACAACTGCCGGTCTCGATACTCTGGGCATTGCCCCAGAACAAAAGCAAATCCCAGTTTTAGGAACCGTCACTGCCGGTGAACCCATTTTAGCTGTTCAGGAAGCAACGGATTATTTCCCGTTACCCCCTGCACTTGCCCACAGTGATCAGCCCCTCTTTATGTTACAAATTCGTGGTGAATCCATGATTAACGCTGGGATCCTTAATGGCGATTACGTGGTTGTCCGCAAACAATCGTCCGCGGACAACGGTGATATCGTCATTGCCATGACGGATGAGAATGAAGCGACTTGTAAACGATTCTTTAAAGAAAGCGATCACTACCGTCTGCAACCGGAAAATGACACAATGGCACCAATTATTTTAACGAAGGTCACAATTTTGGGGAAAGTTGTGAGTCTTTATCGCAGTGATATCTCATAAAACTAATAACCACTTATTGGTCGGGACAAAGCTAAGCGTTTTGTCCCGACTTTTTTGTATCCATGTATTCCAGTTGGTCGTTGTGCCTACCACGAAGCACGAATCGACTTTGATCAGAAGCAATATCAAAAGTCATTTCGCCAGCAGACAGCGGCAGCCCCGATTGATACATTTTTTCGTACTCCGGAATTGACAACTTGACCCGATTTTCCAACAATCGATCCACCTGCTGCTTAAGTTTAGTCCGATCAAATGACTCGGCAATTGTGCCACTGTAAAACTCGCCCTGAGCACCCGAACCATAACTGAATAGTCCAATTCGATCCTGAGAATGCAAATTATCTGAATTGGCAAGCAGGGAGATCAGGCTGAGATAAAGAGAACCAGTGTACAAATTGCCAACTTCCGCATTATATTGGGTTGAAAAATCAAATTCGTGTAATAATTGGTCCGCATTGTCCGTGTCGGCAACAACTGACTTCAATGCCTTTAACCCCATTTTTGTAAACGGCAAGTGAAAGGCCATGGCAGCAAAGTCAGCTAATGTTCGCTTCGTCTGGTGACGATATTGGTTCCAAGTTTCATTAAAGAAATCAATGTAAATATCAGTTGAGTAATGACCATCTACCACGGCCTCTTGCCGGTATAACGGCCGCCAGAAATCCATAATGTTGTCAGAATGAAAAGCACTTTGCCCATCTAAAGCTAAAATGTGTGGGTCTTGGGTAATCAACATGGCAACGGCCCCACCGCCTTGAGTGACCTCTCCTGCGGTCTCTAAGCCATACTTGGCAATGTCTGACGCAATAACTAACACCTTACTATTTAGATGCAGGGAGACGTGATCAATGGCCATCTGGACCCCGGCAGTTGCGCCATAACAGGCCTGTTTAATTTCAAACGCCCTGGCTCGTTTTGAGATGCTTAGTAAATCCTGCAGGTAAATCGCGGCAGCTTTGGAATTGTCGACGCCCGTTTCAGTCCCAAAGATCACCATATCAATTTGTGCTTTATCGGCAGCCGTTAAAATTTCGGCAGCCGCATTAGCACCCATCGTCACCGTGTCTTGCGTTTGTGGGATCACTGATTGCCTTCTTTGACCAATGCCAATCAAATATTTATTAGGATCCACGTTGCGAGCATTCGCCAGGTCTGTCATGTCAATATAATATGGAGAGGTGAAGAAGCCAATTTTATCAATTCCAACCGTCATAATCGTTCTCCTTTTAAGAAAGAATGAGACCCAGACATCACGGATTAGCGTTCATATCTTAGCCCCATTATGTATAACATATTAATTTTAAAATCATTTACTCACAAAATGAATCTTATAAGTGTCATGACCGTTCATTGACTCAATTTCCAGTCCCTCATGGAGATCACCTGCATAAACAAAGCCTTCGTGCTGATGACCAGTTGAGACAAACGTCCATTGAACAACTTGATTACCACTGAGTGCGGAGCCAAAGACCCGGACGCCAGTAAATGTTCCGGTGGTATTATCAGAAAGAATAACTTCTTGATTTCCTAAATTTCCATTTACGTTTATAGTTAACATACAATTCTCCTAGCATTTCGTTTGTACAACTTCATAATATATCATAATTGAAATTCAAAAGCGAATCAGGTATGGTGATCTTAGAACCACAATCAACCAAAGGAGTGATTTTTATGAAGATCAATATTCCTAGATCAAAAACGGACAGAATCATTGGTGGCGTCATTGGCGGCTTAAGTGAACATTACAATTGGAACACAACTCTAGCGCGGGTGCTATTTGTCCTTTTTAGCTTAATCCCATTGGTTCCCGGAATCATTATCTACTTTGTTCTTTGGATCTTAATGGCCGACCCCGATTAGTTAATCATTTTGCAATTTTTTAAGTGATCGGTGACCCAGCCAGTAAATAATCGCCAAAGTCCCGAAGAAAATCACAAAAAACAAGATAAAACATTCTAAAAAGAACGTATCTGGAAGCATGTTAATAACCGGATCCGTTCGAGGATCAAACAGCCAATCGTTATTTCGAAATAAAAGTTCATGAAAATAAATAAAAATTTGGTCAAAATTAATCAACATCATCACAATAATCATTAGCGAGAATGTGATTACAACCTTAATTGGGGTAATCAACAGCCACGTTAATGATTTTTTGTTTAACCTCGTTAATACATAACCGCTAATCGGGACTAGCAACAGGCCGACTAAATTATTAAATAGAATAAGGTGTCGGACATCGCTAAAATGCTGGATCCCCTTTTGAGAGCTAAAAAAGTAATAAAAGTGAAGTGACTTAATCCACGGAAGCTGCAGATACTGAATAATTTGCAGGTAGTCCCGCCTCAGCTGATGTGGTTCGAGTCCTGTAGCTGTTGTTAAGTGGAGCAACGGGATGTTAATTGAAAACATCCAAATACTATTCACAGTTAAGAAAATAGCGAGTGATAAGCAAGCTAGAATGATGAGAACCGATATGCCAATTTGTTTGACCGTAAATTTCACATTAAAGCCGCCATTCATCTAAACTATTAATTTGGTAAGTTGGTTGTGCTTCCTGTTTAGCAACCTGATCAGGCGTTGACAAGCCCGTATAGACAAGCATAGTGTCCACTCCGGCATTGATTCCGGCCATGATATCGGTATTGTAATTGTCACCCACCATGACAACGTCATCCTTTTCCAAGCCAATCTTTTTAGCAGCACTATCAATAATTCTGGCCTTGGGCTTTCCAATCATAATTGGCGCTTGTTGAGTGGCATAACGGACAAAATCAACGACTGCCCCGGCGCCGGGCATCATGCCCCGTTCCTTTGGAATATTCGTATCTGGATTTGTCCCAATGAATGTAGACCCACTGCGAATTGCCAAAACTGCCTGGGCAAGTTTTTCATAGGTTAGATCCGAATCCAAGCCAACCACGACATAATCAGGTTGATCGGCATCTAATTGATAACCATTTGCCAGAATAACCTGCTTTAAGCCCATTTCCCCAACGATATAAACCGTTGGTCGATCCTTTTGTTTGTTTTCATTCATAAAATCAACAGTTGCCATGCCTGATGTATAAACATTTTCAGGTTTGACAAAAATATCGTGATTTTCAGCCAAATTTTTAACCACATCCCGTGGCAATTGGGTAGAATTGTTGGTCACAAATAAAAATGGGATTTGTTTCTGTTGCAATCTTTCGATAAATCGCTTAGCTGCGGGTATTCGTTTCTTGCCTGCATAAACGGTCCCATCGAGGTCGATAAAATAGCCCTTATACTGTTTCATTGACGCCATCCCTTCAGTTAATTTTTACTTTCACGAATAATGAAGTGGTGTTTGTTTGACTTTTCTTCAGCCTTGACGACCATATCCTTGTGTTTTCGACTCGGCTTTTTCTTGGTCGTCACCTTCTGTTCAACGAAGGCATGATTTCGACGGGGACGATGACTGTTGTGATTGCGATTCTTGTTTGAACGATGTCGATTTCGCGTATTGTGTGATTTTCGAACAATCGGTCGGGCTTCCAAATTATGAATTACAAAATAAGGCGCCCCAAAATTAACAAATTCAAGAATATAGTCGTTCAATGCTGACACAAATGGACCAGTTTGAACCGCGCGGTCATCATTATAAAAGCCCCGAAGCCGCAGTTTCCCGTATCCCCAATCACCAACAATATAATCGAACTGACTGAAAGCGGGATGATATCGACGGACAAACTCGTCAAAATCAAATCCATGGGCGTGGTCTTCAACCAATTCATATTTATGATCATTGATTAAAAATTCGGTTTCAGTTGTTCGCGTAATTCGTGCCAGTGGTCGGCGCTTTTCAGCTTGTTGCTCGACGAGTTCGTCTAATTGCTTTCGATCCAAAGTATCCCTCCTCTAGCCATTTAGTGGATAGTGCTTGGCAAGATAGTCACCAAAAACATCACGTAAGTTCTGATCATACAAAATCTCATTTTTCCCGATTATATCAATTGTTGGAAAAAATGGAATAAACAAATAATGGTCGGGCATGGCCACCTGATAAGTCTTAATCGGTGACACTAACTCTTCTCTAAAGAATAGTTGACCAGCGTCTTTATCGTACCGTAATCCATTATAATGCAATTCGCCAAAGTATTTACCCCGGAAACCCATGCCTTTTTGTGGGAATTTGATCAAAAAGTTATGATTACGTTCCATTTCTTTGATTAATCGCCACAAATTGTAGCCATCTAAAGTAACTCGCATGACGTGCATTGCATGAGGCAACATCTGATGAAGCTGATTTCGGTCAATAATGCCGGTCGGCAGATTTCTTAAAAATAATCCTGAATTGAGAATGCCAGCCTGAGTTTCAGCCTTTTCCATAATTGAATGCAATCCTTCATCAACTAACCTTGAATGGCCAACTAAATTAGTTGTCATTGGCGTCTTAATTCGTGCAAGCTTGTTTCTTGCTAACAGTGCTTCACCATGTTGTTGGTACTCAGTGATTTCACTGTCATCTTTAGGATCTACAGGTAAAGTCTCCGTTTTGGTAACGACTGCATGATCTTCAAGAATTTTGTGATGTTTATCGACCTTGATTGTAATCTCACCGATATAGTGGCCCCACTTTTCAGCAGCGGCCAACAAGGATGTATTAATCCGCTCACCCTTGACCAGCAAATGATGAGTGTGAGATCCAATGATGACATCAAGCTCAGGAAACTTCCGGGCCAACCGTCGATCTACATCGTAGCCTAAGTGAGATAACAGAACGGCGATGTCGTATTGACCTTTGTTTTGCTTTAAAAGTCTTGGTATCACGGCATCCGGTGAAATTGGGTCCCATCCCAAGATTGGGTAAGTTAACAAGTATGGTGCTGTCAGACCAAGGATCAAAACTCGGGTCTTTTCAGGGGTTGTCACAATCTTAAATGGTTTTGCCCAGTGAGGGATCTGCTTGGTCTTATCATCTAAAATATTCGCTAACACCACATCAAAATTTGCATCGGTGTATAACTCATTTAGTTGCTCGTGACTGTTAGTTAAGCCTTCATTATTACCGATTGTCACCGCATCATAGTGGATCTGATTAAGTAGCTCAACATTCGCCTTGCCATTGGTCACTTCCGTCAATGGGTGCGCCCGGTCAACTGCATCCCCCAGATCCACTGTGATCACTGAAGAATTCTTTTGCTGATTCAAAAGCTCCCGGCGACTAATAATAAAGCGCCGAATGCGCGGCCAATTTTCAAAATGTGAATGGATGTCATTTGTGTGTAAAATCGTAATTTTTTCAGTCATCCAATAACCACCTATAATTACTGTCTTTTTGCAAAATCAATTGCCTTTTGTTCGACCATCTTTTCAATTTCTGCCTGAGAAAATGGGGTCCCAAAAGGTGGTCTCCGAGTTAAATAGTCTGTTTCGGGCGTATCCACCCCAACGTTAATGTTTTCTTTTATCGGGACTGCATAATGGTGAATATGTCCGTGCAAATTGATGATTTGCTTCACAATCCCCAACATCATCGGGTAATGGGTCATGTAATATTGACGGTGATTCATTTTGATTAAGACGCCAACATCATGAAATTCAAACTTGTTATGATTACCAACTGGATGATTGTGTTGCTGGAGATATTTAAATAAGGCACGAGAATCATGATTGCCTTTAATAAGCACAAGTCGACCATTGAGCTGGTTAAGCACCTCAAAAATCTTTTCCAAGGCTACTTTCTCAGGGCGCGTATGCAAGATGGCAATGTCGCCCAAGTGGTAAACAATATCGTCGGGGCCCACCCGCTTATTCCAATTATTGATGATCGTTTCATTCATATCTTCAACAGTCAAAAAGGGTCGCGGAGCAAACTCGCTCAGTCCCAACAATCGTTCATGAAAGAAATGAGTGTCAGCTGTAAAATATTGCATGAAAAAACTTCTTTCAATTAGATTAATTATACTGTTAATGATACCACCCGAGCAAAATGAAGTAATTAAAAAGTTTAGCTTTCCTTTGCTCGATCTGATACTGCCTTTACAACAAACAACGCCCCCAGCCAAATAACCGACCCAATGAGGGCAATTAGGGTGTCTGTCTTGAGGAGTAGCACAAAGCCAACAAAGATCAAGAATGCCAATACGAAGTAATCGGAAATCGGAAAAAGTGGCATTTTAAACTTCAATTCGGAATGCTTGCCACTGCGTTTCACTTCGTCCCGATACTTAATGTGGGCAACAACAATCATTCCCCAAACAAATAAGAAACAAGTTGTGGCAACACTTGAAATGAAGCTGAACACATTTCCTGGCATCATAATACTTAACAAAACAATGACGGCAATCACAGCAGTGGAAAACAGGATGGCGTTAAATGGAATTTGCCTTCTCGATAATTTTCCAACCCGCTGACTAAATTTTGATTTCCCGCCATAAGTTAAGGAAAATAACATTCGCCCAGTTGTAAATAATGAACTATTGCAAGCCGAAATTGCCGCTGTCAGGACCACAAAGTTAATGATAACCGCTGCGGATTTGATTCCAACGCCTGCAAACACCTGCACAAATGGGCTCGAGACAGGTGAAACATGTTGCCAAGGGAAGATACTCATCAGTGCCAGCAAAGATCCAATATAGAACAATAACACTCGGGTAGGCACTTCGTTGATACTTTTAGGAATCGTGACAGTTGGGTCCTGAGTCTCAGAAGCGGTCATGCCAATCATTTCAATCCCAGCAAAACTAAATAACACCATTTGAAATGATAACACGAAGCCTTTAATTCCTTTGGCAAAAATCCCGCCGTCGACAACATTGCTCAGAGAAGCGTGACCATATGGTGTCTTAAAATGAACGGCAACCAGAATAATGCCAACCAAAATCAAGGCCACAATTGCCACAATTTTAACAATCGCCAGCCAGAATTCGGTCTCGCCAAATGCAGAAACGGCAATAATGTTAATGATAAATAAAATTGTCAGCAACACTAATCCCGTCAGCCAAACTGGTATTTTTGGAAACCAGAATTGAACATAAAGCCCCGAGGCAGTCACCTCGGCCATTGCAATGGAAATCCAGCACATCCAATATGTCCAGCCAATTGCAAAACCAATTTTATCACCGAGGTACTTCTCAATAAAAAATACGAACGAGTTGCTGCTTAAGTCAGACAGTAGCAGTTCACCCAGCGCTCTCATTAGCAGAAAGCATGCCAACCCGGCAATCATATATGCCAGCATAATTGCCGGTCCAGCCAAATGAATAGATTGACCGGCACCTAAGAATAGTCCAGTTCCAATCGTCCCGCCCAGCGCAATTAACTGCACGTGTCGATTTTTGAGCCCCCGAGATAATTGTTGATCATTCTGCTGATCGGTCAATGAGTTGCCTCCTTTTTAAAAGAAAAGCCGTGATGCAATATCACGGCCAAATACTTTTTAAACCTTTTTAAATCCGTTACTGATCTATTTTTGAGCGTGACGTAATCGTTCGATATCTCGGACGATCATCAATTCTTCATCAGTTGGAATCAATAAAGTTTTAACCTTTGAGCCTTCTGCTGAAAGATCGCGTTCAACGCCACGAATATCATTCTTTTTTGGATCAACTTTAATGCCAAAGTAATCCAATTTGTCAGCAACTTCTTGGCGAATCATAATATCATTTTCACCAATTCCGGCTGTAAAGACCAGTGCATCAATTCCATCCATTTCAGCAATGTAGCTACCGATGTAACGAATGATTCGATTCTTGAAGATTTCACGAGCCAACATTGCCCGATGGTTTGTATGCATGACACCTTCAATTTCACGCATATCTGCAGAAACGCCAGAAACACCGACCAAGCCAGATTTATGGTTCAAAATATCAACCATTTCGTCCATGTCCTTGATACCAGCCTTATCCATCACATACTGAAGTGCTGATGGATCAACGTCTCCTGAACGAGTTGCCATTGTAATCCCAGCAACGGGTGAGAAGCCCATTGAGGTGTCGAATGACTTACCGTCTTTAATCGCATCAATTGAGGCGCCGGCACCTAAATGAAGGATAACCAGCTTAAGGTCTTCAAGTGGTTTATTCAACATTTTGGCTGCTCGTTGAGAAACATAACGATAACTGGTACCATGAGCGCCATATTTACGTACTTGGAACTTTTGGTAATATTCATAAGGCAAACTGTACATGTAGTTAACTTCCGGCAGTGTCGTATGGAATGACGTATCAAATACGGCAACACTAATGACGTTGGGCAAAATCTTCTTGAAAGCTTTAATCCCAAGCAAATTAGCAGGTTCATGTAACGGGGCGAAGTCGGTCAGTGATTCGATTTTCTTCATTACATCGTCATCAATCACAACTGAATCAGGGAATAATTCACCACCAGCAACAATTCGATGACCAACTCCGGTAATTTCGTTATAATCCTTAATAATCTTCAAACTTAGTAATTTGTCTAAGACAAGTTGAATGGCCTCTTCATGGTTCGCAATGTCTTCAGTGTCTTTAAACTTTTTACCATCACCATATTTAATTGATACTTCTGATGAGCCAAGGCCAATTCGGTCAATGGCACCACTTGATAAAACTTTTTCTTCGGGCATTTGGAATAACTTGTACTTAAGTGTTGAACTACCAGCGTTAATTGCGATTGATTTTCCCATAACGATAAATTTGCTCCTCTAATATTTTATTTAAGATCTTTTTCTTCCCAAGCATCAATTTCAGTTAGAAATTTAGCGAATGCTTGTTGGTCCTTGAATGACGGGAATTCTCCAAGCATAACCGGATCAGCTTGCTTAGCCTTTTCACCCGTGTTCTGTAAAATCAAGATTGCCTTTTGAGCGGCTGCATTCTGGAACAACTCACCCGGCAAGTTAAGTAGGCCTTGTAAATAAATCTTGCCCTGCATCCATTTTAGCAGTTGCTTGGCTTCATCCGTCTGGAAAAGTTGACTGGGAACCAAAAAGAACCCGAAGCCACCTTTTTTGACATGGTTCATTGCAAACTCAATCAATAAATGGTGAACGTATGAATGACCATTTTCAGAGTGAGTGGCAAATCCCTTGGCATTCTTATCAATTGGGTAATAACCAATTGGCAGGTCGCTAACGGCAACGTCAACCATTGGGGCCAAGACGTTTTGAACGGCATCTTCATGAAATAATTCGGCATGAATATGCTGAAGTTCAAACGAATCGGCGGCAAGTTCAAACATGGCATCATCATTTTCGATTCCGGAAACCGTTGGCGTTAATGACAATGTATTGCTTAACTGGTTATTTAAAGCTGTCAGTAAATTTCCAGTCCCCATTGCGGGATCAAGCAAGCTGATCGATTCAGTACCCCGGAATATTCCGGAAATGATATAGCCGATCACGTTAGCAATCGTATCAGGTGTTATTTGGTAATTGGCCTGAACATTATCAACCCGAATTGCTTTTAAAATAGCCATTTGAAGACCTTTGCGAAGGGTTTCAGAATCATATTCGCTTCGCTTAAATTCCGAACAAATATTGATTAACTTCTTTGCGTCGGCATCATTTAGCCCTGATTCCTCAGTATCCGGATCCTGAATCACGGCCAATGTTTCGATGAGTGAATCCAAATAGGATTGATCCGTAGCTTTTTGAATCAGCTCGCTGGCTCGGTTCAAAATGTCAAAGAAACGTTCAATTTGTCCTTCTGTCAGAATGCTCAACTCCTTTTCACAATACTTGAACACTATTAAATACTACCAGAAAAGGCTTTAACAATTCAAGTAAGTTTACAAAAACACAAGGGTTGAAGTCAATAATCTTTCAATTTGTAAATAGATGAGGTCAATCACGTTCTGCCTGGTGACTTTTTACTGGCGGTTTGAGGTGCGACTGGTGATTGACCATTCGTTTATTTCGATAACTTTGCGTGATTTCATAAATCGTTGATATTTCTTTATTATAAGACACACATTGAAAAATTAAACATGTGAGTAGAATACCTGTAAAAATGATTGCAACAACCGTCAATGATCCCTGACGGCCTTTATTTTTCGCTGAGTTTTGAATATGCATAACATGTTTGGTCGTTCGAAAAAGTAACGACTGTTTTAAGACACCCCCGATCACGTGACCACTTCACATCCTTAACAGCTGTTAATGCACGGATATGTCCCATTTTGACACCGGTTATTCTAATCATGTTATCGTAAAGCTGCATGTGATATTTTTTCTTAGTGACCGGGCTATACATTCTGACATCTTTTGATCGCACGTTTTGCAATTCAAACTTAAACCGCTCAGATTCAAGGATTTGGATATATGAATAGAAATCAACCTGATGCCGGTTGCGGGTTTGACCAACATATTTAATCATAACCACAACTGTCCAAACCGCGCAGATGCAGATCATTAAGCTCACTAAGCTTTCAATTAACAAATAGCCCTTCCGTTTCTTCCCCTTAATGATGAATTGTCCTCTCATAATTCTTCCGTTCTACAACCATAACTTGCTGAGAATGATCAATATTTCGATTCATTTGCGTTGTGACGTGAATATAAAACAGGCTGAAAACCGAAATAATTGTTAACCCAATCAATGAATCGATGGCAGTAAAACCATTTCTAGTATATTGTTCTAAGACGATAACCACTCCATCCTAATTGAATTCGCTGTTGATATTTTTCCTGACCATCCGTGGTGTACCAATGAATCGTTCGAGGGCTTTCAAAACCGTCATCCGCCACAGAAAATTGAACATGCTGCTTGAGTTTTAATGTACCAGGATAATTGATGATTTTGCGTTTGATTCGCCGATCACCTGGCATAAAGACCATCCGATCACGATTGAAATCAATTCGATAACCGGTATGATAAATCTGAGATTTAATGTTCATTTCATTCCAAGAATCTTCAACCGCTTCCCGAAGGATATTCTCCGCCGGATTGCCAACTTTAATCAGTTTTGTCAGCGCTAAATCTAGGAACAAAACAGCCACGATGATGCCCATATAGACGATCAACTCAATCATCGTAAACGCCGATTTATTTTGTGACTTCATTGTTTGCAATCTTCAACCCTTCATCTTTAGCCTCTTTCACTTGTTTCTTGGTGAGATAGCCCTCTCGATTTAATTCAGTAAAGCCAACCGATTTAACGGTCGGATGCTGGCTGGTATAGGCATCTATCTGAGCCTGGACCACGGAACTCATGGCGGAGGTGTGCACGGATTGCGCGTGTTTTCTCTGGTTGGTTAGGTTGGGAATAATAATCAAAATCAAGAGGGAAATAATGAACAACACGATCGTCATTTCAATTAGGGTAAAACCCGCTTTGGCTTTCTTTAAAGTTTTTTTCATGTTAATACATTCCTTTCACTGAACTGTATATTGGAACTAGCAGTTGGAAGTAAGTCGATACAATTGTGATGCCAATGATCATAAACATTGCCGGTTGAATGAAGCCAATCATTTTGTTGGTCGTCATAATCATTTCGTCAAACATTAATTTTGAGTACGCGGTCATTGAATTTGCCATTTCAGCAATCGTATTTCCAGAACTCATAAACTTCAGGATCTCTTTGGGGATGAATTGATGCTGATTGACAAGTTGCTGGATTGATCGGCCGCCAACAATTGCTTCATTCAACTGCTGACCAAGTTCATACAATAACGAATGCGGATCAAACTCATTTAATGTGTGGTAAATTTCCTGCACACTTAACCCGTTCTTAAGTAAGGTTGCCAAATTGCTGGCCAAATAATAAGCAATGTATCGGCGACAAAGCGGCCCGACAAGTGGCAACTTGACGAGTACCTGAGCCCGTTTAATGGCATTTTGTCGCCGCAAATGCAGCCAGAAAAGAATACTGCCCGCAACTACTATGATGCCGATGTATTTAATGATCATCGTTGTCGGGTTCTTGGTTTGACCGACGTTAAGAAGCTGTCCAAGATCTATGATTTTTGATATACTTCTATGTAAAAAGCGAGTTTAAGCTATGAAAAATTATCCCAGC
>NZ_JAHPPD010000010.1 GCF_019061365.1 Lentilactobacillus dabitei
TTTGTTTCTTTTGAAATCTTAGTCATAAAAAATACCTCCAAAGCTAAAGTTTTTACTTTAACTTTGGGGGTATAGGTCAGTGTCTTGACGTACTGCAACCTGTTATTTAGTTAAGGGGCAAGAAAGTGGCTTATTGAAGTAAATGAAATCGCCATTTCCCCAAATTCCGTTGATTATGTATATCATTGTGATCAATTTTTAACTATACTAAAGGCAGTATGAACGATTAGGGGGAGTGAAGTTTTGATTGATAAACGCTTATTTAATCTACCAGGGATGAGACGATATGTCATCATTCTTGGAATTCTGGTTTTTCTGCAGGCGATTGCGATTATTATTCAAGCCAGATATTTGTCGATTGCAATTGTTAATTTGTGGAACCTCATGCCAATCGGTTCGATCATTTTGCCAACCAGTATTTTTACGGTTGCCTTTTTGGGTCGCCATTTATTGACGGTGTGGCAGAACCGGGTGCTATTTCCATTTGTTGAAAAAACAAGTGGTGATATGCGTGAAAATCTGATGGCAAAGATCTTTCGGTTAGGCCCGGCAGAAATTGACAAACAGGGGACTGGAAACATCGTCACAATGGCATTGGAAGGAATTGATCAAGTTCAAACTTATTTGATGCTAGTTATTATCAAGATGTTGGACATGTCGATCACACCATGGTTAATTTTGATTTATATTTTATTTATTCGCTGGGAACAAGCTCTTTTTCTATTGATCATTTTTCCGGTTATTATTTTATTTATGGTGATTTTAGGCTTAGCTGCTCAAAGCAAGGCTGATCGCCAATATGAAGGTTATCAGCACTTGTCAAATCACTTTGTTGATACGTTGCGGGGGCTTTCAACCCTGAAGCAGTTGGGCCTCTCCAAGCGATATGCCAACAATGTCTATTCAGTTAGTGAATCTTATCGAACTGAAACCATGTTCACGCTAAGAATTGCGTTGACCTCAACGTTTGCTTTGGATTTTTTCACAACGTTATCTATCGCGGTCGTTGCTGTTTTCCTTGGGTTTGATTTACTGGATGGCAAAGTTATGCTGTTGCCAGCGCTAACAATTTTAGTGCTTGCCCCAGAATATTTTCTGCCAATTCGTAACTTTGCCAATGACTATCACGCAACCTTAAATGGGAAAAATGCGATGTCTGCCGTTCTGGATGTACTGCATCAACCGGAAATGAAACAACGGGATGAATTACCTGATTTCAAGTGGAGTCAAGACTCAATCCTCACACTGGATCACGTCAATTTTACCTATCCCGAAACGACCCAACCTGCATTAAAAGAGATTTCAGTGACAATCAAAGGGATGAAAAAGATTGGCATCATTGGCGCCTCGGGCTCTGGAAAATCGACGTTGATTAACTTAATTGGAGGGTTCTTATCTCCTGATAAGCCCGATCAAGTTGCGATTGACGGTCACAAGTTACCTCATTTGGATCAGGCGGCATGGCAGAGAAATTTCTTGTACATCCCACAGAATCCTTATTTGTTCCACGCAACTTTAGCTGACAATATTTCGTTTTATGTGGATAATGCGTCAAAACAGTCGATTGAGGACGCTGCCCATCGAGCTGGCTTGGTTGAATGGATAAAAACATTGCCAGCAGGTCTTGATACTATGATTGGTGAGGGTGCGCGAACGGTGAGCGGCGGTCAGTCCCAACGAATTGCACTGGCGCGGGCATTCCTAGATACTGATCGAAAAGTTTTACTGTTTGACGAGCCCACTGCTCATTTGGATATCGAAACTGAAGCGGCATTAAAAACCGATATTCTACCAGTCTTCAATGACCACTTGGTATTCTTCGCAACCCATCGCCTTCATTGGATTGGTGAAATGGATTACGTGCTCGTCATGGATCACGGCAAATTGGTCGAACAGGGAACGCCTGCAGAACTTGCCCATAAGAATGGCGATTATGTTAAATTGCGTTCAGAAATGGAGGCGTCCGACCTATGAAAGGATTAAGAGAAACGTTTGCCAATGACACGTGGGTAATGCCCTATTTGAGAAAGTATAAGGGCCTATTAATTTTGGTTCTGTTTCTAGGACTTATGACTTTCTTCTCAGGTGGAGCGTTGATGTTCAACTCCGGCTACCTGA
Source organism: Lentilactobacillus dabitei (assembly GCF_019061365.1). Lineage (GTDB taxonomy): Bacteria > Bacillota > Bacilli > Lactobacillales > Lactobacillaceae > Lentilactobacillus > Lentilactobacillus dabitei. Next base: position 2,119 of record NZ_JAHPPD010000010.1, read on the forward strand.
TTAGTGAGGCCGCTAGACAGCCCTCAAGCATCATTTATATTTATGTACCCGTTGTTTTGGCCAGGGCATTTGGAATTGCCAGGCCAACATTTAGGTACATTGAGCGGCTAACGAGTCACAACTGGGTTCTCAAAATCGTTTCTGATTTCAGAAAGAAACTTTATCAAACAGTCGAGCGCAAAGCTTCGGCGATTCAACGATCGCATCAGACCGGTGATATTTTGAGTATTCTGGCAGATGATATTGAGCATATTGAGAATCTTTATCTAAGAACCGTTTTCCCAATGGTAATTGGCTGGCTGTTGTACTTGTTCATTGTCATTGGGGTCGGCTCACTGAATTGGGTGGTTGGCTTATTGATGTTGCTGTTACTAGGGGTCATCGTAATTGTGCTGCCCCTTGCCTCTGTGGCAACCAACGGCGTTCGCGAGTATCGACAACATCAGATTCAACATGAATTCTATACCAACTTAACGGATGAAGTGCTCGGATTGGGTGACTGGCTAATTTCTGGCAGATATGACGATTTCATCAATCTGCAAAAAAAGCCGATTAAAGAAATTGCTCAACTGCGAAAGAAAGACCATTACTTCCAGTGGTGGCGCTCGTTCTTTGTCCAATTTGTCGTCTTATTAACGACCATTACGCTATTGATCTGGGCAGCCAACTCGTTCACTGCGACTAAATCGTTGGCAAACTGGGTTGCGGCGTTTGCGTTGGCCATTTTTCCGGCGGTTTCACCATTCCTCAATATGAGTCAGGGACTTTCGGAGTGGCCGGTTTATCGACGCTCAATTGAGCGGGTCAACCAACTTGATACGGATCAACCTGCAAAGGTCGACCAAAATCAGCTGGAGGGTGATTTTAAAGAATTAAAAATCGCCAACATGACATTTAAATATCCGGATGGTGATCGAAACATCGTCAATGACATTTCAATGACGATCCATCCCGGTGAAAAGGTTGCTTTACTAGGACCTAGTGGAACAGGAAAGAGCACCTTCTTAAAGTTACTGGTCGGGGATCTGATTCCTAACGACGGCCAAATATTGGCTAATGGTAAGGATGTTTCATCTTTGCAGAAAGTTCGTTCATCGCTATTTGGCATCTTGGATCAGCAGCCATACTTGTTTGATACAACTGTTATGAATAATGTTCGATTGGGTAATACAAATGCAACGGATGATGAAATCAAAGACGCGATCGCTGCGGTTGGTTTAAAAGATTTGATTGAATCATTACCAGACCAGTATGATACTGAAGTTCAAGAAGCTGGTAAACGATTCTCAGGCGGTGAACGGCAACGGTTGTCTTTGGCAAGAATTTTGCTGCAGGATGCGCCAATTATCATTTTGGATGAACCAACAGTCAGTTTGGACCCAATTACCGAGAAGAAATTATTAGATCAAGTGTTTGACTTGCTCCACAATAAAACGATTATTTGGGTTACTCACCATTTGGCAGGAATTGCCCACGTCGACCAAGTACGATTCTTGGAAAATGGGCGCTTTGATATGCAGGGAACCCCTCAGGAATTGTATCAGCAAGAGCCAAGGTTCAGGCAGCTGTACGATTTAGACAGAGGGAAGTAAAGAGTACTGCCAAAGCAGCTTGAAGTCGAAGCATTGATTCTATGTGTTTTTTTGAATTCACTTTCAATCTGCCTGGCAATCATTGTTTTGAATGGGGTTAAGACGCAGCTTGCGAAATTCAATATTTCCTGTATGATGGTTCATAGTTCAAATTTATATGGATGATCATTAAAGGAGTTAAAATGCAAAAACAGTCTCACTCATTCAGTCGTTATCTGATCGTCGGCATTGTGGGGATCATTGCTTTAAGTATCCTCACGGTTATCACGGCTAGTGCCCCCAGCCACTTAACTGACACGAACGCTTCTGCCAATACCCGCACGAAAAAAACTGCGAACATTCACTTAACTAAACGTGAAAAAAAGGTCGCTGGCAAGTACAAGTTGACGAAGCTGCAAACTCGAACAGCATCGAAAACGCCGATCACCGCCATTGGGGACTCCGTGATGTTGGATGTCAAGCCCAATATTAAGCAAGCTTTCCGCCATAGTGTTGTGAACGGTTCGGTTGGCCGCCAGTTCTATTCGTTACCTAAAATTGTTCGGGACCTCAAAGCTCATGGCCATCTGGGCAAATATATCGTTATCAACTTAGGAACAAATGGACCGCCAACTCAAGTAGATATCGATTCGGTCCTGAAAACGGTTAGTCAAAAACGGCAGATCTTTTGGATTAATACCAGAGTTCCCCGTCATTGGCAAGCAACAACCAATCGGCTAATTTCTAAAAATGCTAAAAAACATGCTAATGTACACGTGTCAATTGGTATAAAGCCAGTAAAGGTCACTCTGGCTGGTTTGCCAGTGACCGGGTTCATGTTGATTTGACCGGGGCCCGTTACTATACCCGCGAATTGGTGAGGAAAGTTTCAGATGTCTTGAATTGATGTTTCAAAAATTCGAGATGGGGACGAAAGGCAAATTGATCCCAGAATTTAAATGAAAAAAGTAATGCATTCTGGTTTTGAAATGCATTACTTTTTTTGCTTAAATTCTGGGATCTGCCGTTTGTCGCAAATTTTATCAATATAAGAATGGCAAGGATTGCTCGTTTGCTACAAATCTTGTCGGGGCGGATACAAATTAACGGCATATGTTGGTTATTCAACGAGCTTTGCCAATTCTTCGAATGCAATTGGCAAGGTTTTATCGTCACCCAGGTCAGTAAAATGATGTCCATGGGGAACTAACACATATTTGGCGTGTAAATGGCGGGCCATTGTCAGGGTGTACTGATAAGGTACGCTTGGGTCATCCATTGCGGAAATAACGGTGACTTTCCGAATTTTGGGGAGGACGTTGGAATAGTCGACCGGATGTTCGGTGAAGCCGTCTAGTTCCGGAATCGTCCAAATGGGCTCATCAAATCCAGAAACTAACAGAACGTTGATATGGTGAATGTCGTGGGCTTCCAGGTAATGCAGTACTTGAATGCAACCCAAACTGTGACCAACCAACGTTATGCCGTCTTGGGATTTGATGGTTTGGTCACAATAGTTATTCCACGCGGAAACTGTGGGGTGGTAGGAATCTGGAAAATTCAGCTTCTTAAATGGAATTCCTAAGTTTTCTTCAACTTGGGTTTCAAGCCATGGGAACCAGTGGTCTGCCGCAAATGATGTGTAACCATGGAACATATATACAGTTGATCCTGACATAATTTCACCTGAATTCACGATTATTGATCTCTTGAGAGAAGTAATTGGGTCAGCGCTTTCAAGTCAACTTTGGCTTGTTGGTCGGGCAATTGAGAAATCAGATCCAACGCCTCTGATGTCAACTGATGAGCAATCTCAAGTGACTTTGCGACCCCACCGGATTCAATCACGAGGCGCTGGATTTCTGAGATGTCCAAGGGGAGTAGCTGCTGTTTCTTTGCCAGTAATGGCTTTAGTGCTTTGGTTTGTTGATTGGCTAAAATGAGCGGTAGGGTATAGACACCAGATTGAAGATCTTCCAAAACCGGCTTGCGGGTCTTCTTCGTGTTGCCTTGATAATCTAAAACATCATCCAGAATTTGATAGGCCTGACCAATCTTCAAGCCAATCTCGCCGCCGAGTGTCACAAGCTGAGTCGGTGCGTTGGTCAAAATAGCTCCCTGTTGAAAACTCAATTTGAATAGTTCCGCTGTCTTGCCGGTAATTTCATGAAAATAATCGGCTTTGCTCATTTTTGGGTTATAATTATAGCTCATTTGATCCAGTTCACCGTTCAAAATAGTTTGCATGGCCTCAACGTGGCGTTGCATGTTTTTTGGATCTTGCGTAGCCTTTAAGACCTCGGTGAAGTAACATGTAAATAGATAGTCTCCAGCGTAGATGGCATTTTTTTGACCGAATTCAGTGTGAACTGTCGCAACCCCTCTACGAATAGGAGATTGGTCAATCACATCGTCGTGAATCAGGGTCGCCACATGAAGTAGTTCTAGAGCGGCAGCACCAGATCGGAGTGTTTTGGGATCGGTTGGCTGACCAAACTCAGAAAATAGATAGAAAAATCCAGGCCGGAGGAGCTTTCCACTTGCTTTAAGCAATTGTAAAACTTTATGATGAATAGGTTGGTTATTGAGACTGACTGCTGTTAACAGGTAAGGCTGCAAATCAGCTAATTTTGTTTGAATGTGTGGGAATTGACGCCAGAGTTGATGAACCATGAGATACCTCAATCTTTAACGAATTTTAACTACAACATCTAAGATACAAATTCAACGGGCAGTTGTCAATTGAACAACGCGCCAAGTTTGAATTTAAGGAGTGAGAGAATTGCCCGATTTTGTTCAAACCTTTATGGATCGGAAAGCTGCTTTAGTCCAAGCACTTGGTCAACATTTGGCCATTTCATTTTGGGCGTTGTTAATTGCGGTGGTCATTGCGATTCCAGTAGCTATTTGGGTCCGCCGGTATCCCAAGGTGGCTCAGGTAATCCTGCAGCTGACCGGTGTCTTGCAGACAATTCCATCCCTAGCTTTATTGGGATTATTGATTCCGTTTGCTGGGATCGGAACGGTTCCGGCTATCATTGCATTGGTGGTGTACGCATTGCTGCCAATCTTTCAAAATACATATGTCGGCCTTACTGAGATTGATCCATCGACAGAAGAGGCTGCGGATGCCATGGGGATGTCACGTTCGCGAAAATTATTTCGAGTTGAGCTGCCAATGGCGATGCCAATTATCATTTCAGGAATTCGTACCTCGATGGTGCTGATTATCGGCACCGCAACCCTTGCTGCCTTGATTGGTGCAGGTGGGCTTGGTAACTTTATTTTGTTGGGAATTGACCGCAACAATACCAGTTTGATTCTGATAGGGGCCATTTCGGCTGCTTTATTAGCGATTGTGATGTCTTATTTCATTACAATTTTGCAAAAAATGAAATTCAGAAATGTGGTGATCCTAATTGGCACAATTGTGGTCATTGGTGGTAGCTTTGCTGGCTACACGGCCGTTTCTCAACTTAATCAAAAAGTCGTCATCGCAGGTAAGCTAGGGGCTGAACCCGAAATCTTGATTAATATGTACAAGGATTTAATCACCGCTAAAGATCCAAGGCTGGACGTTGAACTCAAACCCAACTTTGGCAAGACGAGCTTTTTATTCAGTGCGTTAAAGAGCAATCAAATTAATATTTACCCTGAGTTTACCGGGACGGTGTTGGAGACGCTGACGCACTCGTCGGTCACGCCCAAGACCCCAGCGGCCATTTATCGTTTGGGAAAGCAACAGTTAGCACAACAAGATCATATGGCTTATTTGAAGCCAATGGCCTATAACAATACTTATGGCATCGCGGTTAAGGAGTCATTCGCCCAGCGATATCATCTCAAGACCATCGAAGATCTACAGCAGGTTCAAGGGAAATTAAAAGCCGGAATGAGCATGGAATTTATGGATCGAAAGGATGGCTTGAAATTGGTTGAACGCCGGTATCACATTAAGTTCCCAGTGAAAGGGATGGAGCCGGAACTGAGATACCGAGCGATTCACGATAATCAGATTAACCTGATCGATTGTTACTCGACGGACAGCGAATTACGTCAATATCATTTGACTGTCCTGCAAGATAACAAGCATGTTTTTCCGATCTATCAGGGGGCTCCGTTGATGACTCAAGATTTTGCCAAGAAGCATCCCCAAGCAGTTAGCAGCTTGAATAAGTTGGCTGGCAAAATTTCTGAGAGACAGATTCAGCAGATGAACTATGAAGTGAATGTGTTAGATCAATCTCCTGCAAGCGTGGCCCGTCATTATTTGGTCCAGCATCATTTGATAAAGGAGTGATTTGATGGTTGAACCTCTGATTGAATTTAAAAACGTTTTTAAAAAATTTGACGGCAAACCTGTCATCAAAGATCTAAACTTGAGGATTATGCCAGGAGAATTATTTGTGCTGGTTGGCAGCTCGGGTTCCGGTAAGACGACCACTTTGAAAATGATTAATCGTCTTCTGGAGAAAAGTTCTGGCACAATCACGGTCGCCGGCAGGCCAGTTGATGATTATTCATTGACTGACTTACGTTGGAAAATCGGTTATGTCTTGCAACAAATCGCCCTGTTTCCTACTATGACGGTTGCCAAAAACGTTTCTGTGGTACCGGACATGCAGCACGTGGCAAGTCGCCAGGTCCATGCAATGGTCGATAATCTCTTAACCGAGGTTGGTTTGGATAAAGGCTTTCGGAATCGAATGCCCGGTGAACTTTCTGGCGGTCAGCAGCAACGAGTTGGTATTATTCGGGCACTAGCGGGTAAACCACCCATTATTTTGATGGATGAACCATTCAGCGCATTGGACCCATTGGCCAGAGAATCACTGCAGAAATTAATTTTGAAGTTACATACCAAATATCAAAACACCATCGTCTTTGTCACTCATGACATGGATGAAGCGCTAAAGCTCGGTGATCGGATTGGAATTATGAAGAATGGTCGCTTGCTACAGGTTGATACGCCCAAAGATATTACTAATAATCCTGCAAACAAGTTTGTGGCGGACTTTTTCAGTCATAATCGATACTCTGATTTGAATAAAATCCTTGTCAATCAAGTGATAGAGGCAGGCTTTATGGTTGCTCGACGGAGTGATGACCAGGCTCGATCGGCTCCAAGCATTGAGCAAATGTCAAATTTAAAAGAAGTATTGAGATTATTAGCTTCCGCACCCTTAGTTCGGATTATCGATGGGAGCGGCAAAACCGTGGGATATTTTGATAATGAGAGTATCATTCGTTTCTTGAGTACAATTTGAGAGGAGAGATTCTGATGGTTGAAAAATATGATGTTGTGATCCTAGGCGGTGGGGTTGCCGGCGGTTCGCTGGCCCATGCATTACGGCGCCAAAAAAAGACGGTTGCAGTTGTGGAGAACAATCTGTTTGGCGGGACTTGCCCAAATCGGGGGTGTGATCCCAAGAAAATTTTACTTGCAGGTTTAGAAGTCACCCAGACGGTTGCCGATATGCAGGGTAATGGGATTTCTGGCCACGTCGAAGTGAACTGGCCGGACCTGATGCGGCATAAGCGGCAATATACCGATCCCATTTCGCACGCGACTCAGCACTCGTTAGCAGCCGATGGCATTGACACGTTTCATGAATCGGGACAATTCAACCAAGAAGGTCAGTTGCAAGCTGGTGACCATTTACTCGCAGCCGATAACTATGTGATTGCAACCGGGCAGCGACCACGACGGTTGGATATTCCGGGCAAAGAATACTTTAAGACGAGTACCGATTTCCTCAACTTAAACGAAATGCCAAAAGACGTGACGTTCATTGGCGGTGGCTATATTGGTTTTGAATTAGCCGGAATTGCTCACGCTGCCGGTGCCAAGGTCCATTTAATCCACCATAATGATCATCCCTTAAAGCAGTTTGATTCTCAGTTGGTGAAACAAGCCATCACGCACCTTGAAGATGAAGGAATTGATGTTCAACTGAATCAGACCGTTACGCAAATTGCCAAGATAGGTGAGCAATATGTCCTTTCAGGTGAGGATAACTTCAAGCTCCCAACCGATATGGTATTTTGTACGGCGGGGCGGATTCCAAACATTGATACAATTGGTTTAGACCAAGTCGGCGTTGATTATGATGGTCACGGTGTTAAAGTAAATGACTATTTGCAAACGACTAATGACAAGATTTTTGCAATGGGGGATGTTGTTAGCACCAAGCGGCCTAAGTTAACTCCGGTTGCAGGTTATGAGGCTGGTTATCTTGCAAATTACTTTGCTAAAAGTCGAGATAAGATTGCTTTTAAATCAATTCCAACGCTGGTGTTTGGACAACCATCACTCGCCCGGGTCGGCCTGCCTTCGAGCATTGCAACTGGTGACGATCACTATTTGTTGATAAGCAACGATATGACTGGTTGGTATAGCTATCATCGGTTGAATGAACCCTTGGCTAAAGCTAAAGTGGTTGTGGACCGAGAAAATGGTACGGTGGTTGGTGCAACGGTATTAAGCAATCATGCAGACGATTTAATTAATATTTTTACGCTCATGATTGATCAGCGCATGAAGATTGATGATTTTAATAAGGAAATCTTGGCTTATCCATCGTTGGCAAGTGATGTGACCTACTTAGTGTAGTTGCGCACGAAGCATCTAGGTTTTGGAATTGAAGGAACGTTCATTTGTACAGCGGTTAATTTATTATTAATCTTGGCCGTGATTATGAAATATCATCACTCTATATTCAGCAACATCCACCAGGCTTGTATCATTTAACGGACGATTTGGCCAATCAAAAACACCTCCAAAGTCAAGCTATCACATGACTTTGGAGGTGTTTTTGATTTTTGATAGATAGGCGTAAAATTAATTAGTGGGATAATTTAGAGTCTTCACCCGATCGTTCGCTCAATCTTAATTTGACTATTATGCAAGGTTTCGTCCGAAATTAGTGGCGTTACATTGTCGATACTGATCAGGGTTAAATGGTGCATTGCTCTAGTGATAATTGTGTAAAGGGTGCCTAATAAAGAGTTATCAGGATAATTTTTCTCAGAAGTATCCCAGGCAATCACCGAATCAAATTCCAACCCCTTTGCAAGATAAATTGGCAGCACGAGCACACCTTTGGGCAAAGTTCGGTCAGCGTCCTTTAAAAGGGTGGCATTGGTTTCACTGTGAATTTGATCGTAAAGTTGTTTGGCTTCCCGCATATTCTTTGTCAAAATAGCGACCGTTCCGTATTTTTCTCGTTGATTGTTAACAGTCTTGATGACCTGGCTGACAGCATCCTTGAAGTCCGCTGCAAGTATCAATTCAGGAATATCGCCATCTCGATTAAACGCCTCGATGTCGGCACCATTTGGCAAAATTGATTTAGCAAACGTGGTAATCGGAAATGTCGATCTGTATGACCGCATCAAACTGATTAATCGCGAATTGCGCACCTTAAATGCGGCACTCAAATTCTGCAGGATTTCCTCTGGCTGTTCGACGTCTTTAAACAGGGCTTGTTCACTGTCACCCAACAAAGTCCACTTTGTTTGGGGAAATGCGTAACGGAGATACTTTAACTGGGCAATGGAGTAGTCTTGCATTTCATCAACAAATAAATATTTCATGGTATTATTCTGGCCGCTGTTGCAAATGTAATCGCGCATGTACAACAATGGGGCGCAATCGTCCAACTTGATTGAATGGAATTCAATGGCATCATTAAATTCATCGATAGCTTGTTGCCATTTGGGCTGCTGGATATTCTGCGGTAAGGCAACCGTCGCAAGGAAATCGGCATACTGCAGATATGCATCTAAAAAGTTATCGTTGAAGATGGCATCGTAAACAACCCTTAATCGGTCAGTGACAATCTTTTGAGCAATGAAGAACCGTTCGTCATCTTCGTTTTGGAATTGACCCAGGGATTTTCCTGCCAGTAAATCGTGATATTTTTCGTCACTGAGTTGATCAATTTCATCATTGACCCAGTCTTCCTGAGTTTCTTTGTTAATCCTGCGTTTAAGCCGCTTGATTAATTCGTTCTTAGTTTGTAAATAGCGCTCAGAAACTTTGGCTGCTTTTGGAAAACTATCAAAAATTGAGCGGATTTCTCGCTTACTGAAGAAGACCGCTTCGTTAAAAATAATGTCACTGAAGTAAATGTGACTAGCGGATAAATGATCGCAATATTCTTTAGCTTCATCCATGAACTTTGCGGACTCCTTAAAGTTGCGAATATTTCGCTGTTGGGTGGTTAGTTGACCATCAGTTTCATAACGTTCAAACAGACTTTGAACATTTAAGCCTTTTAATCGATTATCAATAAATTCGTCAAAGGTGACTTGGCGCATATTCCGTTCTCCCAAACTGGGAAGGACTTCCGAGATATAGTGACTGAACAGCTTATTTGGTGAGAATAAAATAATTTGATCAGCTTCTAAAGTGTCGCGGCTGTGATAGAGTAAAAACGCAATTCGTTGAAGAATTGCAGAGGTCTTACCCGATCCGGCAACCCCTTGGACAACCAGTAAGTTGCTCTTGGTGTCTCGGATGATGTCGTTTTGTTCATGCTGAATGGTGGCAACAATATTCTGCATGTAGTCGTCATTTTGAGCCCCTAATGCCGATTGGAGCATCTCATCGCCAACAGTCTCGTTGGTATCAAACATGTTGCGGATGTTGCCATTGACAATCTGAAATTGGCGCTTTTTCTTCAACGTCGTTTCCTGTTCGCCCATTGGCGTTTCGTAAGCGACTCTACCTAAAGTACCATTATAGTAAATACTGGAAATGGGTGCCCGCCAATCATACACGAGAAATTCACCATCGGCGTTTTCAAATGAGGCGATCCCAATATAAAGTTGTTCTTCATCCGGTTCGTCATCATCTTGAATATCAATTCGACCAAAGTAGGGTGATTTTTTCAAGTCATGGAGGGTCGATAATTGGGTTTTGAGGATACTTTCATTTTCTGTCAATCGGGAAACCAGGCCCCGTTGTTGTTGTAATTCAGCGCTGGTTTCGATTCGATCATCAACTTCAAAGTAGTTAACCGAAGTGTTATCGGAATAGTCCCGTTGGACCCGTTTTGTTTCTGAGTGGGCGCGGTCGTACTCTTGTTTGGTCGTTAAAATCTTTTGCTGAATTTTTGAAACGACTTGATCCACTCGTTGCTGTTCTTTTGCTTGTTCGTCGTTTTCCAAGAGAGGCCTCCATTTGTCCGTTACCTGATTCATCTTTAACTAAATGCTTGCACAATTTTAGATTGATTTTGGCGTCCTGTCAATCCAAGTGGCTTAAAGAATTAATGGAGATAATTATCTATTTAACAAGCCTTTACTTTTCGCCGATTTATCAGTAAAATTAACCTGTTATGAACAAGTCAGTAGATTTATCTCAAACAGGGAGGCTGCAGATGCTGAGAGCGGCTATGATGAATCGAATTGGAAATTAAAAGGGTGACCCCCGTATCGTCTAAAGAGGTGGCTAGACAGTGGCTGCAATTTAGGTGGTACCACGTTTAAGCGTCCTATTGTTAATTCAATAGGGCGTTTTTTGAAAGGATGAGAAATTTGGCAAAGAAAATTATTTTAACAGGTGATCGGCCAACTGGCAAATTACATATTGGTCATTACGTTGGCTCATTGAAGAACCGAGTGGAATTACAAAACTCTGGTGATTATGAAACATTCATCATGATTGCTGACATGCAGGCATTAACTGATAATGCCCGTGATCCAGAAAAGATTCGTCACAGCTTGATTCAAGTGGCATTGGATTATTTGGCCGTCGGCATTGACCCTAAAAAGTCAACGATTTTAGTTCAGTCTCAGATTCCGGCTTTACCAGAATTAACCCAACACTATTCTAATTTGGTGACAGTTTCCAGATTAAACCGAAATCCAACCGTTAAGAATGAAATCAAACAGAAGAACTTTGGTCAAAGTGTCCCAGTTGGCTTTGCAATGTATCCAATCAGCCAAGCTGCCGACATTACGGCCTTTAAAGCAACAACTGTTCCAGTGGGTGACGACCAAGAGCCTATGTTGGAACAAACCCGTGAAATTGTTCGCTCATTTAATTCGATTTATAAAGAAGACATTTTAGTTGAACCAGAGGGTTACTTCCCACCAAAAGGCATGGGTCGGATTCCTGGATTGGATGGGAACGCTAAGATGAGTAAGTCACTTGGCAATGCCATCTATTTATCAGATGACGAAGATACGATTCAGAAGAAAATTATGTCAATGTACACGGATCCCAACCATATTCACGTAGAAGATCCCGGCCAAGTGGAAGGCAATACGGTCTTTACTTACTTGGACATTTTTGATCCAGATAAGAAAAAGGTTGCCGAATTAAAGGAACAGTATAGTCACGGTGGCTTGGGTGATGTCAAAATCAAACGCTATCTCAATGAAGTGCTCCAAGCAGAATTGAAGCCAATCAGAGAACGTCGTAATCAGTATGCCAAAGATGAAGCGGGCGTTTATGACATTCTTAAAAAAGGCAGCGAGCATGCAAATGAGGTCGCTAACCAAACACTAAAAGAGGTTCGTGACGCTATTGGAATCAATTATTTTGATTAAAATATCCAGAAAGGGTGGCCGAAATGGAAAACCTGGTAATTTTGGATATTGGTTCCAATTCCGTAAGAATGGCGATTAACCAAATTTCTAATGACGGTTCCTACCGTGAAATTAAACGGATTAAAAGTGACAGCCGGCTATCTGAAGGGATGGGTAAAGGTAAAATTCTTCAGAAGGACGCAATGGATCGCACAATTAAATCATTGACTGATTTTAAACGGATTTATCTTAAGTATAATGCAAAAAAGGTCATTGGGATTGCGACAGCCGCTGTTCGACAAGCCAAGAATCAGGATGTCTTTTTAAAGGCTGTCCAACAACGGATCGGCATTGAGCTCCAAGTCCTGTCTGGTACGGAGGAAGCCTACTACGATTACCTCGGGGTGATTAACCGATTGGGTGCCCAAAATTGTCTTATTTTAGACATTGGCGGGGCCAGCTGTGAACTGATCCGTGTCAGTCATGGTCAAAGTAAAAACCTGACGAGTATCCCGATTGGCGCCGTTAACCTCACAGAACGTTATCATCTTGAAGATGCGATTTCAGGCGCAAATTTATTTAATGCGCAATTTAATATTCGCAAGCTCTATTCCAAAATTAAATGGTTAAGCCGTTCCTACCATCAACCGTTAGTGTTGCTTGGCGGAGCGAACCGCACCCTGGCACGAATTAATCGCAAACGGCAACACATGACGCGAATTGATGCGATTCATGGCTACCATCTGACGGCGGAACAGGTTAACCGGACTTATCTGAACTTATTGCGCGGAAATGTGAATCAACGTAGGCAAATCCAAGGCTTGGAAAATGACCGTGCTGATATCATTGTCGGCGGTTTATTGCCACTCATTGTGCTAATGGATCGCGTGGATGCCAAAAAAGTATTATTTTCTGAAAGTGGTGTTCGCGAGGGCATTATTACTGAGTACGTCGAAAAAAATTATAATGTCCAATTGGATAAATAAAAGGCTGGCGTCGAGAGTTTTCTTGACCAGCTTTTTATGCCTTTTGAGAATCTATGGTGATATGATAAAGACAAAATGGGATCATTTTTACAAGAAAACATATCAGCAACGACTTGATTTAATTGCTGAGGAAGTGGGGTTATCAGCCAGTCGACTAAGCAGGCTGGTCAACGATTCAACAGTTCCCCAAAATCTGATTGAAAACTTTCTCACGGATTATCCACTTCCAGAAGGCGTTGTGACTAATTTGAAGGTCAACGGCCAGGAACATTTAGTGCCAATGGTAACGGAGGAACCGTCAGTGATTGCGGCTGCTAGCAATGGCAGCAAGTTATTGGCAAGCGGGGCTGGCATTAAAGCAGAAGTTGTCAGTCATCTCATTGGCGGCCAAATCGTCATCAAAGATTTTCCACTTGCTGAACTGACACAATTCGTTGATGAACATCGATTTGAACTATTTGCCGTTGCAAACGGTAGTCACCCCCACATTCTGCAGTATGGGGGCGGCGCTCAAAAGGTTGGCATTAGAAAGCTGGACGAGCACTTTACTTCTGTAGATTTAGCTGTCGATCCTGGTGAGGCAATGGGTGCCAACACGATTAATACCATGTTGGAAGCAGTTGCCGCTTGGCTGCAGCAAAAGTTGGCGGTGACCGTCACAATGGCCATTCTGACAAATTTTGAGGCTGAGCGGATCGTTCAAGTGAATGGAAACGTTCCTTTTTCTGCATTAGCCACCCAATCAATGTCAGGTGAAACCGTGGCTAAACGAATCGCAGATGCCAGTCGGATTGCTCAGATTGATCATTACCGAGCTGCGACTCACAATAAAGGCATCATGAACGGAATTGACGCCGCCGTGATTGCGTTTGGCAATGATTGGCGGGCCGTTGAGAGTGCCGCGCATTCATATGCCGCCAAAGATGGTCATTATCGCGGCCTCAGCCAATGGTCGATTTCAGCCACCGGCCTGGTGGGCCACTTGACGATTCCAATGCCAATCGGTTACGTTGGTGGGGCAACAAAGGTATTGCCACTGGCTAAAATCAACCAGCAGATTGCCCAAGTTCTTAATGTGCATGAAGAAATGAAAGTGATTGCTGCAGTCGGGCTCGCCCAGAATTTAGCGGCTTTAAAAGCGTTGGTTACTGACGGGATCCAAAAGGGGCACATGAATCTTCAACTTAACTCTTTAGCGATGGCCAATGGTGCAACTACGGAAGAACTCCCATTAGTGATCGATCGACTTAGAAAAATGAAGCAGCCAGATTCAACCGATGTGAAACAAATTTTAAGACAGTTAAGGAGATAATTATGGACAACAGTATTAATATCGAATTAAATGACCAGGTCCAAGACTTGATCAACGCCGTGAATAGTCTTTTCCCCGGTACAATTACCGTGACTTTTATTGGTAAATTACAATCCGGTTATGTCCGACATGATCAGGCTCAAGCAGTTCAAGATGGCAAAAATGTCATTATCCAAATTGCGGATTTAAGTGCTCCAAACTACACGGCATCACACGAATTGCTCCACTTATTAATGGTGTTGCGCGGCTTCCCACAAGTCTTTTACTCATTGACGACTGGGCAAGACAAGTTAGATGAGCAGTTAAAAATGATGGGGACTGAACTTTATGACATCGTTTCCCACTTTGTGGTTGTGTCTGAGCAGCGTAAGCATGGGTTGATCAACGACGATATTGAAGAAATGTACATGAAAGGCATTTATGCCACCATCAAGCCTGAGCCAGATCCTTTGGATGATGAAATGATGCTACGCCTGACAACGTTGCTGGATGCCATGGTCTTTTATGGTGACAAGTTATCAACGGTGGCGGATAAACTGAAAAAAGATTTCCCGGTTTCGTATGCGGCTGCCGAAAAGTTATACGCATTAATCACCGACAAACCAACGGACTCCCCGTTTGGGTTAAGACGAAATGTCGTGAAGTTATTCAAGGCCTTCGATGAGCAATTGAAAGACTGGGAATTGCCAGCACTTCATAATACGGAGTTTACGACATTGACGAGTGTGTTGTCGGAGCGCCAATTAGGGTTGAAAGTCAAACAATTGTTTGAAGTCTATCATTCTGAATTGATCGAAGTTAACAGTAACACCAAGGCTTATGTTGGCTTTAACCGGGTTGATGACCAAAATTCCTTTGTCATTGCCAATCCAAAGGGTGATCAAGACAATCCAGAATTCTTCAAAGATGTCTATGATAAAACTGTCAAAGAGTTGTTTGACGAGCTCAAAATGCCTTATATTATTAGACGGTAATTAAAAAAAATAGGAGGAATACAATGATTGATAAGAAAATTCAACAAGAATTTGACGATGCTAAAAAGATTGTGTTTCTAACTGGTGCAGGGGTTTCCACCGCTTCTGGAATTCCCGATTATCGCTCAAAAGGTGGGTTGTACACCAATGATAAATCTAATCGGCCAGCCGAATATTATTTGAGTTCAGACTGTTTAAGGGATGAACCCAAGGTCTTTTACCAGTATGAAAAGAAAAATATGTATTACCCGGATGCCAAACCAAATGTGATTCATGAGAAGCAGGCAGCCTTCACTCAACAGAAAGACGCCACTGTTGTTACCCAAAACATTGACAGCCTTTATCGAAAAGCCGGCACCCAAAATCTCATTGAATTTCATGGGAATCTGTATAACGTTTATTGCCAGAAATGTCGCAAGAAGGTTGATTATAAGGAATATCTAGCTAGCATGTATCATCGAAATTGTGGTGGTATCTTGCGGCCAGACATTGTGTTATACGGTGAAGGCTTAAATCCAAGTGCGATTTCTCAGAGTGTCAGTGCTGTGTCTAATGCTGATTTGATTGTCATCGTTGGTACCTCCATGCGGGTTTATCCGTTTGCAGGGTTAATCGATTATCGTTCTGCTAACGCAACTGTCTTAGCCATCAATGAAGAACAACTGAGCTTCTCATTTCCATTTACCATGATTAAAGAAAATGCGGTTGATTTCTTCAGGGATCTGAAAGTGAACGCTTAGGGCCGAGAAGGGGTGTAAATCTTGATCACAATTGGATTAACAACTTTTTCGGAGCATCCATCTCTGATTCATGAGAATCGAAAGCTTCGCCTAACTGAATATAGTGCCCACTTTCCGGTGGTTGAGTTGGATACCCCTTTTTACGCTGTTCCTAAAATTGAGGTCATTCAACATTGGCAACAGCAAGTGTCTGATAACTTTCAATTTGTTTTGAAAGCTAACCAAGTGATGACGTTGCATGATCAGGGTAGCGAAGATCCCATTGATAATCAGCAGCGATTAGTTGTTTTTAATGATTATAAACGGGCGGTGGCCCCATTGATGGCAGCTCATCAACTCAAAAGTGTGTTGTTTCAATTTCCGCCCTATTTTTCAAGAGGGGTTGCCGCCATCGAGTATTTGCGGCGGATCCATACTTTCATGGCGGGGTATCCCATCTCAGTGGAATTTCGTAATCCAAGCTGGTATGGACCTGAAATCACCCGAGATGTGGCTGGTTATCTCAAAGAACTTGGGATGAGCTTAGTGGCTGTAGACGAACCGCACACGACCAACATGGGGGTGCCCTTTGAACCGATTGTCACCAGCGACGAATTGTGTATTTTACGCCTCCATGGCCGCAACGTGAAGGGCTGGTCTGAACGATCAAAAGATTGGCGCAGTCAGCGAACATTATATCGGTATTCAACCGACGAACTTCAAGTTTTTGCCAACACGGTTCAAAAGTTGGCACAACAGACCAAAGAGGTTTGTGTGATCTTCAATAATAATTCCGGTGGTGATGCGGCCGACAATGCGCTGGAATTGCAGAAAATGCTGGGCATTTCGTTTAATGGGCTGTCACCGTTGCAAATGGATTTGTTTTAAAATGCAAATCCACAAGTGGGTATCAGTTGGAATAAATGAAGCTTTCACGCTGAAAATTGCATACAAGTCGGTTACACTTAGCTTGATGTCTTGGAGGATTGGATTTTTCACGGACTAAAGAATCCAGATTATGTTTGCATGTCCACAGATTGTGAAAGTGGGTCAAAACAAACCGTCATCCAGACGAGCTGATGTTCGTTGCAAAACTGCTTGTTTTCGCACGCTGTTGTTTGCTATACTTGATTGTAATTATTAAGATTATCAGTTTGGAAAAGAGGTACTTTCATGACAGAAAGTAAGCCAACATTTTATATTACGACACCAATTTATTATCCATCAGGAAGATTACATATTGGAAATTCTTATACCACCATTGCTTGTGACGCTGAAGCCCGTTATAAACGCGCCATGGGCTATGATGTGTTCTTCTTGACTGGGACCGATGAACACGGTCTAAAAATTGAACAAAAAGCTGAACAACTGGGGATGTCTCCTCAAGATTATGTTGATAAAATGGCTGCCACAATTAAGCAATTGTGGAAAAAGCTTGAAATTTCAAATACCAAATTTATTCGGACAACCGATGATTACCATGAAAAAGCAGTTGCTGACATTTTTCAGGAATTACTCGATAAAGGTGACATTTATTTAGGTGAATACACAGGTTGGTATTCTGTTTCTGACGAAGAGTACTTTACTGAAAGCCAACTCGCCGAAGTCTATCGTGATGATAATGGTAAAGTGATTGGCGGAAAGGCGCCGAGTGGTCACGAAGTCCAATTAGTTCACGAACAGTCTTACTTCTTCAAAATGAGTAAGTACGCAGATTGGCTACTCCAATACTATAAAGATCACCCTGATTTCATTCAGCCAGCAGCCCGGATGAACGAAATGATCAAGAACTTTATTGAGCCTGGGTTGGAAGACTTGGCAGTTTCACGGACAACTTTCAGCTGGGGTGTGCCTGTCAAATCGGATCCAAAGCACGTTGTCTATGTTTGGATTGATGCGCTAACCAACTATATCACTGCGCTTGGTTATGACGGAAAAGATGACAGCAACTTCAAGAAATATTGGCCTGCCAATGTTCAAATGGTTGGAAAAGAAATTGTCCGATTCCACACAATTTACTGGCCAATTATTTTACATGCGCTGGGATTACCATTGCCTAAGAAGGTCTTTGGTCACGGTTGGTTGTTAATGAAGAACGGCAAAATGTCCAAGTCAAAAGGCAATGTGATCTATCCTGAAACGTTAGTTGATCGTTATGGATTAGATGCGCTTCGTTATTATTTGCTGCGGGCAATGCCGTACGCCAATGATGGCCTCTTTACGCCTGAAGATTTTGTCGATCGTTTGAATTACGATTTGGCCAATGATCTGGGTAATTTACTTAACCGAACCGTTTCAATGATTAACAAGTATGAAGGTGGCGTTCTCCCTCAAGTCAAAGCAGGGGTTACCGATTTTGACAGCGATCTTGAAGATACTGCCGTTACTGTTATTGCTAATTACAAGGAACTGATGGACGACCTTCATTTTTCAGATGCATTAAGTGAAGTCTGGAAATTAGTTGCTCAGTCGAATAAGTATATTGATCAGACAGAGCCTTGGAATTTAGCCAAAAATCCCGATGATAAAGCGCAATTGGACTCAGTCATGGCTCATTTGGCTGCTAGCCTGCGAGTGATCGCTGAATTAGTAAGTCCAATCATGACCCATGCACCCCAAGAGATATTTACCCAACTCGGATTGACTGAAGAAATCGATTTGAAGAATCTTGATTTCATGGCACTTCCAGCCGGTGGTCAGACAGTTGCAAAGGGGACACCGATTTTCCCTCGGGTTGAAGTCGACGACGAAGTTAATTTCATCAAGGAACAGATGACCAAAACTGACAAGGCTAAGGGAAGATCTGCAATGAAAGCCGCTGCAGAAAGTCATTTTGATCCTGAAGAAACTAATCTTAACCTAACTAAAAAAGAAGTTCGGTTTGAGGCTTTCGAAAAGATTGAGTTGAAAGTCGCTGAAGTTAAGGATGTCAACAAGGTGGAAGGTGCTGATAAGCTGCTCCAATTCCGAATGGATGCCGGCGATGATGGTGACCGTCAAATCCTGTCAGGGATTGCTCAATGGTACCCTGATTTCAAGTCCTTAGTGGGCAAAAAAGTCATCATCGTTTCTAACTTGAAGCCGAGAAAGATGCGCGGTCAAGTCAGTCAAGGAATGTTGTTATCTGTTGAGGATAAAGATGGCAATGTTGAATTGGTCACGATCAACCCACACTTTGAAAACGGAATGACATTGGAATAGAAATCAAATGGGCCGGTTTTCAGATGTTTTGGAGACGGTCTGTTTTTGTTATTAACAATTTTGAGGTAGTTAAATGAAAATTTTTGATTCCCATACGCATTTAAACGATGAAACACTCTATCCGGAAGCGGCCAAGTATTTCAAGCATGCTCAGAACTTAGGGGTTGTTAAACTGGCAAACGTCGGCTCTAATCAGGCACTGAATGACCGCTCCTTAGAGCTGGCTGCTCACTATCCAGATATGTATTCAATCATTGGCTGGCACCCTGAAGATTCAATCTATTACCATGAAGAACAGGAAAAGTTGCTGATTGAACAGCTTCAAAGCCCTAAGGTTGTTGCGCTCGGTGAAATTGGTTTGGACTATCATCAAACGACTTCACCCCGGCACATTCAAAAAGAGGTCTTCAAACACCAGATTGACATTGCCAAACAGTTGCATTTACCAATTTCTGTCCACAACCGAGACGCCTTTGAGGATACTTATGACATTCTAAAAGAAATGGACGTTTCCGACATTCGAGGGGTCATGCACAGTTTTAATGGTGACTCGGAATGGCTGAAAAAGTTCCTCGACTTGGGGATGCTGGTCTCTTATAGTGGGGTTGCCAGTTTTAAGAAAACCAAAGAAATCCACGAGGCGGTTCGTCAGACCCCCTTTGATAGTATGTTGGTCGAGACCGATGCCCCTTATCTTGCACCGGAACCGTTGCGGGGCAAACAAAACGAGCCCGCCTATACCCTTTATACCGTGGAGGCAATTGCCCGCTTTTGTGATGTCAATCCAGAAGCGATCGCAGCCCACACTTACGAAAATACCTTGAAATTATTTGGAATTGAGGACAAATGAAAAAGATTAAAGAAGTCATCGTCGTTGAAGGCAAGGATGACACCAAAAGAATTCGTCAAGCAGTTGACGCCGACACAATTGAAACCCGTGGATCGGCCATTCCCCAAGAAACCCTGGATCTGATTTCCGAGCTGGCCAAAACTCGTGGCGTGATTGTGTTTACTGATCCCGATTTTTCGGGAGAAAAGATTCGTAAAACAATCGCAGCAGAAGTCCCAAATGTGAAGCATGCGTTTATTACCAAGAAGCAGGGCGTTCCGAACCGTTCTGTGGGTTCCTTGGGAGTTGAGCACGCCAGCGTTGAATCAATACGCCAGGCCCTTAGCCGGGTCTATACGGAGGATGATTCGGCTGCTGAACTCATTTCACGAGCCGAATTGATTCAAGACGGTTTGATGGGCAATCCAGATGCCAAACGACGACGAGAGAAGTTGGGTGAAATTTTAGGAATTGGCTATGTCAATGGCAAACAGCTGCAGCATCGCCTGCGAATGTTTGGTATCACGCATGACCAATTTCTGGCTGCCCTTAGACAAATTGATGGAGATAATAAAAATGACTGAATATCCTGCAATTGCCAGTCCTGCACGGACCCAGGCAATTTTGAACCGTTACCGGCTGTCTGCTAAAAAAAGCCTTGGCCAGAATTTCTTGGTTGATCTTAACATTTTGGGTAACATTGTTGAAGCTGCTGAAATTACCAGTGATGACGACGTGATTGAAATTGGCCCAGGAATCGGTGGGTTAACGGAGCAGTTAGCTAAGGCTGCCCATAAAGTCCTTGGTTTTGAAATCGATGAAAATCTTCTGCCCGTATTGCAAGAGACTTTGGCACCCTATGACAATATTGAAATTATTAACGAGGATATTCTGAAAGCAAATTTACCTCAAGTGGTTAAAGAACGGTTTACAGGGCATCATCCACTGAAAGTGGTTGCCAATCTGCCATATTATATTACGACGCCAATCGTGATGAATCTCTTGGCAGGGGAGCTTGAATTTGATGCCATTGTGGTCATGATGCAAAAAGAAGTTGCGGAAAGACTCACTGCTGTCCCAAGTACCAAGCCCTACGGTTCCCTGTCAGCGATTGTTCAAGAAATGAATAACGTTGAAATTTCATTTATTGTTCCCAGAACGGCGTTCATTCCTCAGCCAAACGTTGATTCCGCAATCGTTAAGCTCACCCAAAAAACAGCCAAGGAAACCGTTCCTTTTGATGAAAAAAGATTTGCAGGATTCGTCCGGGGATGCTTTATGCACCAACGAAAAACACTCTGGAATAATCTGTTAGGCTTTTTTGGCAAGACTGACGAAGCCAAGGGCGCCATTACTAAAGTGTTAACAGAGGTTCAAATTGATCCCGGTGCCCGTTCAGAACAGCTAACAATTGATCAGTTTGTCCAGTTAGCAAATGCCTTTCATGACAATGGTATCTTAAACTAATCTTTAAACTTTTGTAGTTGAAAGTGGAAGTTGTTTGTGGTAAAATTTGCGGTTTCATAACTCACGTGGTATAATGACTTATCGTGAGGTGATTTGGATGCCAGTTACGCTGTCAGTGATTAAGCATAAGATGGACGACCATATCGGTCAACACGTTTTGGTGACTTCGCAAATAGGTCGAAGGAAAACAACAAAACGTCATGGGATTTTGAAAGAAACTTTTCCAGCTGTGTTTGTTGTGGAGTTAGATCCAGGGAAATCTAGCTTTGAACGCGTTTCTTATAGCTATACCGATATTTTAACCAAGAATATTGAGGTAGATTTTGATGCCGTTCAAGTAAGCTAAGAGTTTGTATCAATCTTTTGGGGGCCGGATGGCCTTTTTATTTTGCCTTTTTTCGGGGATAGCCACTGACAACTAGACCATTATTTAGTATAATTTTGATAATAATAAGTAAATTGTAAGGGGGTGGCGCAGATGAAAATGATGGTTCGGGCTCCGGCAAAGCTGAACTTGGGCCTTGACACGCCATTTGCCCACTCTGACGGCGCGATTGAGTGGCGGATGGTTATGACTTCCATCGGCCTCAGCGACCACGTGCAGATTGAAACGACCACCTCCTCAAAAATTCAAATTATTTCTGATAGCGGCTTTTTACCCAATGATAAGCGAAACCTTGCTTATCAAGCAGCCCATTTGTTTTTGAAGCAGACTGGCGTCACCAGTGGCCTCAGCATTACAATCGAAAAGAACATTCCGGTCGCTGCCGGATTAGGCGGCGGTTCCTCAGATGCTGCTGCCGTTTTGCGGGGATTGAATGAAATGTTTGATACCCAACTCTCATTAGAGAAAATGGCAAAGTGGGGGCTTGCCATCGATTCTGATGTGCCATATTGTGTGTATGGAAGAACGGCGTTGGTGAGTGGTCGAGGAGAAATTGTGACCCCATTGCGGCCGCTACCCAAAATGTGGTTCGTGCTTGCCAAACCCAATGTCAGTGTGTCAACGCCGCGAATTTTACGCCGGTTGCGCTACACTCAAGTTGATCATCCCAACATTGAAGGCCTGCTTGAAGGCATTGAGCAATCAGATTACGCGCAAATTGTTGCTAATTTAGGGAACACATTGGAACCGATTACTGCCTCGAGTCATCCTCAGATTCAAGTGATCAAGGACCGCTTGTTAAAATATGGCGCGGATGGTTCTCAGATGAGCGGCAGTGGGCCGACAGTTTTTGGAGTTTGCCACAGTGAGTCCCGTGCTCGACGGATTTATAATAGTATTTCAGGATTTTGCCATGAAGTTTATGTTGCTCAGCCAACGTGTTGAGTAAAAAATAGGGTTGCACCAAAGCAGAATGGGTCGTTTTGGTTAAGCAACCCTTTAATTATGCATTTGCGGATTGACAAAATTGTGATTTACTCTAAACTAAAATAGTAATTATTACTTTTTACAATAATTGTTGGAGGTATTCATTTGAGTGACACATTAATTTCAGTTGAAGACTTATCGTTAAGTTTTCCCAATCACCCAGTGTTATCTGGGCTCAGCTTTCAGGTTAACCGGGGGGATTTTCTTGGCGTGATCGGCGAAAATGGGATTGGCAAGACAACCTTGGTGCGGGTGATTTTAGGTCAATTACATCCGTCTGCAGGCAAAGTGGTCATCAAAAATGGGGTTCGAATTGGGTACGTTCCCCAGTTTCGAAATATCGATGTTGAATATCCACTTGCGATTAAGGACTTCGTTGCCTTGAATTTTACGGGGCTCAAGCTGCCTTGGCTATCAAAGAAAGAACGGACTCGGGTTCATCAAGTGATTCACCAAGTTGGGCTTGAACATATTGCTGATCGGCCACTTGGCTTGGCTTCAGGCGGTGAAAAGCAGAAGGCGTATCTCGCTCAGGCATTGATCAATCATCCTGATCTGTTAATCTTGGATGAATCCACTGCCAGCTTGGATCCTAATACCAAAAAGGAATTACTCGATGTTGTTTACCGATTAAACAAAACAAGTGGCTTAACAATCCTATTTGTTTCCCATGATATGCAGATGATTCACGAATACCCGGATCACTATTTGTGGTTGAAAAAAGGACAATACGAATCAGGGCCAATCGAAGATCTGCACAATGAGAACAAGGAGGGACAATATGTTTAGTTTTGACTTTATGCAAAATGCCTACTTAGCGGGAACCTTGATTGCGATCGTAAGTGGGATGATGGGTGTGTTTGTGATTGCAAGAAATATGCCATTCATGACCCATACTTTGTCAGAAATTGGTTTTGCCGGAGCTGCGTTTGGGATTTTCATCGGCTGGACACCATTAAATGGGATGCTGGTGTTTACGACCGTCAGTTCAATCATGGTCGGTGAGTTAAGCGGAGCGGTGGAATCAAGGCGGGAATCAGTTATTAGTGCTATTTCAGGACTGTTTATTGGCTTGGGAATTTTGTTTTTGTCGTTGTCTCAAAAGAATTCCAGTTATGCAACCAATATTTTGTTTGGAAGTGTGATTGGAATTAGTCGCCAAGATGTTATCCAAATGGCGGCATTATCGATTTTAGTGTTGATGGTCTTATTATTAATTTTCAGAAACCTAAAAGATGATTCGTTTGATCCGGTTGGCGCCCAAACAAACCACATTTATCGCAACATCATTTCAATCATTTTCTTGATTATGTTGGCCTTTAATGTCAGTGTGGCAGCCCAAATTGTTGGCTCCTTATTGATTTTTGTTCTACTGACGTTGCCAGCCTCTAGTGCTAAATACTTTGCGCACACGGTTCTTCATATGATGGCTTTAGCAGTCGGTTTTGCGTTATTCGGTGTTTGGGTTGGCCTATATTTGGGATATCTCACAAATTGGCCGGTTACTTTCTTCATTTCTTCAATTGAAGCAGCAATTTATGGCATTTCATTGTTTTACAACTTTATTCGGAGCAAAAGCAAATAAAACAGTCTAAATTTATTATATTTTTCTATATATTCCCCTAAAGACGAACATTTATGATAAGATTTTAGTATATGTTACATAAAGTAGAGGTGGAATTTTTGAAAGTACGAAGAAGCGATCGGTTGATTGACATGACCAGATACTTGCTTGAACGGCCCCATACGTTGATCCCGTTGACGTTTTTTGCTGAACGGTATGGGTCTGCCAAATCTTCAATTAGTGAAGACCTAACAATTTTGAAACGAACTTTTCAAGCCAGGGGGACTGGCTTGCTTGAAACCATTCCTGGTGCTGCCGGGGGAACCCGGTTCTTGCCTTATATTTTAAAGGAAGAGGCTGTCCAAGTCGTTAATCACCTGATTGAACAGATGTCTTCCAACACCAGGTATTTGCCCGGTGGCTACGTTTATATGTCTGATTTACTGGGCAACCCAGCGACTTTAAGAGAAATTGGGCGGGTTTTTGCCACTCAATATCTTAATCAAGATGTGGATGCAGTGATGACCATCGCAACCAAGGGTGTGCCAATTGCTCAAAGTGTTGCTGATTTCTTAAACGTTCCATTTGTGATCGTGAGACATGATACTGAAATCACCGAAGGCTCAACAGTTAATGTGAATTATGTATCTGGCTCTTCTACCAGGATTGAAAAGATGTCGTTATCCAAACGAAGCCTCAAACCGGATTCCAACGTGCTGATCGTTGACGATTATATGCGTGGTGGCGGCACGGTTGGCGGAATGATTTCGATGGTTGAAGAGTTTGACGCGAATTTGATTGGCGTGGGAGTCGTTGCTGAAAGCACTGCACCAAACGGTCGCTCAATTGGCAATTACACGTCATTGATGCGAGTTGACGCCAAAGATAACACGGTTATTTCACAACCAGGAAATTACCTAGACAAGATTTTTAATTAGAATGCATTGGGGAGACATTGATAATGGCAACAAAGAATACAATCATATTGGCAGCTGGCAAAGGTACCCGAATGAAATCCAAGCTGTATAAGGTGCTCCATCGCCTATGCGGTAAAACGATGGTTGATCATGTGCTGACTGCTGTTGAAGGTGCTCACATGGACAATATTGTGACCGTTGTGGGATTCGGTGCTGATGCAGTTCGCGATAACTTGGGTGATCGTACTCAGTATGTCGTTCAAGAAAAACAACTTGGAACTGGTCATGCCGTTTTGCAGGCAGAGCAGCTCTTAGGTCATTTAGACGGAATGACGATGGTTGTCAGCGGAGATACCCCGCTGTTTACGACCAAAACATTTGAAGATTTATTTACTTATCACCAAAATAAAAAGGCCAAAGTCACAATTCTGACTTCCAAAGCACCAAATCCGACTGGTTATGGCCGGATCGTGCGCAATGATTTGGGAATTGTTGAAAAAATTGTTGAGCAAAAGGATGCCACTAAAGAAGAGCAGGCGATCGATGAAATTAACACCGGTGTCTACGTATTTGACAACCGGGCCCTGTTCGAAGCGCTCCACAAGATTAACAATCACAATGCGCAAGGCGAGTACTATTTAACCGACGTCATTGAAATCTTGAAGGCAGAAGGTGAAACAATTGCTGCTTACAAGATGGCTGATTTTGACGAAACAATGGGGGTCAATGATCGCTTGGCACTCGCAACGGCGACTAAAATCATGCGTTGTCGAATTAACCGTCAGCACATGAAAGATGGTATTTCGATGATTGATCCTGAGCGGACCTATATCGATAGTGATGTCAAGATTGGCTCGGACACGATTATTGAACCAGGCGTCCAGCTCAAAGGACAGACAGTGATTGGTGAAGATTGTTATATCGGTGCTAATTCTGAAATTCGTGATTCGATTATTCACGATCATGTCACTGTCACTTCTTCGTTAATTGAGCAGTCTGAAATGATGGACCACTCAGATATTGGTCCTAATAGTCATCTGCGTCCTCAAGCAATGATTGGCAAGCATGTTCATCTTGGTAACTTTGTTGAAGTTAAGAAGGCCTCGATTGGTGAAGGCACCAAAGTCGGTCATTTGACCTACGTTGGTAACGCCAAGCTTGGTAAGAACATCAATGTTGGCTGTGGGGTGATCTTCGTCAATTACGATGGCGCTCACAAACACGAAACCACTGTTGGCGATGATTCCTTTATTGGAAGTAACTCCAATTTAATTGCGCCGCTTGAAGTAGCTGATCATTCATTTATTGCCGCCGGGTCAACGATTAACCGTCAAGTTAATCAATACGACATGGCGATTGCCCGTAGTCGGCAGACCAATAAACCTGGCTATTTTAAAAAATTACCATATCAAAAGGATTAACGCTGAAATTTTTAGCGAAAACATTGTATAATCAATGTGGGAAAGCGAATTGAACTAATAAAACGTATGGGAGGATCATATGTCTCAGCAATATTTTGATTCTAAACTTAAAATTTTCGCGTTAAACTCTAACCGGCCATTAGCGGAAAAAATCGCCAAAACAGTTGGTGTACCGCTTGGCAAGACCTCCGTTGACCGGTTCAGTGATGGTGAAATCAGGATTAACATCGAAGAAAGTATTCGTGGTGATAATATCTTCATCATCCAATCAACTTCAGCTCCTGTGAACGATAATTTAATGGAACTATTAATCATGGTAGATGCCTTAAGAAGAGCCAGTGCGGGAACAATTAATGTTGTGATTCCTTACTATGGTTACGCACGTCAGGATCGAAAGGCCCGATCACGTGAACCAATTACCGCCAAGTTAGTTGCAAATATGCTTCAAAAAGATGGTGTTGACCGGGTCGTATCACTCGATCTTCATGCTGCCCAGATCCAAGGCTTCTTCGATATCCCTGTCGATCATCTAATGGGGGCCCCATTACTAGCCGATCATTTTATCAAGCAAGGTTTCGGGAATGATGATGTCGTAGTTTCTCCTGATCACGGTGGAGTTTCTCGGGCGCGCGCATTAGCTGAGTTTTTAAAGGCACCCATTGCCATTATTGACAAACGTCGTCCTCAAGCCAACGTTGCTGAAATTATGAACATCATTGGTGATGTGTCAGGTAAACGTTGTTTAATGATTGATGATATGATTGACACTGCTGGGACAATTACGCTTGGTGCTCAAGCGCTAATGGATGCAGGAGCCTCTGAAGTTTATGCATGTTGTACTCATCCAGTATTGTCAGGTCCGGCAATTGAACGAATTAAAAAGTCACCAATCAAGCAGCTGGTTGTGACTGATACCATTCAGTTACCAAAAGAAAAACAGTTGGACAAGATCCAACAAGTTTCTGTTGGGCCGTTAATTGGTGATGCCATTAAACGGATCAATGAAGACAAGCCGGTAAGTCCACTCTTTAGAAATAGATTTCGTGGTGATAAGGGTTAATGGTTGAAAAGCTCAAAACGCACATAACAGCGACTAGTGTTGTTGGTATTTTAGTGATCAACTTGCTATTAGTTTTGTTTGGTGTCCCCAAAATTGCATTAGGTAACGCAGACTTTTTACTGGGGTTATTTTTAACCGTTTTGGCGTCAATTTTCGTTGTCGGGTCCGGCCACCTGTTCACTGGCTGGCGGTTTATTCCAAAAAAGAAAAAAACGGATTTGGAATCAGAGAATGACCCTAAGCATCCTAAAGCAAAAGATGTTGCATCGATTAAAAATCAACCTATTAAGGTTAACAAATACGCTCGTTTTTGTATTGCAACGGGCGGTTTGCTAATTGCTTTGGGGATTATACTCACGATTATTTAAAGAATTAAATTGGGACGAAAGGTGCTTTGGCCCCTAGAATTTAACAAGAAAAACCAGTTATTCCAACATCAGGAATAACTGGTTTTTCTTGTTAAATTCTAGGATCAGCCGTTTATCGCAGCTTTTATCTGAATATCAGTAGTGATCCAAATGATGATCACTGATTGAAAATCAACAGAGGTTCCAGCCTCTTTTTGGCTTAAATGGCAGGGTTAGCCGTTTGTCGCAGGTTTTATCAATGTAAATTTGGAAAGCCAAATTGTATTGATAAACAGGTCACCGACTAATGTCTCAGCTTCATTTTGGCTTTATAATAAATATTTTTCTAACGCATACGCAACGCCATTTTCGGTATTAGGCTTGGTCACAAACGATGCGGCATCCTTTACTTCTGCGATTCCGTTGTCCATTGCAACTCCCAAACCGGCATACTTAATCATCGTCAAATCATTTTCTTGATCACCCAATGCCATGACATTATCTGCCGTATAGCCCAACTTCTCAGCAAGTTCGCCCAATGTTTTACCTTTGTTCGCCTGTTTGCTCATAATCTCAATGAAGAATGGCTCGCTTTGGACGATGTAAAGTTGTTGCTGAAGGTCGGCGGGAATATTTTGATAGGCATTGCTAATCAACTTTGGATCATCAATCATCATCACTTTTGAAATGACAAGATCTCGTGAAATGTCTTCAGGTGCCCGGTATTTGACTGGTAGCCGGACCAGATAACTTTCGCCGATGGTATAGGGGCTTAGATCCCGATTAGTGGCATAAATTGTGTCAACGGTTTCTAATTGGAAGTGGACGCCAAATTTTCGACTCAGCATTTCAGTTTCCAAGAAATCATCGTAACTTAACGTGTGGTGGACGAGGATCTCACCGCCCAAGGTTTGGGCCATCGCACCATTAAAAGTGAGGGCAAATTCATCGGCACCATTAATGTTTAGACTGTCCAGATAGGGTTGAACGCCAGTCAGTGGCCGGCCACTCGCTAGGACCACCTTGATTCCTTTTTGCCTGACGGCGGTAATTGTGTCAATGGTGGCTTGAGCGAGTTGGTGCTTTTCGTTTAATAACGTGCCATCGATATCGATAGCGACTAATTTGATGTCCATAGGGAATTCTCTCCTCTAAATTATTATTTAATTAATTGATCGTTACGAATATGATGATTAAATTCATCGTACTCGGGTTGGAACAGGTCAACATTTTCTTCTGGCCGGAGAATTTCTCGGGGGAAGAAGAAGCGGTTGTCACCAGTTTGCTTATCAGAGATGGCTCGTACCAGTGGGCTGATTGACGACAGCTCAATCAGCGAGCCGTCATTTTGCATCAGTTGAATTTGTTTTTTGCCAGGTCGATAGGCATCGTAAGGAAGGTCAAAACTGTTGTCAGTCGCGGTATAGTACTTGGGATTAAACCCAGACTGCTCAATGATTTCCCTCAGGCGGGGCAAGAGGTCCTTGGTTGAATCATCAAACTTAACCGATTTGAGTGGCTTGCGGTCAATAAACCTGCTTGCTAAATTACTCAGTAAGTCATCCGGGTATCGTTTCCAATGGATGAAGTAGGTATTCAAGACACCATCATCTAGTTGCAAATAATCATCTAAGTTAAAATCGTGATGGAAAAATGGCAACAGAAGGTAAGGCGTTTGGGGATTATGCTTTAAGCCTTCTTCACTGAAAATTTCGTTGGCCCGTTGTAACAAACGATTTAAGATCACTTCCATTGCTCTGGAAACGGGATGGAAATAAACCTGTTGATACATTTGGAACCGGCTGACGATATAATCTTCGACAGCGTGCATGCCGCTCATTTCGAAACAGATACCGTCTTTGTAAGGCCGCATCACTTCCAAAATCCTTGAAAGGTCAAATGTCCCATACTTAACGCCGGTGTTATAGGCATCTCGCAGTAGGTAGTCCATTCGATCAGCGTCAAGTTGACTGGAAATCATCTCGACAACTTGGCGATTTGGATAGGTCTTACCGATGACACTGGCAACCTTCTCCGGGAAGTCGGGACTGACCCGTTCGAGGACGTGATTAATTTCGGTCGTATGAGAAGTAATAATATCTCGGGTGATCTTTTCGTGGTCTGTTCCGAAGATATGCTCAAAGGTGTGGGAATAAGCGCCATGACCAATATCGTGAAGAAGCGCAGCACATAGGGTCACCACTTTTTCGGAATCATTCCAGAGGCCATCCCCTGGTTGAGTAGACAGCCAGTTTTCTTCAAATGATTCGATGATCCGGCGAGCAATTTCGTAAACGCCAAGTGAATGGGCAAAGCGGGTGTGTTCTGCGCCATGAAAAATCAAAGAGGTCGTGCCCAGTTGATGAATTCGGCGTAATCGTTGGAACTCACTGGTATTAATTAGGTCAAGGATGACTTGATATTTGACGTGGACATAGTTATGAACCGGGTCGCGGAAGACCTTTTCTCTCTCAAGTAGTTGATGTGCGTAATCCAAAAAATTGCCTCCTTAGACAATTGGTAACTGATCATTTCGCAATTGAATTTTTTTTAGTTGGGTTGCTTGTTCCGTAGTGAATTGGCTGGAACGCAGAAATTCAGGAGCGGATGATAAATCAACCGACTCACCTTGCTGGGTTAAAGTTGTCAGGAGTTGTTGTTTGACTTTCGGGATGGTGATGGTTGGTAAGCCAAGTGCCGCTAAAGTCGTCATCGTTGTTTTGTCGACGGTTGGGAATTGCCAACGATCCTGGGTGTAGGCGCCACTCTGAGTGTAGAAGTCTGCCACTGTTTGGCTTCGGAAATCCTGATTGCCACTGACGCTCATATACAACATTAACACCAAGGCATTCGGCGTTCGCCGCTGGGCAATTCCAGCAAACTTTAGATCGTTGACGCTCAAGTCAAATTTCCCGGGACAGTATGAATGAACAATTTCATAGGTTTTGATTGGAAGACTTGGCCAACACAGCTGAATTAATCCAGCGATTTCTTCATAGGCTTCATCAACCGAATAAGTGGTTCGGGCCAACGGGATAAATAACGAAATATTCAAGACGTCAGGATCACTGACCACAGCCAAGCCACCGGAATTTCTCAGAAAATAATCAAAATGATTGCTTTTTAACGATTTGAGTCCCAAACTCAGCTTTGGTAAGTGACGATCATTAATGCCCAAGATGAGAGTGGGCTGTTCGGTTGTCCAAAAATGAAGAAAGGGCCGCTGAAATTTATCACAAATTTCAAGTAGGGCATTCGTGTCTGCAAAGCTTGTTAACTTCTCTTCACTTGAATATGTTTGATTAATCACGGTGATTGGAACGTTTGCAAGCTTCATCTCATGTCCTCCATTCAAAATAGCAACTTAATTAATTATAACAGAATCCGCTACCAATATTGAATAAGATCCGTTAAAGGCTTGCAGCCAAACTGATCATTTAAAGATAAAATGGGTGCTAAATTCGGGTTGAGGTTATATAATGTATTAGTTAGGCAAGTAGTAGAGTTAAAGAAGGTGTATTATGGATAATTTGGCAACTGGCGTTCCAGTTCAAATTCATTTAGAGACGAATATTGTGCAAAGTGGCGAGGAATCGAACTTTGTCTTTGATGTCACTGGTCAACTTGTTCAAGTTGGGACCAGCATCTACATTAGATACACTGAGGACGCTGAAGAAGGACCGGTACCAGTCACCATTAAGATCATGGATAACGGTGACATCAAATTAACCCGTTCGGCCACTAACCGTTTGCAATTGTTATTCAGTCAGGGTAAACGGGTTGCTGCGCGTTATCGGACACCCTATGGACTTTTGGACGTTCAGACAGTAACATCTGCGTTGGATGCAGAAATCCTGGATCAACCATTGCGTGGTAAAGTTGGAATTGATTATTTACTATATGCTGGTAATGAACTGTTGGGCAAATACAATATTCGATTGCAATTTACAATTTAATCGAGTATAGTAATTTTTAGACTGTTGTTAGACTGTTGAAAGGACGTGTACCAGTTTGGAATTAGAAGTCTTTAAAGGCCAAAACAAAAACGAACTATCGATGATTGAAGTAGCTCACGCAATCTTAGCAAAACACGGTGACACAATGCCATTTGTGGATTTAGCTAATGAGGTGCAGTCATACTTGGGCGATAGTAACAAAGAGATCCGTGATCGTTTGTCACAATTTTATACAGATCTCAACATTGATGGTAGCTTTATTTCACTTGGTGACAATCTTTGGGGACTACGAACATGGTACCCATACGAATCAATTGATGAAGCGACTGTCCACGCTGAAGAGGATGAAGATCGACCGAAGCGCAAAAAGCGTCGGAAGGTTAATGCCTTCCTTGCTGATGCTTCTGACGATGATGACGTCATTGATTACGATGACGACGACCCAGAAGATCAAGACGATGACGATTTCGTAGAAGACGACGATGGCACCGACGATGACGATAGCAGTGAAGATCTCGGTAAGTACAATAAGGATCTGGCAGACATCGACGACAGTACCGATGATGCTAGTGATGAGGACTTACCAGATGGCATCGAGGGTCAGCTGAATGAATTGAATGATGACGATGATGATGATTCGTTCGGTGATGATGGTGACGACGATGATTACAATTCAAAAGATAATCAATAATTCTTGACTAATTTCCAAAAAGTATGTATTATATTTTTTGGGCTCCTTGAGTTTTCAAGGACATCTGAACGATGATTAATTGTTCCCTATTCACTTATGGATAGGGATTTTTTTATTTGTGATTCCCCGTTGAACTAGTAAGAGGAGAGGATTATATAATGACCAAATATATTTTTGTAACTGGTGGCGTTGTTTCTTCCTTAGGAAAAGGGATTGTTGCAGCTTCACTAGGTCGATTGTTAAAAAATCGCGGATTAAACGTCACAATTCAAAAATTCGATCCATACATTAACGTCGACCCTGGTACGATGAACCCTTACCAACATGGTGAAGTTTTCGTTACCGATGATGGAACCGAAACTGATCTTGATCTTGGCCATTATGAACGATTTATCGACAATAACCTCAATAAGTATTCAAACGTGACGACCGGTAAAATTTATGATGAAGTTTTACGTAAGGAACGTCATGGAGATTATCTTGGCGCAACCGTTCAAGTGATTCCTCACATCACGGGAATGATTAAAGAAAAAATTATGCGGGCCGCCAAAGTGACTGATGCAGAAATTGTGATCACTGAACTTGGTGGAACTGTTGGTGATATTGAAGGGCTGCCATTTTTGGAAGCCATTCGTCAAATGAAGACGGAGGTTGGTGACGAAAACGTCTTTTATGTTCATACAACCTTGATTCCATACTTGCGGGCAGCTGGTGAAATGAAGACAAAGCCAACTCAGCATAGTGTGAAGGAATTGCGCAGTCTGGGAATTCAGCCAAACTTACTGGTTGTCCGTTCGGAAAAGCCAATTACTGATTCGATGCGTAAGAAGATTTCTTTGTTCTGTGACGTTAAGCCACAGGCGGTTGTTGAATCTTTAGATGTGCCAACTCTCTACACGATTCCGCTGAACTTGCAGAAGCAGGGAATGGACCAACAGATTTTGGAACATTTCGGAATTGAGAAGCCAGCTGCCGACATGTCTGACTGGCGTGAATTAGAGCAGCATGTACAGCATTTGAAGCGAACGATCCATATTACCCTGGTAGGTAAGTATGTTGGCCTTCACGACGCTTACATTTCCGTTGCCGAGGCATTGAAGCATGCTGGTTACCGAGTAGATGCAGACATTGATTTGGAAATGTTGGATTCCGAAAAGATTAACGATGACAATGTTGAAGAATTACTCTCATCAGCCGATGGTATTATTGTTCCCGGCGGTTTCGGTGATCGTGGGATTGAAGGCATGATTACTGCGATTCGCTATGCTCGGGAGAAAGACGTGCCATATCTCGGTGTCTGTTTGGGGATGCAAATGGCTTGCGTTGAATTTGCCCGCGACGTTCTTGGGTACAAAGATGCCAATTCAACTGAAATGAATCCGAGAACCAAACATAATGTGATCGATTTGATGGCCGACCAAGAGGACGTTCATGATATGGGTGGGACTCAACGATTGGGTGCTTATCCATGTAAGTTGAAGCCAGGTACAGTGGCTGCCAAAGCTTATGATAATGCCGACGTGATTTCAGAACGCCATCGTCACCGTTATGAGTTTAACAATGCTTATCGTGAGGCAATGGAGAAAAATGGCATGGTGATTTCAGGAACATCACCTGACAATCATTTGGTTGAAGTTGTTGAAATTCCTGCAAACAAGTTCTTCGTTGGTTCTCAATATCATCCAGAATTCATTTCTCGACCAAACCGGCCAGAAGGATTATTCAAGGACTTTGTGGCAGCAGCCAACGACGTTTATCTTGAGAAAAATAAGTAATAAGTCCATTTTTGGGCAAGGGGTTGGGGCGTAATGCCCTGACCCTTTTTCGTAAAGTGCGGGTGTTCAAAGAGAATGGCTTTGGCTTCTTTGATTTAATCCATGAACACCACACACTATCATTGTGTTTCCTGTCACACATTGTATAATTCAACTAAAGGGATTGTATTTTGCAAGCTTTTTCTTTAAGATGTTTCATAGCATTAAAAATGTTCGATTGTAAAAGTGAGGAAAGTTTGATGACTAAATTAATAATAAATGGCGGGAATCGTCTTTCTGGTGAGGTGTCCATTGGCGGTGCTAAGAACAGCACAGTTGCGCTTATTCCGGCCGCCATTTTAGCCGACACACCAGTTAAATTCGATTCGGTTCCAGACATTTTAGATGTTCACAATTTAATGTTGATTTTAAAATCAATGAATGTATCGTCTCAATTTAAGGGCGATGTTTTGTCAATTGATCCGACAAATATTGTCGAAGCACCGCTCCCAAGTAAGGCGATTAAGAGCTTGCGAGCTTCTTACTATTTCATGGGTGCATTGTTGGGGCGTTTTCAACGTGCAACGGTCAGCTTTCCTGGTGGCGATAATATTGGCCCGCGACCGATTGACCAGCATATTAAGGCCTTTAAGGCACTGGGGGCTGAGGTGAGCGATCATGATGGGACTGTGACCATTCAAACGGGTCCAAATGGTCTGCATGGTGCGCAGATCTTTTTAGATGTGGTTTCTGTTGGAGCAACCATTAATACAATTCTTGCATCTGTTAAAGCACCGGGGACGACGGTGATTGGTAACGCTGCTAAAGAACCGGAAATCATTGATATTGCGACATTTTTAAATAACATGGGCGCAAATATCAGAGGTGCCGGTACCGATGTCATTCGAATTGAAGGGGTGCCAACCCTCCAAGCTCGTAACACCCACACAATTATTCCTGATCGAATTGAAGCTGGTACATATCTTTCCTTGGCCGCAGCAGTTGGGGATGGTGTTTTGATTACGAATATTATTCCAGAACATTTGGAAGCATTTGTGGCAAAATTGGAGGAAATGGGTTGTGATTTAACAGTTTATGAAGACAGCATCTATGTTGGACCTTCACACGACCTGAAGCCGATTCAAGTTAAAGTGATGCCATTTCCGGGATTTGCGACTGATTTGCAGCAGCCGGTGACCCCACTATTATTTAAGGCGAGTGGCAGGAGTATCATCATCGATACCATTTATCCTAAGCGAATCAAGCACATTCACGAACTTAACAAATTAGGCGGTCATATCAAATCAGAAGATACTGATGAGGGTGTAATCGTTGTGGATCCTTCGCCACACTTGACGGGAGCCCACGTTGATGCTGGTGAAATTCGCGCTGGTGCATCATTGGTTATTGCTGGTCTCATGGCAAATGGCACAACTGAAATCTCCCACGCCGAGTACATCTTGCGGGGATATGGGAGTATAGTCGATAAATTGACGTCAATCGGTGCAGATGTCAAACTGGAAGTTGAAGAAAAAGTTTAGGCGAAAGGTTATTGAAACCCGAATTATTTTATGATAAACTAACAAGGTTGACTAATCGATAATCTCTGGGTCATCAGATTGATTCAGGGCAAAGGAGCGATATATTATGAAAAAAGGAATTCATCCAGATTACCACCAAGTTGTATTTCAAGATTCAAGTACCGGATTCAAGTTTATGTCAGGATCAACTAAGACTTCTGACGAAACCATTGAATGGGAAGATGGCAAAACATACCCATTGATCCGGGTTGAAATTTCATCCGACTCTCACCCATTCTACACTGGTAAGCAAAAGTTTACCCAAGCAGATGGTGCTGTGGATCGTTTCAACAAGAAATATGGTCTTACAAACAACTAGACCCAAACAAAAAGGCGGGACACGTTATGTGGCCTGTCTTTTTGTTTGGGCATTTTTCCCTTGAATGTCAAAAATTAGGGAATTTTGTTTATATTTTGCGAGCTTGCCGCATTTCTCGCGTATTATGATAGACCAGTGCTAAATTGATTACCACTAGAATTGCAGTTGAAAGAAAAACGCCAAAATAATCAAAAGACGTTGCAACAACTGAGCCAATCATTGGACCGGCAACGTTGCCCATCGCTTGAAACGACTGGTTCCAACCGAATACCCGACCAGTCACTTGAGGAGGGGTGTTTTTGGCTAAAATGGCTTGCACGGCAGGTAACATTGCGGCGTTGGCAACACCAATGATAAAGCGTAGACCAATCAGCTGCCAAACATTGGTGACAAAGGCCATTGGGACATAAACACTAATTGCTAAAACAAATCCGATGATTAGAATTCGATCGGTTCCAATCCGGTCACCGACTCTCCCTAACAAAGGAGCAGCAAACAGTGTCGCAATTCCTGGAACCGCGGCGACAATTCCGCTGTAAAAGGTTGTGGCCGAGCTGTTATCCATGATTTGCCGAACATATAATGATAAAATTGGTACAATAGAATTGTTTGCAGCCTGAATGATCATGGTCGTGACAAACATGCCAAACACTAATTTGGCATTTGATAATTCGCCCACAACCCCGCGAGTGTTAAGCATTTCTGATTTTGCGGTTGGTTTGAAGTCTTCTTTTACAAAAATGGTTGTGACCAGGAATACCATTACAAATAAGAATCCCGTGATGAAAAAGGTGACCCGGTAACTAAAAATGGAAGCAAGGGTTCCACCTAATAGGGGACCAAAAAGTGCGCCGGAAACATTTCCAGTAACTAACATGCCTAGCGCTTGGCCACTACGTCTCTTCGGGACTTGGGTGGCAATTAGGGCATTCGCATTACTGATATAACCTGAGAACACGCCTTGAAGCAGTCGAAGACCAATTAATTGCCAGACGTTTATCACGAGGCCCATGAAGATGAAGACAATGGCCATTCCTGCAGATGCTCTAATCAGCATCAACTTTCGACCGGTTCGGTCAGCCAGCTTCCCCCAGAATGGAGAAGCCAACGCGGTTACAAAGTAGCTGGCTGCAAATGCCAAGCCACTGTACAAACTGAGTTCATTGTGCGTAAATTTTCCCAGCGAGTCGACGTAAAGTGACAGGAATGGCATGACTTCACTGAAACCAATTCCAGCCATGAACGTGCCAAACCATAACACTCGCAGATTTCGCTGCCAAGAATTCGGTGCTAGATTATTTTCAGCCAATGAGTTGATCACTCCTATTTATCAAAATAAAGTTCGCCATTGGAGGCAAACATGAAAAAAAGTCGTTTCAAACGAATCATTATTAACCTGTTCTTTGTGCTTGTGTTTCTGATTGCACTGGTACTGATCTTTAACCGCCCCATCAAAAATGAAGTGATTAAATCGTATCAGCCCAAAGTGACCCGCCAAATGGTTGAAAAATCTGAAACCAGGCAAAAACAGCAAACCAAGCGTCATTCCAAGAATGTGAGTTATGATTTCAAAAAGGTCAAATCGCTTGATTTTGAAACAGCCTTACATTCCAGGATGAACACCAACCGATTGGAAGTTGTCGGTGAAATTTTAGTGCCCAAGTCCTCAATCCACCTGCCAATTGGTCTTGGAGTTGCCAATACGACATTAGCTCTGGCAGCTGGGACGATGCGTCAGGATCAAAAAATGGGGCAGGGTAACTATCCATTAGCCGGCCACCATATGGTAAATCGCCATGTGTTATTTGGCCCACTGTACTTCAAAACTAAAGTTGGCGACAATATTTATCTGACTGATTTGAAAAAAGTGTACCATTACCGGGTTTACCGACGAGTTTTCATTGCTGCGACCCGGGTAGATGTGGTCAAGCAGACTAAGAAGGCAATTGTAACATTGATTACGTGTGATGCAACGGGAGCGGGGCGCTTAATGATCCGCGGTAAGCTCGTTAATCAGTACTCTTTGAGTCAAGCGACGCCAAAATTAAAACGAGCCCTTTTGAGGCCCGCCAATCATTAAAGCAAGTTCGCTTTGATGTAATCCAGCCATTTCGGCAACGACTCGGATAACTGTGCATAGGTTCGACCAAATTTATGGTCGTACCACGGATCTGGAATGTCTTTTCCCATTTCATTTGGAAGAATGTCCAAGCACAGATGAATTTTAGCCTTATCACTTTCAGGAGCCATTTGCTTCAGATAGTAAATGTTCTGGCTATCCATCCCGATAATCAGGTCAGCCCACTCAAAATCTTTTGTCTCAATCGGCCGAGAAGTCATTCCGGTCCAATCGATACCATGCATTTCAAGTTCGGCTTGTGCGCCTGGATGAGGGGGATTTCCCTGTTCTTCGCTACTGATTCCCGCTGAATCAATGGCAATTTTGTCAGCAAGTCCCGCATCCTTGACCATTTTCTTAAAAATTGCTTCTGCCATTGGCGAACGGCAGATATTTCCCAGACAAACAAATAAAACGTTAGTCATTACTTTAACCTCGTCACCATTTTTATATTAACAATAATGTTACCAACTATTGAGCAAAAGGGCAAACAAATTCATTTTTTGAAAGGTATTTACAGACATCTTTGTCAAAGGGTAGTACAATTAAATTAGACTTTTATATGGGGTAATGACACAATGAAGGGCAATTTTATTTTTATCAATACAAATCCGATTTCCAACATGATTCTGTCATCGGGGATTACTGCCGCTGATTTTATTAATGGATTGGACCAACTGCCAGATAATATTATTTTGTTGAACAATGATGAAGAAGATGCAAATGGGTATAATTCTCACTCTAAGTTCAATTTAATATTTGGCTCGTCTGAAATCCGGCAATACCTGCTCAAAAATCCAAGTGGGCCGAAGAAGTTTATCGATTTCGATGATGAAGATAGTGTCAATAATTTGTCACCATACGAGATCGCTGAACTCTTGTATCTTGCGCACTTTGGAACCCCGATGGGTCGCCCATTTTCTTCCAAGTTATTGAACCACTATATTTATCTCACCCAAGATGATCGGACGATTCGATCCTACTATCGACGATTTTCAGATTTCAATCATGTACTGGAAATTGCCGTCAAACGAAATCTTCGCGAAACCCATAATACATTGCGGGTATTTTTGCGGCCGTTGGCAATCAAGGACATCGATAATTCCATTCTCATTGAGCTGATTACCAAGGCCAATGATGGCTTGTTCATTCTATTTGGTTCAATTAGGGAACGAAATCGCACGTACCATATTCCAATTAGAATTTTGAAAAATCCGGATCAAGTCTCAATTATTTTAAGAACCAAGACGATTATTGAGAATACAAATTATGTTGGTGATTTGAGTTACAATTTACAAAATTCCACATGGAAGTTAGAATGGCAAGATCAAGCGGCGGGTGTTTAGCTGGTTGATTTTTTGTTATAATTGACAGTAACTATTCAAAATTGGAGCGTTAAATAATGAAAATGACAATTGGCGAAATTGCTTCAGCGATCAATGCCAAGACCGATAACTTTCCAGATAGTTCCTTAAAACAAGATGTTGAAGGTGTGTGCTTTGATAGCCGCAAGCTTGAACCTGGCCAATTATTTATCCCACTGGCCGGCGATCATGATGGCCACGACTACATAGACTCAGCGATTCATAACGGCGCAGTTGCAACGTTATGGGCTGCTGACAAAGCCGACCGGCTGCCGCTTTCAATCCCAGCATTGGTGGTTAATGATCCATTGACGGCGTTTCAAACCTTAAGCCGATATTATCTTACCAAGATCAACCCACGGGTCATTGCGATTACCGGCAGCAATGGTAAAACAACCACAAAAGACATGATCGCTGCCATCCTTTCAAGCACGTTTCATGTGACCAAGACCCACGATAATTTCAATAATGAAATCGGGGTTCCATACACAATTTTGCAGATGGAGTCCAATACGGAGTTCTTGGTGGTTGAAATGGGGATGGATCGCCCAGGTCAGCTGGATTTCCTATCAAAGTTGGTGCAGCCGGATGTCGCGATCATTACGATGATTGGCGAGGCCCATATCGAATTCTTTGGGACCCGCGCTAAGATTGCTGATGCCAAAATGGAAATCACCCACGGATTGAAATCAGACGGTTTATTCATTTATGATGGCGACGAACCATTGCTGGTGGAACGGGCCAAGGCAGTTTCGACGGCTCAGAATACGTTTGGCCGCGAATCTAATGATGATATTTACGCGACAGAAACTCAAGATAGTCAGTACAGCACATCCTTTAAAGTCAATTTATGGCCGGATATGACGTTTGAAATTCCCATGATTGGTGATTATAACGTCAATAACGCGCTGGCAGCAATGGCGGTCGGTCGGGTGTTCCAAATTTATCCATCAATGATTCAAAAGAGTTTAACAAAATTTGATCTGACGAAGAATCGAACCCAGTGGCTGGTTGGCAAAGCAGGGGAGAAAATTCTAAGCGATGTCTATAATTCCAATCCAACTGCAGCTAAAGAAGTGCTGACGGCTTTCCAGGAAACACCAACAAAAGGCCGGCGAGTTGCGGTACTGGGTGATATGTTGGAACTTGGCAGTCAGTCAAAGCGGATGCATGCATCGTTAGCCAGCAGTATCGATCCCAGCCAAATTGCGATGGTTTATTTAGTCGGTGATGATATGGCTGCATTATATGATCGATTAAAGCCGGTATTTGCACCGGAAAATTTACATCATTATTCAGCAGATCAACTCGATAAGTTAACTGCCGATCTAACGGCCCAATTAACCGCCGATGATGAGGTTATGTTGAAGGCGAGTCATGGGCTTCATCTAGAGAATGTCGTGGATGGGTTAGTGAAGAAAGAGTAGTGCATATAATCGTCATCGAAAAACAGGTGCGCTTAGTCAAAGCCCCCGACCCAATATTTTGCAAAAGAAGTTGGAAGTTCTAAGTTTAACCGCTTTCGCCACGCCCTTTTCCCTTGCGTATTCCCTACAAACGGTGTAAACTAAAAAAGTTATTTTGTAATAAATGATTTATGGTCAGGCTAATGACCGAACATGAGAAACGGATTTTTCTCTAGTCATTGGCGGAACCTTAATTGTTTCAATAATT
Source organism: Lentilactobacillus dabitei (assembly GCF_019061365.1). GTDB lineage: Bacteria > Bacillota > Bacilli > Lactobacillales > Lactobacillaceae > Lentilactobacillus > Lentilactobacillus dabitei. The sequence continues at coordinate 43,855 of NZ_JAHPPD010000010.1, forward strand.
AGGAGGAAACATATTTGAAGTTTAGTGAATTAGGATTATCAGACCGCTTACTCTCAGCAATTTCCAGTAGTGGTTTTGAAGAAGCAACTCCCATCCAAGCAGAAACCATTCCGATGGTTCTTAAGGGTCAGGATGTTATTGGTCAGGCACAAACTGGAACGGGTAAGACGGCTGCATTTGGATTACCAATCTTGCAGAAGATTGATTTTGACAATCCCAATGTCCAAGCTCTAATTATTTCACCAACTAGAGAGCTTGCAATTCAGACCCAAGAAGAAATTTATCGACTCGGTAAAGACGAAAAGGCTCGCGTTCAGGTCGTTTATGGTGGGGCAGATATTCGCCGCCAAATCAACGCTTTAAAAGACCATCCACAGATTATTGTGGGAACTCCTGGACGACTCCTTGATCATATCCGTCGTCATACATTGAAGTTAGAGCACATTAAGACTTTGGTTCTTGATGAAGCCGACGAAATGTTAGATATGGGATTCTTAGACGATATTGAAAGTATCATCAAACAAACCCCTGAAGAGAGACAAACACTTTTGTTCTCTGCAACAATGCCTGCTCAAATTAAGCGGGTTGGGGTTCAGTTTATGAAGGATCCCCAACAAGTTAAGATTAAGGCTAAAGAATTAACTACGGACTTAATTGATCAATACTATGTTCGATTGAAAGAATACGAAAAGTTTGACACAATGACGCGTTTCTTTGACGTCCAAGATCCTGAAGTTATCCTTGTCTTCTGTCGGACAAAGCGTCGGGTTGACGAAGTATCAAAAGGATTGGAAGCGCGTGGCTATAAAGCTGCTGGACTTCATGGTGACTTAACTCAAGCTCGCCGTTCTCAGATCATGCAAGAATTTAAGCGTGGCAAAATTGATATTTTAGTTGCGACTGATGTGGCTGCTCGTGGAATTGATATTTCTGGTGTTACCCACGTTTACAACTATGATATTCCGCAGGATCCAGATAGCTATGTTCATCGGGTTGGCCGTACTGGTCGTGCCGGGAAGCATGGTGTTTCAATTACATTTGCAACACCAAATGAAATGGAATACTTACGAGAAATCGAAAAGTTAACCAAAGTGCGCATGTTGCCTTTGAAGCCACCAACAGAACAAGAAGCGTTTGTTGGTCAATTAAATTCAGCAGAATCTGACATTGCTGATTTGATTCAAAAGACGAATACTGATAAGTATCAGAAGATGGCTGACAAGCTTCTTGATGAGTACGAAGCCAGTGATTTAGTTGCTGCCTTATTAAATGATGTGACACGGGATAATGTGAAAGTTAAGATTACCCCTGAACGCCCATTATCACGGCATCATGGTGGTCATGGCCGTAATAGCCATCGCGGTGGTGGTCATTGGGGCGGTTCACGTAACAATCACCGAAATAATGATCGTAACTCAGGCCGTAACCGTAGCAGAAATGGTAGCGGTAATCGTGATCGAGATCGCAATCATGGCGGAAGCAAGAATAGCAGTAAACGTTCAAGCGGCGGTAGCAAACGGCGCTTCACAATTAAAAATTCATAATTGAATGAACTAAAGCAGTTGGAGAACCTTTCCAGCTGCTTTTTTTGGGTCAAAGTCAAATCGTATTGATGGCGACTTATGAGCATCACCGAAAGGTGATGCTTTTTTGTTATTAGGCATGAA
>NZ_JAHPPD010000100.1 GCF_019061365.1 Lentilactobacillus dabitei
TTTCCATAAAGAATCACCTCATACTTAATTAATAATTCTATGGTACTCAAAAAGACGTCTACGAAGTAGACGTCCAGTTATCTAGTGCTTACACTATAAATTATTAAGCAGCGTGTTATTTAGCCTTATATTTATAATAGAACTACAAATGCATTACTGCAACAGACTAATGCTTAGCTAAAACGTTATCATTATCGTTCTGGTGACCCTAAAATAAGGATCTTCCAAGCTCCATTCATTGTTTCCTGATTCATCTCACTTTTACAAAAAAATTGCGAACAAAAAAGCCTCAGCAGTGCTGAGACCCTTTCTGACTTCTACCAACTCACTCAAAAGCTAATCATAAACTTTCACATATTTAGAATTCCCAGTAACATAACCACCAGCAATTCGGTACCTTAATGCACCATGTTTGGTAACACTATTAGCCTGAGAATAATCGTAATTCTTAATGCGAATCTTGGTACCTTTCTTGATGAGCTTGTTACGTTTGGCCAAATTGACCGTCTCGTAACGGTTAATATCCTTCTTAACCTTGACATATCGAGGTATCTTTTGCTTATCCATCTTAACAAGTTTGCGGTTTCCAGTAATGTAGTTTCCGTTACTCAAAACGTAACGAGTCGTTAAATTATGGTGAACAAACTTGGTAACGTGAAGCACTGTCCCTTACTTGTAATTGCGAACTTTGCTAGTTAGATTTACGTTCTTGTATGCATTCACACCACGTGGATTAATCACTGTTAGCGTCTTGTGTTTACTTTGATAGTATACAGGGCGAACATAGTTCCAATTTGCAGTGATGTACCCGGTTTTACCCTTATTCTTGGTTAAGTGGTTGACATCGCGAACCTTATATCGCAGATGGCCATTCTTAGAATGACTGTAACCCGTTACCACAAACATCGGTCGATAAACCCGTGGCTTACTAACATATCCAGCCTGACGATCTTGCTTGACGAAAGTATTATTCTTGTAGAGATAAACCTTCTTCAAAGCATAAACGGCTTCACCCTTCTTGGCAACCACACTTGGATTAGCTGTGGCGGTTGGATTTGTGACTGTTGGGATTGCTGGCGTATTTGGTGTTGCTGGCGTAACCGGCTGCGTTGGGGTCGTGCCACCGCCACCATTTGGAATCGTGCCATCCTTAGCAATGTAATAAGTGATTGCCGCTTGCTTAGCCGGCCAAGTCGTTGGCAATGGCGTTTGCACTTGCCCACTCTTCAGTTCACTGGTAGTGGCAGTATGATAACTATCCGGCATGTTTTCATCGATCCAAAGTTGCAGATTCAACCCACCTTGAGAAGGGGTTACCGTTGTAATTGGATCACCAACTTTATGGTTGTAACCAGGAACTTCAATTGTTCTCATCGTATGGGTCGGATCTGCCACGTCGACATAGTGAATCACAATGTTCGCAGCACTGTCAGGCAGTGGGACAACCTGAGAGTTTTTAACTACAAAAGTCGTCTTCTTAGTTGTTTCATTACCCTGGGCATTCTTAGCCGTTATCTCCAGCGTATACGTGCCATCAACCGGATGAGCGGGATCAAATACACTTCCATCATACTTTGCAGTAAACGTATAGCCTGCTGCAATAGTTTGGTCACCAACTAATGGGTTGGCTGGATCATGGGCATCTTCAACAAACTGTTTCACAAATTCCGGCGAAGTAACGGTTCCTAACACGAAATCAAAGTCAGGATCAAGTGACTTGCTAAGATCTGCCGTCTTTGTCCGTAGATCCAAAGTCGGGGTATAGCCCGTTTGATCTGGATTAACGTAACGCATTTGAACCGAGTGCGAACCGGCAGTTTGAGTGGCACCGCTTTGATCAACATACTGCAAACTCGTTTGCATCTGAATATAATCGGCCGCTCCAGTTCCCTTTACAGTTGACTGCCAGGGAGTTGTCGGCGTGTAAAATGTCAAATCAATCGACCAGCCAGGATGCATGGCTTCCGTTGAGCACTTAAAGACGGCGCCCTTACCATCCGGCGTTCTCGTCAAACTATATGTGCCAGGGGTCATCACATCATAATTCACGCCGTGGTACAGACCGCCAGTCCCATAAGAATCGACCCACGGAACAACGGAATCCATATCAATCGTATGACCGTCCGTTGGTTCAAGGGTCCAAGTAACGCTCTTTGGCATCGCTACCTGAACTGGCAACTTAATCATTCCAAAGGCACTCATGGCGTCCTGAGTATGTTGATAATACAACTGAGTTAGCTCGCTACTAGTCGCTTCTGTCCGCCCAACGTAGTTATCAGTGTAGTTTTTTTCGACCTTATCAGCTGAATTATCTGGAAAGCCACCAAAGCCACCAAAAACTGCGTGAGAGATTTGATCCGGTGTGTCAGATGGGGTAGTCCCCCCACCATCCGATTTCCCACTTGTGACCAATATCGATGAATCAGGAAAATCAATTTTAGCCTGACCGTTTGGCGTAAAAGCAGTTTGGACGTTAACTAACTGCTTGGTTATTTCCAACCCACTCTTGATCGTTCCTGAGACCACAATGGATAATTGTTGCACATTTGGCAAATCCCGTTTAGCAGTGACAGTGATCGATCCACCATTCACAACCAAGTTGAAATCTTTGTTGGGGTCAACTGAACTGGTCGTGCTCGATAGATCCATTGTGACTTTTTCCAAAACATCTTGATCCAAGTTAATCATGAAGACATCCCCAGCATGCACTCTTTCTTGGGAACTGCCTGGTGCATTGAAATTAACCTTGAACTGAGCACTGTTACCAGTTGTCAGTTCATCACCTTTTTGAAAGTTTGAACTGTACTGTAGCTCAGAAGCCGACACTGGCGGATACGTCGACTCGTCCGCGGCATTAACCACCTTTAAGCAGCCCAGTAGAACAGCTGCAAAGGCGATCAAACTGAATAAGCCAGTCACAAAGAACTTGCGTAAATTTTTGTTTTGATCATTACATATTTTCATCGCTTTTCCCCCTGATTCTATAAATAAAGAATGATAGATATTCCCCGGTAAGGTTATTATGACACCAATTGGCTGATTTGTGGGAGCGTATTTCAATAACTATAACTCTCAAGATATCAATAATGGCCGTTAGATTGCCTTCCTATAAAGAAAAAAGCGATTATTCCTTATTTTTTGGAATAATCGCTTTTTTCACGGATAAATCCTTCAATTAAGAATGCCCATTCTCGACAATCCCTTCACCAACGTCCACGGGGAGATCAGCTTTATCATCCGCTGGCAAATGATGGATTGCGTGTTTCAGTAGGAACGGCGCAATAATCGTTGACAAGATGATCACCAAAATCAGGTCAGAATAGTACGACCCTGACAGCAGACCGGATGAAAACCCAATCTGGGCGGTAATCAAGCCCATTTCACCCCGGGAGATCATCCCCGAACCAATCATGTAGCTGCTATGGATATTGAAGCCGTTCATTAATGCACCCAATCCACAGCCAAATAGCTTACTAATGCAGGCCAGGAAGGTCAAAATAGCAACGAAGAAGATTGAATTACCAAGGTGGGCAAATGACATGTTCAGGCCAATGCTGACAAAGAACAGTGGGACAAACACAGCGTACCCAATCGGCTCCATGTGAACTTCAATCGTATCCCGATAAGGTGTATGCGCCACGGCAATCCCAGCAAAGAACGCACCAACTGCGCCACTCAAGCCAGCGGCATCCGCAGCCCAAGCCATCCCTAAGCAAATCACCATTGAAGTAATTGTGACACTATTGGTCATCAACAGGCGCTCGCCAATTTGCATGATGTAGGGAACAATCCAGCGAATCATGAGATAAGTCCCGCCAAAGAAGATAACCTGTTCAAGAAAAATCAAAGTAATGTTGGTCGAGGAACCACTAGTTTTAACGCCTTCAGTTCCCATGATACTGATCATGATCGACAACAGGATAACGCCAATAATATCATCGGCAACTGCCGCGCCCAAAATCGTAGCGCCTTCTTTAGTATCCAGTGCTTTGTAGTCCCGCAATACTTCAACGGAAATCGAAACTGAAGTGGCGCTGAAGACAACGCCAATGAAGGCCGCTTCAAGTGGAGAAAACGAGAATGCCAACGTGGCGCCGCCAATCATCACAACCGGGAAGATGACCCCAACGATGGCAACGATCACGGCTGGGCGCAAATATTTACGCAGTAGCTTCAAGTTACTTTCCAAGCCACCAATGAACATGAGGATAATCACGCCAATTTGAGAAAACATGTTCAACATGCTATCCAAGTGAATCCAGTTCAACATGGCTGGCCCGACGACGATTCCAACGACAATTTGGCCAATAACCGATGGAACCCCAATTCGATTTGATAAATGTCCTGCCAACGTGGTGAGCACCAGCAGTAAGCAGAGCGCACCGATAAAGGCCATACGACAACTTCCTTTCGTTTAAGATTATGTGTTGTTTCTATTATAGTGGTTTTCTATGTGTTGTTACCGTTAATCCAAACTTTGTTGGGTACTCTTTTCGCCCATTAGTTCACCGATAAAATGAATCGCCAAACCAATGATCAAGCCAATTGCAGCTGGTAATAGCCAATCCATCCCCAGTGATGCCCCTGGCAAGAAGTTATCTAATTTCAAGATTGATTGAGCAATGGCTGATTTGGAGATGATGGCTGGTGCCGAAGCAATGGCATCAAGAATTGATGGAATAATTGTGAAAACAGTTGTCCAGATGTATACGCGACGATCATGCTTGAACAATGGTGAACTGATTGACAAAATAATCAGGGTGATGGCCAGTGGGTAGAGGAACATCAGCATTGGGGTTGACCAGGCGATAATCGTATCCAGCCCAAAGTTTGCAATGATAAATGAAAAGCCGGTGGCAATCATTAACCAAGTTCGATATGAAATTGAGGGGAACTTGAGATGCAAGGCTTCAGAAAATGATGTCGACAAACCAACTGCGGTCGTGAGACAAGTTAAGGTTGCCATCATTGCCAAAAGGATTTCGCCGGTGGTTCCTAAGAAATGGTTGGCGATCTGGTTAAAGGCGATCCCCCCATCGATAGAAGTCTTGAATGACCCGAGGCTGGTTGCGCCCAACCATACCAAACCGATATAAATGATGGCTTCCAAACCAATTCCCAACGCACCTGACTTAATCGTTGTCATGGAAATATCTTTGGCATTGGTTTGACCTAAACTGCGGATCGCTGTGATGATGGCGATTCCAAAGAGCAGGCCGGCAATACAATCCATGGTGTTATAGCCTTGAAGAAACCCATTTAAAACCGAACCGTTTTGATAAGCACTGCTCGTAATGGGTGCCGTAGATGCTTTACTGATTGGATTAGTGAATGCAAAGATAAAGATAATGGCTAACAATGCGAGAAAGGCTGGGTTCAATAATTTACCAATCGAATTTAAAATGCCTGAGGGCTTTCTGGATGCCCAGAAGGTAATTCCAAAGAAAATCAGTGAATAAATGAATAACCACATCGGTTGTTGCGATGGAGTTAAGTGAGTTGCAAAGCCGATTTGGAAGGGTGTGGTAGCCGTTCGGGGAGTGGCAAACAACGGTCCAAGGGTGGCGCAAACCATTACCATGAAGAAAGTGGCGTACTTGCTGCCGATGGGCTTGGCTAGATCATAGATCCCATTGCTATGGGTAACAGCAATCGCAATAATCGCTAACAAAGGTAACAGGGTCCCGGTAAGTAAGAAGCCAATGCCGGCACTAACCCAGTGAGCACCAGCCAGTTGACCTAAATGGATCGGGAAGATCAGGTTACCAGCCCCGAAGAACATCCCAAAAAGCATCGAGCCAATAATCAGATAATGTTTAAACGTTAATTTCTTTGATTTTGTTTCCATAATGACCGCTCCTCGTATAAAATAAATAATTGAAATTTCCGGTTAATCGTGTCGAAATGCGTTCTAAAGGGCCGATCCTTATGATCAAAGCCCTGCGTTATTCGGTAACTCGGACAATCCCGCCCGATTTTGCTTCAAATAATAATTTTCTCATTTAAATGCCCTCTTTTCTGTACAAAAAAACGTCCCTTGAAATCGATATGACTTCAAGGGACGTTTACACGTGTTACCACCCAAATTCGCAACAGCCTCACAACTGCTACCTCACCATGTACGGCCAAATTAAATTCAGCGATACACTGGCGCTGTAATGGGCGCTCCCAACAAATACTCACAATACTGTTCGCATTTGTCGCTCGAAGGCTACTTTCATTGCTTAGGCTTTTGAATCGTTCACACTTACCCGATTCTCCCTGAAAAAAGTCCTAAGAAATTACTCTCCTTGTCTTAGCAAACTCTAATGTTCTTTGATTGAGACTAATATTATTACCTTTACATCCAGATGTCAACCAATTTATGAAAATAATTTGGCAAAAGTGTGCAAATGCTTGTTTATTTAACCACTTGCACGTTCTTCTTAGTGTAGTCTAAGTGCCAACCCTTTGGTAATCCTTGAACGTGGGCAAATTTGCCGGAGTGACTCTTAAATGACAAGATCTTCGTTCCAGACTTAAGATCCTTGGCTGAACTCAGCACTAATTTACCACCCAGCTTAGCAGAACCGGAAACCGCAACCTTGTCATTAGCTGCCAAGTTCAACGTTCCCCTGTTTGCTTGGGTGTAATTGCCCTTAACGGTGACAGCCCGTGAATCCAACTTAACAGTTCCGTCAGTTAGGTTCAAACTGCCATTACCAAAAGCGGATTCGTTTTGAGCAACCAGTGAGCCGCCTTTAACAGTGGTGCCACCCTGATAACTGTTCTTGCCAAGTAATGCTAATGAGCCGGAACCTTCCTTGGTCAAGCCGCCCTTACCGGAAATATTGTTTTTCCAAGTATCGTTGGCGTTAAAGCCACCCTTGGAGGCGTCCATGTTAACCGTCGTGTTGGTAAGTAATTCACCAAACCCGTTAGCGGCCTTAAAGAGGTTCAAACGACCCCAGCCTTCGGTATCATCGCCCATTGGGTAACCGGATGGCAAGCCAGTCGTGTAAAGAACTTCCCGCCGTTGGATGTCTGACAGATATGGCAATCTTGTCTTGAGGAGAACTTCAGCCCCCTTTGGCACAACCATTGCTTTGGTCGTGTCGCCAATTGGTGAGAAGCCATAGGTCAAGCGATAAGTGTAATCCTCAAGGTTCTTTTGATAATCACTGAATGAATCTTGGGCACTTGAATCCTTTTGACTTGGCAAATTAGCCTGCGCATCCTTGTAAGCTTGGTCAGCCAATTGTTGATTATTTGGATCATTCAAAGTTGCGGCAGTCATTGCGGTACCAATTACCCGACCACCCATGACAGCCAATGGTGAATGCCGACCAGCGAGGACTCGGTCATAACCGACTTCTGAAGAACGGGTAATTAATTGTTGATAGCGTTGGGGAAATGTATAAGCAAGGGTTTCCCCAGTTTCAAAGGCGGCAGTGGTATGCCCGCTTGGAAAATCGTAATCATTTTGCTTAGCGGCAGCCATGACGTTTGCGAGGTATGGATTAACTTTGACCTGGCTACTTTGCCGATAAGGCCGGGTAAATTGAATGTATGCCTTGGGGGTTCCGGTTCCGGACCAGTCAGAATCTTCGGCAGTATCAACTAATTTGACCACCGAACCCAATTTAGAATTCTCATCCGCCCACTTCATCGAACTATAAGGTGAGTCAGCGGGGAGCGGGGCATCGGGAACGGAATTAAAATCAGTCTGGGCACCAGCATCCTTAATGAATGCGTTAGCATATGGCCCAAAGCCACTGATCAAATTATAGCGAAGATCTCGGCGATCAGTGAGGTAGGAGCGGTCAATCTCTGCTTGAGATGCCCCATTTGATATCTGGACTGATTTATCGAGATTCTCTTTTAAAAGATCTGCATTCTTTGCAGTCTTGGTTGTCGGATCCCAATAACTTAGGAACGTGTTGTTGAATAGCGCAATTGCCGGATTGGTTTCCGGTGTCGTGTTCGTTTTGATGTTCTGCTGATACTGATCAACGAAGTACCCGTATGATGCAGCCTGTGGTGCTAACGTTTTTGTAAGGCTTGAATCATCATTAGAACTACTGGCCTGCGTATTCGTTTCCGCACCAAATAACGCCGCCCCTGATAAAGTGAACACAAAGGCACTCTTAATGACTGTCTGTAAAACCGATTTCCGTTTAGTGATCATGACTAAACCTCCCAAAATATAATAACTAAGAAATGCTTATCAGAATGGCAATAATGAACAATACGGCGAACGCAATTTCCCAACCCAACTTGGGGGTATGCTTGATTTCGTTAATCATCGTTGACATCAGTTTCACCATCTTTCAACTAGTCCCTGATAACCATTCATGAATCATCTTAAGGGTAATGGTTGGTTGTAAATAACTGATAGATTATTTGTAAAAAGTGCGTAAATTTTTGGAACGGAAACCGGAAACTTTAGTTTGCAAACAGCTAGACGCTTGACCACCACTTCTTATTTCTCAGTGGCCTGAAGAAAATCACCATGATCAGACTGATCGACAGCAACATATCCAATATAACTCTGCCAATCATCATGCCTAACGCTTCATAGGTGCCTGACTGAACAATAGAAGAATTCCATGAAGAATTCAAAAAATTAATGACAATATTGACTGCCAACAAAATAAAGAAGCTCCCAAAAATTTCAAGCAATGAAGTGCCCTACAATTGTTAGACAAGTAAGTCTAATGATTGTGGGGCTTTTCTTGTGACAAAATATAGTAGTCAATTC
>NZ_JAHPPD010000101.1 GCF_019061365.1 Lentilactobacillus dabitei
TAATTCATGCCTAATAACAAAAAAGCATCACCTTTCGGTGATGCTCATAAGTCGCCATCAATACGATTTGACTTTGACCCTAAAATCTATTACCAACAACAGATATTGTAGAACCAAAACACAGAACCGATAACATTCCAAGCAGGGATGCAACGATTTCTGTGTTTTTTGTGTTCTATAACTTTTCTGATATTTCGGTGGTTTATACGATGTTTTACTGATCCAATTCACTCGCAGACCCGTCTTTATAATTCTTTGCCCATAAGAATTCAGTCAGGATTTTGTTAACTGCGAGGTTGTTATTGTGCAACTCGCTATGTTGGGCCTTTGCGCCAAATGCTTGAAATGTTTGGTAGAAACTGACGTGGTCTCTTAAAATGTATCCAAGAGAAAGCGCGGAGGCATTTGTGACGACGCCATCCGAATTAGAACCATTCCCCAAGTTACCATAGATATTGAGAACTCTTGTCTGATGCGGAAAATTCTTTCGCAGGCGGTATAACATGCGATATTCTGGATGAATGATCTTGGGCTTCCCGGTTGGCAGGATTTTATTTTGGTTGGGCATATCGTCCCATAGTTGCATTAATGGACCACTTGTCGGCTGATTAGACTTATGATTATTCATAATTCCATCATAGGGCCCAGCAATGACACAAATCTTGTTGACGCGCGGGAGGTCTTTTTGGTTACCATTCAACAAATTATAGTAGATAACTGCGTACGCGCCCATTGAGTGGCCAACAAAGTTTAGCTGATTGACATGATATTTTTTCTTTAATAGCTTGGTTACTTTTTTCAGCCAGTGCGCGTACTGAACTTCACCAGCCCGGTTGTTATCCATACGAACCATAATAATTGGGTTTCTCATCCATGGCTTGATTGTTCCAATAACAGAAATTCTGCCATTGGAACGCACCCTGATAATCATTCGCCTGGTTGCGGCACCGCTTATTTCAGTGGAGGTGACAATTTCTTTTTCGGATCTCAGCGTTCCACTCCAGCCATGAACGAAGAGGGTTGGGGTGTTGGAATTAACGAATCTTTTCGTCAAGGCACGCTGATTTTCTTGAGTGTGCCAGATTGACAGGCTAAATCCTAAAATGATGATACCGCCAATTACAAAGTACAGTATTCGTAATTTTTTGGAACGCCGATCATAAAACATTAACTAACCGCCTTGTGTAAGGAATTTTTTACCTTTATTTTGATAAATGCATAGAAAAGAGACAACGCAAACGAAATTATCAGCGCTAAAATTGTTTCTAAAATTGCACTTTGGTAACCAGCTTCATCAACAATATCAATGACCGCTTTGTGCAAATACATGATCCCCAAAGTCTGTTGCCCGACTAATTGAATGGGTTTGATCACAAACTGTGGGAAGAACTTACAGAAATAGTAGCTGGCACTGAATACGACCAAGCAAACAATGATTGGAATGAATGTAATATAAGAAATTCGTGAAATGGCAATGTGATGATAGGATGCATGAATAATTTTGGATTTTAAGAAGAACGCAAAATTGAAGCGGTCCATGTGCTGCATCCAAAATGCCCAAAAGGTGAAGATTGTTGCGGGGATGATCACCCATAAATCCTTAACGAATTCTTGAATCTTGTGGAAGTATAAATAGCCAAATAGCATGAAGAACATTGCGATAAAAGCAACATCAAAATCCCATGGCAGATATTTATAACTTAAGAAATAAATATGCTTGTAACTCGTGGAAACAATCAAAGAAATGAACGCCACGATAATTTGAGCTTCCCGATTCTTGACGTATGTAATGACAATCGACGTAAACAGGAGTGCCAACAGGTAGACATTAATGTACCAGAAAACACTCAGATAATGATTAAGGGTTCTACCACCGTACGCTAACCGGACAAAATAAAAGAGGGTATAGGACCAACTTTCACCCCGGACGAAGTGGGAAACCATGATTAGCAGGCCCCCACAAATGAAGTAGGAGATTAACAGTGGGAAAATGCGTTTTTTGAAAAAGCCAATCCAATCATTATTCACAATTGGTTTTAAGAAAAAGCCTCCCATAATGAAGAAGATCGGCATGTGCCACCAATATAAGAAATGAAACATGGTGCCATGCCTCGTCATAGCGTGACCGAAGACGACGGCAACAATTCCGACAGCCTTAGCCACGTCAATCCATTCGATTCTTTTTTTACTCACAACAATTTCACCTCGTAAATTTCAAAAAAACACCATAAAAATATTTTAGTGCATTTTAGTCCCTTGTGACAACATTTTTTCAATTCCAACCAGCAATTCTCTTGATGCTTAAGTAATATTTAATATATCCTCTCGATATTGCTATTGCAAGGCATTTTGGCTAAACTGTAACGAGTAGATTTAAAGCTGATGAAAGTAGGAACAAAAATTGGGTAATCAAGATCGAAACCGCCCGGATATTTCCAAAGATAAATGCTGTCCGGATCCGCTTGGATGACGGCTGGAAGCATTTTGAGCCGTTTCTTGGGGGCAGTGTACATTATTCCTTGGAGCATTTGGTTCGGGAATTATTTTTTACGCGGAAATGCACTTTATGGACTTGGCTATAATATTTATAGTTTCTTTCTAATTGTTGCCATCGCGGGGATTCCGTCTGCGATTGCCAAGCAAGTTGCCCATTACAATGCTTTAAATGAATATGGCGTCGGGGTCCGTTTATACAAACGTGGACTGGTGTTGGCCGTTTCGACCGGAGTTATTTCAGCCGCTGTTCTTTATTTTGGTGCCCCATTAATTGATGGTGGCAACCCAAATGTGATTCCTGTTTTGCATTCGTTGGCTTGGGCAATTTTGATTATTCTAACGATGAGTTTAACTAGGGGGTATTTTCAGGGTTATCAACAGATGGCACCCTCAGCAATTTCTCAATTCGTTGAGCAGTTGGTTCGGGTAATCTATATGCTGGTAACGGCTTTCCTGATCATGCAGGTCTTTCACGGCGATTGGGTGAAGGCCGTCTCACAGTCCACATTTGCAGCGTTTGTGGGGGCTGTCGCTGGCGTGCTCACCTTAGCTTGGTATTATCTAAGCCGCCGAGAAGATTTTCGTTCCTTGGTTGCTCATAGTAACAATCAATTGCGGATAGAACCTAAAGCACTGTATCGAGAAATTATTGTTCAGGCAATTCCATTCATTATCTTAGGCGCCGGCATTACGATTTTTATGTTAATCGATCAGTTCACCTTTTTCAAAGTGATGAAGCTGGCAACCAATTATTCCAATAACATGCTTTCAGATTTATATGCATTATTTGCGGTTAATGCCAACAAGCTGATTATGATCACAATCTCTTTGTCATCTGCGTTGGCGATTACGGCGGTTCCTTTGCTGTCAATTGCGCTAACCAATGGGGATCGGCAGGAAATTTCCAGGCAGAACTCAAATGTGTTAACCCTCTTCCTATTCGTGATGATTCCCGCTGCATTAGGGATGTGTGCCATTTCTGGACCGCTTAACCGATTATTTTACGGTCAAGCCCAACAAGCACTTGGCGCAAATCTATTGACCTTCTCATCGATTATTTCCATTCCAATGGGATTGTTTGTTGTGACTTCTGCGGTGATGCAAGGATTATCACAAAATAAGCGGGCAGTTAAATTTTTCGTCGTCGGCACAATTGTGAAGCTCATCTTCCAGTGGCCATGTATATGTTATTTAGGCTCATTTGGCCCACTTGTTTCAACTGGACTTGGGTTAGGCGTCGCCGACTGGTTAATCATTCGCTCATTGAATCGACAATTTGGGTTCAACCGGCGAATGCTCGATATTGGATTTCGAAAAATCGCAAAATATTCATTATTTATGTATGCCGCATCCCTTCTGACGGTGTGTGCAGCTAACTTTTTACTTAAATTCGTCGCGGACCCATTTGAACGAATCCCGAGTCTGATCGTTACGATACTAGCTGTTGCCGTTGGTGGTTATATCTACATCTATTTAGCCCTTAAAAGCCGAGTTGCAGATATGATCTTGGGAGCACGAACCGAAAAGTTAAGAAAATTATTGAGAATTCAGTGACATAAAGTGGGATACAAGCAACCAGATGATATTCGGAATACAAAATGGTCGGAGCAAAATGATTGATTTTTGTTCCGACCTTCTCAATGTTCAGAATATGACCATGACAAATAGTAGGTCAATAAGCAGCTTCCGGTCATATCAGGGAACTAACCGTTTATTGTTCCGCACTCTTGATTTTTAAACATAAATTCTGGTAGTGCTTCGCTGATTTGATGCGGTAAGACAACGTATTGTTTTCTTGCCAGTTCATCAGCAATCGCACTGTGAGTATACACCGCCGCCAAAACGGCTTGGGCTTTATTTTCAAACTGAGCAGTAAAGCCGCCAATGAGCCCAGCTAATGTATCTCCCATGCCACCAGTTGCCTGAGCAGGGGTCCCCTCTGTGTTTTCGTAAACTTGATCACTTACGCAAACTTGCGTGCGGTGGGATTTAACAACCACAATTGCCTTAAGTTTTTTGGCGGCAGCCAGGTTCGCAGTAGCTGTTTGGTCGGTAATTTTAATGCCAGAGACCCGTTGCCATTCCATTTGGTGGGGAGTCAACACATTTAGTGGTTCCTTTGGCAGCGACAACTTGTTACTGGCAATTAATGTCAGGGCCGAGCCATCAATGACAAATACCTGGCCGGTTTTGGCTAACGCAAAAGTTTTTTTCAGAAGGGTTAGTGCTTGATCACTTGTCCCAAGTCCTGGCCCAATTACAACGACGTTTGCTGCGGAAATGATCGGTTTTGCTTTTTCGAAATCGTTATCATCGACAAACATCGCTTCTGGCAACCAGTCGTGGAGACTTGATTGGTTGGTGGGATTGGTAACGGTGGTCACTAACCCAGCTCCGCTATAAACGGCGGCTAGTGAGGCCATGATGATTGCGCCGCCAAAGTTTTGACTGCCGCCAATCAGGACTATTTTTCCATAGGTGCCCTTGAAACTGTTGGCAGGCCGTTTTCTGATAACTTTCGGTAAAATTGTTTTTGTTATTTTTTCCATGACAATCATTCTCCCAGTTGTTTAGTTTAACTATCTCCAGTATACCATTGGACTTATTGAACAATGGTAACGGCCAAGCCTTTCTGTGATAAAATACAGTTATGACAGGAGTGAGAAATTAATGACAATCGACTGGAAACAACAATCACAAGATTATCGGACTGATTATTTAAATGATTTGAAAGAATTAATCGGCATTGAAAGTGTTCGAGATGATGAGCACGCAACCGACGAGTATCCACTGGGTGAAGGACCAACTAAGGCGATGCTGAAGTTTCTTTCATTTGGTGAACGCGATGGGTTCGTGACGAAAAATATTGATAATATCGTTGGCTATATTGAATATGGCTCTGGTGACCAAACAATGGCCATGCAGGCCCATGCTGACGTGATGCCTGCAGGTGATGGTTGGCAAACCAATCCATTTGAAATGACCGAAAAAGACGGGAACGTTTATGGTCGGGGAACTTCTGATGATAAAGGTCCCGCTTTGGCAGCATATTATGGGCTTAAAATGTTGAAAGATAACGGAATTACCCCGAAGATGAAAATCCGTTTGATTGTCGGCACCGATGAAGAGAGTCATTGGACTGGGATGAAACACTATTTTGAAGTGGAGCCTGAGCCGACATTTGGTTTTTCACCCGATGCGGAATTTCCATTAATTAACGGCGAAAAAGGTAATTCAACTTACGTGACGACGTTTGGAAACGCAAATGGTGAAGAAATCACCTTAAAAGACTTTACTTCTGGCTTACGGCCAAACATGGTTCCTGGAAATGCGACTGCGCTCGTTGAAACGGGTGATAATGAGGGGATGGTTGATGCCTTCACTAAATTCTTGGATACCAACCCCTTGTCTGGAGACGTTAAGGCAACCGACGAGGGAATTGCGATTCATTTAATTGGCAAGGCCGCTCACGCAATGGAGCCTAAGAATGGGATTAATGCGGGCACTTATTTAGCGAAATTTCTCCAACAATTTGCGTTTGAAGGCGATGCTAAGCACTTTATTGATTTTCTCGCCAGTGACTTACATGATGATTCCCGAGCAACCAAGATTGGCGCCAATCATGTTGATGATGTGATGGGTGATGTAACGATGAATGTCGGCATCATGAGATTCAATGCTCATGATGGTGGCTCGATCAATACGAATTTTAGGTATCCTAAGGGAACATCTGATAAAGAGATTTTGACTCAGCTTGAGGCTGCCGCTGGAAAACATCATGGTCAAGTTTCAGAAACTGATAATATGGTGCCTCATTATGTTGATCCTGATGATCCAATTGTTAAGACACTGATGAATGTGTATGAAGAACAATCTGGTGATCATGATGCCAAGCCTGAAGTCGTCGGCGGCGGCACGTATGCCCGGCTCATGAAGCGTGGCGTTGCGTTTGGCGCATTATTCCCAGGCACTCAGGACACAATGCATCAGGCAAATGAATTTCAGCCAATTAATGATCTACTAAAGGCAATGGCGATTTATGGTCAGTCTATTTACGAATTAACTGCCAAATAAACGAGGTGGCGACATGCTCGAATTTAACTATACAAATATTCTGGTTGGTGTCGATGGTTCAAAGACGGCTGCCAAGGCGGTTAATAAAGCCATCACGATCGCAGAACATAACGGTGCTAAGCTGACAATTGCAGCGGTCATTAACGATCGCGACATTATTGGCGTGTCTAAATCCGCCTTGCTTGGCTTTGGAAGTATTAATCCTGGCGCGGTTGATGAACTAAAAGAACGTTATACGCGATTGGTGGCCAAATATGCTGGTCGCGCTAAAGAACACGGAATCGATGTAAAAACGGTTGTGACGTCTGGGGACCCTAAAACCGTCCTTGCTCGTGACATCGTTGAAAATGAAAAGATCGACGCAATTGTCATTGGTGCTACCGGAGCCAATTTTGTTGGCCGAGTGACAATGGGCTCGACGGCGGCATTTGTGATTGCTCAAGCACCATGTGATGTGTTTGTCGTTCATCGAGACCCCAAATAAATTGAAACTTATTTTTCTTGTTAGGAAGAGACTGGAATAGTAGGCAACCTTTTAATTCCAGTGTTAATGAAAACAGACTGGGGCAATAGGCGTTTTGATCCCAGAATTTAACGAAGAGAACCAATTATTCCAGATTTTGGAATAATTGGTTCTCTTCGTTAAATGACCGGGATCAGCAGTTTGGCGCAGCTTTTATCCAAGTGACTAGGGCGATCTAAGTGAATGATCATCGATTGAAAATTAATATATGTCTTGGCCTCCTTCTTCGTCAAAGAGTTGAAATCAGATGATGCCTCAACTTCTCGTTATTGTGAGTTGAATGAGTCATATTCAAAATAATAATGGTTTGGTATTGCATGATGGTGAGAGATAAGTTTATACTTCTTGGGTATAGTTTTAGTAATCTTGATTGATGGGGAAATACATATGATCGATGTTTTATTTAACGAAAGTTTCTCAAATTCACTTAAACATTTTTATCAACAACACGATATCGATAACGAGATCATCACCTTGCCGGTCTATCTTAATTTGGGAGATATCACCGAAGGGAATTTTATTGAAAATCGGCGCACGCTGTTTAAAATTCAAAGCACGCATACGCGATTTTCAACCACTTCTGAGAGAATTCGCCGATTAGTGGCGGCGTTGGATCGCCTGTTTGAGGTGGTTAACCAAGGCCTCACAATTCGCATTTGGTGGAGTGATTTGAGTGATGATGCCTGTGGCTTTTTCTGGCTTTGTGAGGCATTACTAAATAAAAATGCACAGTTATCCGAAATTCATGTGCCGCTTTCATTCGTGAAGGGAGAAGTTCTGGTAACCCTTTCGAGTTTGGGAGAACTTCTTGACGAAGATCTTGAACAGCTTCAACTGACTCAGTATGAGCGGCCATTAACCCGAAATCGGCAAAAAGTTTCCAGTTATGTCTGGCGTGATTTACGAGCGGATAACACGCCCGTTCGAGTCAATATTAATGGGCAACTTGTCAGTCAGCCAATTACCTTCTATGATCAGTTTTTGCTCGGTCAGGTGAGTCCTAAATGCTTTAGAAATGTGATTCGAGTGATTGGTGAAACCCTTGGGCGTTTTCCGGTTGGTGCCCCTGACTGGTGGTATCGTCATCGCGTTGATTATCTCGTTTCCAAAGGGGTCTTAGATTATCAAAAGACCGATCCACAGATCAATCACTTGGACCCAGGTAGCGTGAAGCTAAATCAGAAAATGATATGATCATCAATCAAAAAGAGTGGAACGAAAAAAAACTATGATATGACCTATACCCCCAAAGTTAAAGTAAAAACTTTAGCTTTGGAGGTATTTTTTATGACTAAGATTTCAAAAGAAACAAAA
>NZ_JAHPPD010000102.1 GCF_019061365.1 Lentilactobacillus dabitei
TTACTAAATATCATAAGGGAAGGCATTCCCTATTTCTATACAATTCAGAAATCTTTTATGCATTTACACAAGATATTTTACACTCTCTTTTTGATTCACCCTTTCCTTAACATACTCATTAATTTGGAATAAAGTTTGGTTTTCATAAAAACGGATAACATATGTATCATACACGATCCTACTAAGGGAAAAGCATAGCTTAATTTTAATATTAAATTTTTTATTGGGTTTTCCATTTTAAGCGTTTTAAACTTAATTTGGGATTTCATATTTTTAATATTTCTCCTTATAAATTGACTATTTTCCTTACTCTTTCTCTCAGTTATTAACCATCCAACTAAATTATAAAAAATAACAGAATCAATTTGCGAATAAAATTCAGGATCAACTTTCCCTCTAATAAGATTAAGGGATTTAAAAAAAGATTTGCTAAATTTTTTTGATGCAGAATCTTCTCTTTGTAAATAAAAATAATGTCTTTTCTTTGTATAGGCTATAATTCTTGCATTATGTACAATACTAATATTAAATAACGTGTCTTCTAAGTAATTTATGCTCTCATTGAATTTAACATTATTAATTACATTTTTTCTAAAAATTCTTGTCCATACAAACCCTTTAAAACCTGTATCAGATAGTATTGAACGCATTGTTTTATCCCTTGATATGAGGCCTTCACATTCAAGAAGATCATTATTAACATTAGGATATATATTTTTGCCTCTGCATATATAGTAATTACTCATAACAACATCAGCATTAAACTTATTAATCAACCCAATCATTTCTAAACAGTAACTTTTATCATAAGTGTCGTCTGGGTCTAAAAACATAATATACGAACCACTAGCTCTATCAATACCATAATTTCTCGCATGCGATACCCCCAAATTTTTAGTATTATATAATTTAATTCTTTTATCCTTTTTTTGAAATGAGCTAATTAGCTCTTGTGAGCCATCGGTGGACCCATCATTAATCAAAATAACTTCAATATTTTGATAAGTTTGATTTAATAGACTATGAATAGCCGCTCTTAAATACTTTTCTGAATTATAAACTGGTACTATAATACTAATTAAATTTTCGCTCAATTTTATACTCCCCCAATTTTAAGCTTAATTAAGTTCCCTTTTTAAATAATTTTCTCTCTGTTCTTCCTTATATGATTCTGCAAGTAATATGGCGATAGGTAAAAAAAGTTCAAAATGTTGTAATGCAGTTTCTGTGAATCCAACTGCTGTATACATACCAAATAAAAGCATATCCTTGATTCTCATTTGATTAATCTTCCACCCCATAGAAACCAAAATACACAATAATTGAGTTGTAAAAATCATTCCCTTAGCCAATAAAGATTGTAAATAACCATTATCAAACATCGCATTTTCAAGCTCAACTGTTCTTAAAAAATGTATCCCATAAGTTGCATAAAATTGTTGATATAAATTTAATCTACCTGACAGGACCGAATCAGCCCACAAAGAATATGGATGAAGTAGCATATATAAAGACATAAAAAATATTATTATTGGAAATACACAAACACATTTTGATATTGTTTTTCCTCCCCTATCATAAACATGTTTGCCCATTAACAATGAAACAAAGCAATATAATATAATAACATATGTCGATGTTCGAGATTGCGTTTGAGTGTAAATAGCATAAGTCAATAATCCAACAAATATTGTTACCCATCGTTCCATTCTTGTATTGAGGGAACAGGTGGTTAATATAATTGAAAGCCATAATAGCATCGTAACATTAGGTTGTGAGAATCCTAAGGATTTTCTAAATATAAATCCATTAACTCTCCACATTTCGTAATTATTTGATCCCCAACCAGTCAATAAATTAATAGCCAAAATGATTCCAAACATTATTGCTGAAGAAAAACTCAACCACTTTAATATTTTTTGATAATTTATATCTGGTATATTGTTAAGCGCGTATATAAAAACAATCATCATTGTACCAGATATCATATAGATAGCTCCGTTTATAATGCAAATCATTATAGATATTACAAGGGCAAATACAAAAGTAATACTAAAACGATTATTTGAATTCACTACTAATATCAAAATTGGTACAATAGACAATACCTGAATAATAGATGCAATATTATTAGAAATTATATTTGCCCCATTTAGGATTGCCATTATAGAAATAGTAATTGCTGTAAAAATAAATACTTTAGTTGCTATTACTCCAATATTTTTATTCATATTTTCAGAATCCAATCCATTTGCTCCTAAAATTTTATTTTAATTATCAAAAATTATTTTTCATCCTTAATATTTTTTTGAATTTATTATATGTACCATATCCACATATATAATCAACATAATGCTTAATATATTTTTTTAAGATAATCATTCTGTCGCTTCCTTTAATATTATCAGATGCTTCCTTCCAAGATGCACTATAATGGTGTATAGATATAGTATTAGATGATACCTTATTATTTCGGTGACCAAGCTGGATAGGGCAAAAATAAGAGCTTGGATAAATAACCATCCCATTTATTATTTGCTTAGATTCATTAGCTTTAAAACCCATCAATGAAAGCAAATGTGTTGTCACGTCAACACAAAGTATTTCATTTAATGAACCATTAGAATTTATAAAATGCTTATTTTTATATTCTTTAAGATTAGACAAAATAAATTCATTTTTCTTAACAGATCCAAATCCAAGACCAGTATTGACAGAAAAACGATCTTCACAAGCAAAATAGGATTGGGCATTTAACACCGGATCTAAGCTTTTAATTAATTCAACATCAGTATCCAGATAAATCCCACCATGTTTATAAATAATATCTAAACGGGCTACATCTGATACAAATGCCCATTTCTTTTTTTCATAGGCTTCTCTGGCAAAACAATATTTATTAACATCAAAATTTTTTTCGTTCCATTGAATAATCTTATAATCAGGACAAAATTTTTTCCATGAATCTATGTTTAATTTGACACTCCCTGGCAAGGGCTCCCCCCCAAACCAACAGTAATTAATAACTTTAGGTATCATATAATTCTACTCCTTAAATAATCTACTAACTATTAAACATATTTTTCACTAAAGCATCTAGTTCCTGGTTAAATCTTTTATTATTACTGTGAAATTTCTTGTTTTCAGTATATTGCATATCATTGATTACTTCATATAAATCGTTTTCGCTAATAACTACTTTTATAGGAAAGCCCCTTTTTTGCAACTCTTTGCAAAAAAGGAGTTGATGGTTATTAACATGTTCATTGAATTTTTTCTGTCGTGGTATTACTATAGGCATTTTACCTTGCTTCAATGCCTCAATGAAGGAAGATGGGCCACCATGTGTAATAACTATAGTGGACATTTTAATAAGGCACTCCATTTTTGATTGTGAAATAAATCTCTTATATTGACAATGTTTAGGAATATAGGTACTATAACCTATTTGAATGAATACATCATCCATAATTTTATTTTGTCCCTTTAATATGTCTATTTTCCTTATTAGTCTATTAAATGGTTGTTCATGAGTACCTACAGTAACAAAAATCATTAAAATATGCTCCCTAAATATTTAGCTTTCGGATAAATCTTCTTCATTTCTTTCCACTGCACTATAAATAAATCAGTGATCGGATAAACTAATTTTCCAGTTAAGGTAGGCTTATCTATTCTGTCAAATACTTCTATATAAATAGTCTTGATACCCAAAATTTTTCCAACATAAAAGAAGGGAACTGCGACTGCCGCCCCAGAAGAAATTATTAAATCAGGCTTTTCTCTTACAAGGATTTTAAAAGCTAAAAAAGTATTTCTTATCAGGTTCTTAATGTTTCTATTGGTAGGAAAGTAACAGGAATATGTTCTTTCTCCATCTAATAAATACTCAGCATCCTCTTTGGGAAAAGTTACCCAGAACCTATCCTTATTCCCCCAAAATCTTTTTAACATGTGTAAATGTGTTAAGTGACCACCACTTGATCCAACCAAACAAATTTTCATCATAGTCTCCTCTCAATATGCACTATTAGGGAAAAAAATTATCCAAATAGTTTTAAACAATATAAAAAAATCAAGCCACAAATTTGAACTATTTATATACTTAATATCCAATTTCACCATTTCATGAAATCCAACTTTATTTCTTTCGCTAACTTGCCAAATTCCTGTACATCCTGGGACAACCAATAACCGTTGTTTATCATATTCAGTATAATCCTCCACCTCTCTTTTTAACGGAGGCCTAGGCCCTACTAAAGACATATCTCCCTTAATTACATTTAGTAATTGTGGGAGTTCGTCAATACTATATTTTCGAATAGTTCGACCAATTTTAGTGACTCGCGGATCCGATTTCATTTTAAACATAGCGCCCCCTATATCATTCTGATCTAGTAAGCCCTTTAACATTTTATCAGCATTTACAACCATTGATCTAAACTTATACATTCTAAAAGGGTGTCCATTCTTCCCAATTCTAATTTGAGAATAAATTATTGGACCATCTGGATTGTCAACTTTTATCAAAATGGCAGTAATAATAAATACAGGGGTTAAAAGAATGATACCAATTATACTTAATAATATATCAAAAAATCTTTTGAAAAAATGATAAAAGAAGCGTCGCTCAACTCGTTCCTTATTTACTACGACTACGTTATTATCTGTCATTGGATGACCGCATTTAGGATCTCCTCCACTACGTCTCTCAATTTGCATAAAGTATACATCACCTCCCCCTTATTTAAAAAAATGAAACAAATGTGTTTTTATTTTAGAAAAATCATTGGATAGAATATTATCACCATTAATTATTCTTTTGGCATTTTCATTAAATTTGGATACATAGTCATTCCCAAATTCATTACCCAATTTTGCAAAAGCATTAGTCATTTCATATTTACGATTAGGTAAATTATGAGCATCCGAAGCAAAAATGTATACTTGTCCAGACTGAATTAATTGTTTACTAAATTTTTGTACTTTGTGACCAAAGATTCCAACATAACTGCCAGCTGTTATTTGAGAAAGACAACCTTTATTTAACAAATCATATAAAATATCTGGTTGTTTCATAATCTTAGTATTACGTTCTGGATGAACGATAACCGGTATGATTCCCCGTTGCATAAGTTCATAAATCATATTACTAGTATAATTTGGGATATCGTCATCCGGAAATTCTAACATTAAGTATTGCCCACCCTCATCAGCAAATAAAATATCATCTTGATCAAGAGCAGTTAATAAATCGCCATTTATTCTAACTTCCTGCCCAGGAAAAACTTTGAGTGAAATTTTGTGTCTATCAAGCTCCACTTGAAACTCTTGTGTTTGCTGAATAACTGCTTTTTTGTGATTAAGATAAACACCATTCATATGATGAGGCGTTAATAATGCATAGTCGATGCCATCCCTTACTGCATCATTAGCTAATTTCAAAGAAATATCCATACTTTTAGACCCGTCATCCACCCCTGGAAGCAAATGACAATGCAAATCAATCATTTTATATCATATCCCTTGGCAACTATTTACCCTCATTATCATAACCGTACCCATATCCATAGCCATAGCCATAACCGTAGCCATAACCGTACCCATTCTTAGGTGCAACGTCATTTAATACATAACCTAATAAATTGGCTTTAACCATTTTTAAGAGTTCAGTTGAGCGCTTTATAGCTAATTTTTGTGCTAATCCTTGGCGCACTACCAACACCACCCCATCAACCTGAGCTGCAATAATTTGCGTATCAGTAACTGACAATAATGGCGGAACATCTAAAATAATCACATCATAGATTTTCTTAAAATAAGAAATTAATTCTTTCATCCGATTAGAAGCCAACAGGTCTGATGGATTAGGTGGAATGGGTCCACTAGTGATCACAGATAAATTATCAATCTCCGTCTTTTGCACTACTGAATTGAAATCTATATCAGTGGATAAAGCCGTGGATAGGCCATTGGTATTTAATAAACCAAATGTCGTATGCAAAGTTGGACGTCGCAAGTCTGAATCAATAAATAGAGTCTTCTGCCCTTGCTGAGCCCAAATGACCGCCAAGTTAGCGGAAACAGTTGATTTTCCCTCGCTAACTGCCGAAGAAGTAAAAATAATTGTTTTTAATTTTTGATTAACTGCTGAAAAATTAATATTTGTCCTAACTGTACGAAATTGTTCAGAAACAATATTTTTAGGATCAACATCAGTAATTAACTTCACACCATTTCTTAAAGTATCAGTGGAAAGCTTTTTTCTTTTACGATGAAAAATGTTCATAATTTTCTCCTGTATAACTAAGATTTAAACTCTTCGATGATTCGGTTTGAGATGTTCCCCATGACGTTTATTGGCCAAATGTGAGCCGTGTATCTTACGAATTTCTGCTATGTGACCTAGATTAGTCAATCTTAACTCATTGGTTAAAAATTCATCATCTTTAATTGTTGTATCTGTTAATTCTCTAATGAACGCATAACCTAATCCAACCAGCAAACCAATTACCGCCCCAGCTAGCAGCACTATTGAAGTTTTGGGGAACGACTTCTGCTTTACAGGTGTCGCTTCAGAAACAATGGTGACATTATTAATACTCATAATTCGACGAATCTTTTGCTTAAAAACCTGTGCAACTGTATTAGCGATTGCAGCTGATTTTTGTGGATCATCACTCTTCACATTTAAAGCAAAAACTTGTGAGTTTTGTTGATTAGTAACAGAAATAGCTCCCTGTAATTGTTTAACGCTCACATCATAAGGAGTCCCTGTTGATTTAACAACAGCTGGCCGTGATGCTTTAATTAAGTGACGATGACCATTTGCTGAAACATGGTATCGAGCCTTTCGTGCTGAACGAATTACTTTGACAGGATTAGCTAATCGCTCACTAGCTGTTTTCAAAACCAATTGGTTTGTAATGATATCCTTATAAGTACTGATCATTTGAACATCGGCTTGCTGATCCTGAAAAGCTGCCCCTGGAACTGAAGTATCTTTTTTTTGATTAACCAAAATTTGAGCAGTCGAAGTAAATTGGGGTGTAATAACAAACTTCTCTAAACCAACAGCAATAATTAAGCAAAGAATAAAACTAATCATGATAAAGATAATATGTTTACGAATAATCCCTAATATTTGGCGAAGGTCCAAATAGTTTTCCATGCTGTCCTCCAAAAAATTTATATATAGAATTAATAACGCGTCAATCCTAAATTATTTCGAATAATATTTGATGATTTTATCAATTCAGATTTTGAAACCACTTCAAAATCTTGACCACCAATTTCTTTACCCACTCCTTGAACATGATCAGAAACAACATGGTTACCAGCTTTACGATAGTTTATTGATAAACCAAACATTTGAGAACGATTCAAATCAGTTTGAGCTTGGTTAGAAATTGTTTTTAAAAAACTGCTAGATAGGAAAGTCCTATACGAAAACGATTTTTTTAATAGGCCTGTTAAAATTAATCGCTGGCGTAATTGTCGTCCATAATCTCCCTGAGGGTCGCTATATCGCATACGGGAAAACTTTAATGCATCATTCCCGTATAAATGATACTTCTTTCCCTTAACAAAATGGTCTCCTAAATATGTAAAAGTAAGTGGTGAAACTACAGTAACTCCGCCAACTTGGTTGATAGCTTTTTTTAGCCCTCCCATATTAACTAAAACATAGTAATCAATCGGGACTTTTAAATATTTCTGAACCGTATCGATAGATTCTTTAGTACCACCATAAGTGTAAGCAGCATTAATTTTAGCGGGAGAATACTCCGAATACCCAGATAAATTAACTTTCATGTCGCGTGGCAAACTCATCATAACAGTTTTCTGTTTTTGAGGATTAATTGACATAATAATCATCGTATCAGTTCTCCCCTTATACGTGCGACCAAGAGCGCCTGTATCAGTTCCTAAAAGTAAAATAGAAATAGGGCGTTTATTATCAATTAACTTGCCAGCGTTTCGTTCTTTATGAGCATTCGCTTTTTTGTAAACAATAGTGGTTGCCCTATAAATATTACGATAGGCAATTCCAGCAATACCTACCCCTAAAATCAATAACAATAATAGAAATAACCAAAATATTTTTTTGAATTTATATTGATTATGTTTTCTATGATTATGCAAATTCTTTTTAACAGGCACTTTCTTCATACGCTCCTAACTTAGCCAAAGCTTAAAATTATAAATACAGCCCTAATTTTTACATTTATTTAATAAATAGTCAATTGTCATTATATAACTAAACATTTCATTATTTCTGTCTACTAATTAACTACAAATTTTTAAAATGGGAATGGATTTAATACTTGAATTGTCAAATTAAGTGCAACACTACATTAAAGAATATTTCATAAGGCGTTTTCCATCCGAGACATTTACGGGGAC
>NZ_JAHPPD010000103.1 GCF_019061365.1 Lentilactobacillus dabitei
AGGGGACAGTGATGTCCCATTTATTCTGGATAAAAAAACTGGCATTGATGATTTCCATCAATACCAGAAAGTTTAGACCCATTTAAAGTAGCGCCCGGCTAATTGACGAACGGTTAGTCGGGCGCTATTTGTGTACGTAGTTTCAACTACTTAGAATATTTGGTCGCCAAACATTCCGTAACCTTAAGACTGTTAATCAGCCTATTTTCACGACTTGCCTGTTCAAAGGGCACCATTTTTTCAACCCGGTTCGTCAGCAAAACAACTGCGATCAAAACAGCCATTCACATTTACTAATATGGTCTCTCCGAATCAAACCAAGAGCATCTGTGATATCATATCATTAAGGATGATCAGTTATAGATGCAAGTAACCGATCAGGAAAAGTTATCCAATTAAGCAAGGAAAAAAATCGAGGTGATTTAGCATGCCAAGTCAAATCAAAGACCCTAAGAATGAACAATATTTAAATGATTTACTTGAAAGCGTCAAGGAAGTGCCAACGTCTGAACTGTTGAATCACGCATTATATGAAAAAGACCCAGCTAAAAAGGCGGTCTTTAAAGCCTTATATGAATACGTTATTGATGAACGGCAATCTAAAATCATTAATCAGAAAGGGTTTGTTATGTAGTGCCTCAACCAATTTACATTATTGTTGCAGGAGTTAACGGGGCCGGCAAAAGCACCCTTTATCAAACAGATCCCGATCTGTTTCTAAATACCCATCGATTAAATGCCGATGAAATTTTGCGAAACAACGGTGGTGATTGGCATCTCTTAAAAGATAATTTAGCAGCGATGCGTCAGGAGGTAACTCTCCTTCATCAAGCCTTGAATCGGCGGGAATCTGTTCATATTGAAACCACGTTAGCTGGAAATGGAAATACCCACCTCAAATTAATTCAAAAAGCCCATCAACAAGATTTTGAAGTTTATTTACTGTATGTGAGTCTTGAAAATGTCCAGCTTGCACTTGATCGGGTTCAAGAGCGTATTAATAAGGGTGGGCACGGCATTGCACCAGAACTAATAAAAAAGCGCTACAAACAATCTTTGAACAACCTCATACCAATTAGTGCTGAAGTTGATCAGGTTAAAATTTTTGATAACACCCAAAAATTAAAATTAGTTTACGCTCGGAATCATCAAAAAGTCGTTGAAAACAATTTGACCAGTTTCCCTTGGCTGCCTCCCGAATTACCAATGAAATAGCATTTATCGCTACAGGAATTAATAAAGCCAATTACAACGACACTTATGTAATGGCTTTGTGGATGCCGTCTTCATTGCATCGACAAAATCGTTGCAGTTGACATTGGCTAATTTAGGGGTTATAGTATTGTTAATGTGTTTTAGGTTTCCGAGTTTCAAAGGTACTTGTTTTATAGTTTTATGAAATAACTTCCTTGGAATCACGTTCAACTAGATGCATTAAAAAATTAAGTATGCGCTCAAAGCGCAAGGAGGTTTCATATATTATGAAACAAGGCACTGTTAAATGGTTCAACGCTGATAAAGGTTACGGCTTCATTACTACTGACGATGGTGACGTATTCGTTCACTTCTCAGCTATCAACAAGGAAGGCTTCAAGTCATTAGACGAAGGCCAAAAAGTTACCCTTGACGTTGAAGACAGCGACCGTGGACCACAAGCTGCTAACGTTACACCAGTTGAAGACTAATTATAGACTTTAATAAAACTTTGAAAGAATCAACCAGAAATGGTTGGTTCTTTTTTATGCTTAATTCACTTTCAGCTAACAAGTCAAAGCCATGTGAAATTCATCTCGCATCCCCTTACATATAAGCGTTTCAATTGTAACAAGCCTGTCCTATGACTATACTGGAATGTGGAACATAAATTTAATAAGGGGGAGATTACATGAGTCAAAATGGTGCAGACGAGCTAGTCGATGTATTAACTGACTGGGGTGTCAAACATGTTTATGGTTTACCAGGAGACTCAATCGATACAACGGTTGATGGCTTAAGAAAGCAGCAGGATAAGATCAAATTTATCCAAATTCGTCACGAGGAAGTTGGTGCCTTGGCTGCGGCTGCAGAAGCTAAGCTAACGGGTAAGCTCAGCGTTTGTTTGTCAATTGGTGGTCCTGGTGCTATTCATATGCTTAATGGGTTATACGACGCCAAAATGGATCATGCGCCAATGTTGGCATTACTTGGCCAAGTCAAATCAAACTTTTTGAATACAGGTTATTTTCAAGAAGTTAACACACCAAAATTATTTGATGATGTCGCCGTTTATAATCGCGAAATTAAAACAACGGCTCAACTGCCAAAAATTGTTGATGAAGCCATTCGAATGGCCTATGCCAAAAAAGGGGTCGCCGTTTTGACCATCCCTGACGATTTACCAGATGAACCATTGAAAAACGAGTATCATTCATCCGCCAAAGAATTTAACGTGCCAGAATCAGTTGCCCCGGCTGATCAAGTACAAGCAGCTGTTAAGTTGTTAAATTCAGCCCAGAAGCCAATTGTCCTGATCGGGAAAGGTGCCCGTGATGCGCACAAACAAGTGAAACAATTTGTGGAAACCTACCAAATTCCATTTATTCAGACCTTGCCTGCCAAAGGGATTATCGCTGACGACCATCCTAATTCATTAGGAAATGTTGGTAAGTTAGGGACCAAAGCTGCATATGAAGCCATGAAAGAAACGGATATGCTCATCATGATTGGCACTAACTACCCTTATGTCCCCTTCCTGCCAAAACCAGGCAAAGCAAAGTGTGTCCAAATCGAGTTGAACCCACTGAACCTGAATCGGCGATATCCAGCTGACGTTGCCATCAACGCCGACGCGGGCAAAGCCGTTTCTCAAATTCTTGCGAGTGGCCTCAAACCAAGTGACGGCAAATTCCTGAAAGCCTGCCAAGAAAGTATGGCAAACTGGAACAAGTGGATGCATGGCAAACGCGCCCTCGATAGCGAACCGATTGCGCCGGAAAGTTTGTTTGATTACGTTCACCAAACAGCTCCTGATAATACCATCTTTTCAATTGATGTCGGCACGGCAACCTCATGGAGTGCCCGTTTCCTGCCAATTAGCGAAAACCAGCAATTCGTGATCTCTGCAAACTTAGGCACAATGGGCTGCGCGCTGCCAGGGGCACTTGCTGCTAAGGCGGCCTCCCCAGACCGGCCAGCCATCGCAATCAATGGCGATGGTGCCTTTGCAATGGTCATGCAAGACTTTGCCACAGCCGTTAAATATCATTTCCCAATTATTGATATTGTCTTAAATAACCAAAAATTCGACTTTATTGAATACGAACAACAAGAAGCCGGTCAATTGAATTACCAAATTGATTTGAAGGATATGGATTACGCAAAATTTGCTGACGCTTGTGGCGGTGTCGGCATCACTGCCAAGAGTAACCGGGAATTCCGGTCTGCGCTTGACCGGGCCTACAAGATTACTGACCGCCCTGTCTTAATCAATGCCTACGTGGCTGATAATGCGCCGCTTCCAGGCAAAATTGTCAACAGTGAAGCAGCCGGCTACATGTCTTATGGCCTCCAATACGTCAGCGAAAAACATAAGTTGCCGGAATTACCCCCACTAAAAGATATTATGAGACAATTCTTCTGATTAATAAGGATTTTGAGTTTTCACTTTACTTACTTATAGTAACTGGTATAATGAATCATACGCTATTTTTAAGTAGTGAATCTATCTATAACTAATAAAGGAGTTTATCTGACCTATGAAAGAACAATTATTAGACCTTGCCAAGAAGCGCCGCTCAATTTATGCATTAGGACGCAACGTTTCTCAATCTACTGACGACATTGCTAACTTGATTAAGGAAAACATCAAGTGGGCCCCTACCCCATTCAATAATCAAACCACTCGGGCCGTTATTTTATTTGGCGACAAGCATGAACAACTTTGGGATATCGTTGCCAAGCGTTTGAAGTCAGAGGTGCCAACCAAAGAAGCCTACCAAAAGACTTTGGCCAAGATCAACGGTTTCAAGTCAGCATTCGGGACTGTCATGTTCTATACGGATACTGATGTTGTTCACCGTTTTGAAAATGACTTTGCCCTTTACGCTGACAACTTTGCCGACTGGTCAGAACAAGCTCAAGGAAACGCCCAATTTGCCGTTTGGACATCTCTTGCCGAAAACGGTCTTGGTGCCAACCTGCAACATTACAATCCACTGATTGATGACGAAGTTCGTGACGCATTCGGAATCCCTGAAAGCTGGAATCTCCGCGCAGAAATGGACTTCGGCTCAATTGAAGCCCCAGCTGGCGAGAAGGAATTCATGGATGACGCCAATCGGTTCAAGGTACTGAAGTAAACTATTTGAAATGTTATTTCACTGAGCACCAAAAATAGGAATCACTTTTTCGTTGATGAAGAAAGTGATTCCTATTTTTTTGCATAAACTTGGAATGGACTATTTCAAAAAACGTAGGAGCTTGTTCTCCGCTACATGGATTAGAACCGTTTCTCCAAGCAGAAGTTGTTCTCCGTCATATAGATTAGGACTGCTCCTCAAAGCAGAAGTTGTTCTCCGTTATATGGATTAGGACCGCTCCGCAAAGCAGAAACTTGCACCTAAGCACCTTCTACAAAAATCCCAAAATCAGGGATTTCTGTAGAAGGAGACTTAGGTTCCAGTTTCTAACCGCTTTGCTCCGCTCACTTTTATTCAGCCAGTGACGTAAACGCCCCATTCTCCAACAAATCGGCCACAAAATCTGGTACCGTATCCGTTCTGTTCCAATCCCGCTGCAGTTCACAGATTAATTGTGGAATTGTAATCAGGTGAGCACCGGCTTGTTCCACCCGTCGTAATGCCGTTTCGTGGGCGATTGTTGACGTTCCGCCGACTGCATCCACAACTGGATAGACTTCAAAGCCTTCCGAAATCGCATCAATTGTTGGGAATGTCAAACAAGCTTCTGTCCATAATGCCAACATGATAATCTTCTTACGGCCCGTTGCTTGAATGGCATCATAATATTCCTTATCTTCCCAAGCATTGATCGAAGTTCGATCATAGGTTGGAATATCGCCAAGTTCCTTTTTAATTTCTGGAGCGGTATCTTTATTTCGGCCAGTCTTCACATTTACTGTTGAGAGCACCACTGGAACATGGTATTGCTTAGCAACCTTTGCAACTAAAGCGGCATTATGAATTAAATCCGCATGTTTCATTGAACCAATCGAATTGATTTGAGTTGGTTGGTAATCAATGATTGTCAGTACCGTATTATCTGAAGCAAGCAGACGGTCGTCCGCACCACGTTTTGCAAAACTTGTCATAATCAAACCCTCCATTATCAATTCATTGCATATTTTGTTTACGCTTACATAATACCCCAAAAGCTTGTGAACTACGAGAATTTCGACTTGCTCAATCCTAGCGTAGCCAAATTATGCCAATACAAATCATTTCACAATGTCAGTAAACCATCCCATCATGATTAGTTGACCAATCTGAATTATCAGTTAAAATTAAGCTGGTTATTTTTTCACAATTATCCCAACCAGATTAACTTGATTTAGGTCATTTTGGTAACTGTCATCATTTATGGAGGATACATTTATGTCAAAGAAAATTGGTGTCTTAGTCGGTAGTTTAAGAAAAGGTTCATATTCCAAAGCAGTTGCTAAAGCATTGGCAACTCAATTCCCATCAGATTATGAAATAGCATTCATCAAAATTGGAAGTCTCCCTTTCTTCAATCAAGATTTGGAAGAGACCCATAATGAGCCGGGAGAATGGCAGGAATTTCGCCGGCAAGTTCAGGCCTGCAACGCATTTGTCTTCGTCACCCTGGAATATAATCGCTCTGTTCCAGCAGTTTTGAAAAACGCCATCGATGTTGGTTCCCGCCCCCGAGGCCAAAACGTTTGGGATGGTAAGCCAGCATTAGTTGTCAGTGTCACCCCCGGAGCCACTGGTGCATTTGGAGCTAATCACGCCCTGCGCCAATCATTGGTCTTTTTAAATATGCCGACGGTTCAACAACCTGAAGCTTATATTGGCAGTGTTACCAAATACATCGATCCAGATGGGAAGATCACTAATCCCGGTGAGTTGAAATATTTCCATTTATTGGCGGACGCCTTGGTAAAATACATTGACCACCTTGGCTAAAGGTATTTGTTGATTATTTCTGAAGATTCGTTCGATCCATTATTAACGAAAGTTCCTTCCCACTGTTCAACTAAAGCAGGGCAACCACTCCGAGATTTGGAGGAATGCTTATGCAAGCAGTATCAAAAGTTGGTAATTGGATGAGTAAGTGGTTTACGTTATTGGTCATCTTATGGGCCGCGGTGAATTATTTCTTACCCCAAGCAAGTTTATGGATCGCCCCAAACACTTCTTATCTATTAGGAATCATCTTGTTTGGAATGGGACTGACATTAAGCAAAGAAGATTTTGCCCGAATTTTGAAACGACCGGTTCCCGTTATCCTCGGAACAATTGCCCATTATGTCATCATGCCTTTTATCGCATTCTTACTTTGCCAGATCTTTCATTTAACTGGGGCAACCGCAGTCGGCGTTATCTTAGTTGGTTCATGCCCAAGTGGAACTTCTTCTAGTGTGATGGCCTACTTAGCTAAAGGTGATATTGCTTTGGACGTTTCAATCGAGGCCCTTTCAACCTTGTTAGCACCAATCATGCTGCCATTTTTACTTCAATTCTACGCAGGCCGTTACGTTGCCATTCCAACAACCTCACTATTCCTGAGTACCCTAAAGATTGTTGTGATCCCAATTGTTTTAGGGGTTGTTGTTCACAGTCTCTTCAGTAAGCAAGCCGCAAAGGTTAACTTGGTCTTGCCACTGATTTCTCAAATTGCCATTCTTGCGATCATCGGTGCTGTACTTGCAGCTAACCACAATGATCTGTTCACCGCTCAAACTGCTTTGGTGATCCCAGTCGTAATGCTCCATAACTTAAGTGGCTATGCACTTGGCTACGTCTTCGGTCACCTGATTCGTCTTCACCAGCCACAACGAAAGGCCATAACTTTCGAAGTTGGGATGCAAGATTCCAGCTTGGGCGCTACGCTGGCAATGAAGTACTTTGTTCCAGCAGCGGCCATTCCATCAACGATCTTCTCAATCTGGCACAACATTTCCGGTTCAGTTCTTTCTTCCTGGTGGCGTCAACATACCACTGAAGAAGTTCACAAGACTGTTAATGCACCAGTTGCCAATAATAACTAATTTAGTATTGAGAACACATATTGTTTTACCCCCTGACCGGGACACATAGAAAAGGATCATTATAATAGGAAGAAACCCATCAAAGTGGATTCGAGTTCATCGACTTTGATGGGTTTCTTGTTGGTTTTTAGTTTTCTTCCTTTGAACTATTCCAATTATAGTAATTAATAGTTGCTTATTTTGAAAAACATGCTTAATTCTGAATCTAGTAATTCTAATTAATGTCTGAAGCACTCATAAAACCCTAATCCCTCGATCTAGTTTTCAAAATATCATGCTGGCCTGTATCAATTAGTACTAAAACTAATTCTTCATTATCAACTCGATAAACAACAATCCAATTATCATAATCACGACCAACATTGCTATATCTACCAGGATGAAATTCACTATACCCTTTCCAAGTGCCATTTAAAGCATGAACTTTAATTCGTTGCATTACATCCTCATCATTCTCAATAATTGCGCCTAAACAATACATAATAAGCTCTACTGGATAGTGTTTCTTTTTAAGCCTCTTATAACTCCTCTTAAACCGTGGAACTGCCCGATATTTCATTCATTTAAGTCCTTCCACAGTTCTTCCAGCGAGTCATAAGTTTTTCCTTCGCCATTCTCAGCCTCTTTTTTTGCAGCCTTGGCTTCTGGTGTATCCAAAAAATTAATAAACTCTACCTCATGATTAGCAGCTTTTGCGATAGAGTACCGCATGTATTCTGATAGCGTAATATCATATTTTGCCAAATATTCCTTTGCTCGATCTCCTAGTTCCTTACTGGCTCGAGTGGAATATGTCTTTTCACGATTAATCTTTGTTGGCATACAGCGCACCTCTCGTATACTATTGTCTTCCTTGCCTACCACTGTTTACATGAAATATTATAAACTATTTGGACTTATTTACAAGGTAACTGATTTTTTGTACTAAAAAACAGCCCACCAAGTTGAAGTGCAACAGAAAAGTTAGACAAGTTTAGATATTGATTTAAGCTACCATGGCTTGATTCCTGTATTCTACAGGGGT
>NZ_JAHPPD010000104.1 GCF_019061365.1 Lentilactobacillus dabitei
AAACAAAAAGAGCCCTAATCACAAAGTGATTAGAACTCGAATTTAGTTTCACCAACAACAGTTGACGAAGAGCCTCTATTTATTAGACAAATAGGAAAGTGCTTTTTTGCTGTGCGAACGAAAGCTTTCCTAATCTCTTAGATTGCGGATCATGGCCGCAGATAGACTCGTTCTTATTTTTGAATACCAATGAATACCTCAATCAGCCAAAAAACGCCGAGCCCAATCGCTAGTAAACCAATTATTAAAGAAAAAATGAAGTTATAAAACGGTGTGATTAGAAAGATAATACCTAAGCCGTTAGAAAATAGGCCACAAATTGTGAGGACAATTTCCAGCGTTAGCCAAAGTCGCGGCTCTTTGAATCGCATTTTCTTTGTCCGCATTAAAAAGAGTGCGATTAGGCCAACCAACGTTGTCACAATTAAGATGTAGAGCGAAGAATCATTCCAAATACTCATGTCGGTCCTCCTAATGAATGATTAGGCATTAGAGAAATGGAATGAGCTGATTCACTTCAATAAAGCCTTAATAACTGCTTCGCCGACATCGGTTGCTGAATCTGCATTTTGACCAGTGATCAGCCGATTATCAACGACCACGTGGGATTTGAAGGCCTCTCCTTTTTCAAAAGTGGCCCCGGATTTCTTCAGTTCATCCTCTGGTAGGAATTTAACATCGTTGGTTAAGCCGTTTAAGGCTTCTTCATCGTTGGTAAAACTCGTTAATTTTCTGCCGTTTACAAAGCGTTTGCCGTCAGTTGTCCTGATTGCCAGCAATGCTGAAACGCCAATACAATTGGCAGCGATGATTCCGTCGTTGTTATAAATAGCGGATGCAATGCTTGCCAACTCTTTATTTTCTGGAAAATCGGTCATTGCCCCGTGACCACCAACAAAATAAATGACTTGATAGTCGGCTGGTTGAATATCAGCTGGCTTCAGAGATTTTGCCAAATGAGTATTCCGGAATTCATCATCTAAATAATATTGCCAGTCGATCTGGTCCATCATGTCTGGTGCTAAGCTAAGGGGATCGATGGGAACATACCCCCCCTTTGGACTCATGTAATCAACGTCGATGCCATTTTCCTGCATCACCTTATTGAAATGAGCGGCTTCTCGAAGCCAAATGCCGGTAGCTTTATACAGTTTATCGAACTTTGCATTATTGGTTACAACGATCAATGCCTTTGTCATGAATTACTTTACCTCACTTTTTAACTCGCTCGTCAAACTTCCCCTTCGTCTATATTACTACATTCTGATTGGGAATGATTGAAAATGGGGTGTTGTAATCTGAAAGGAAAATATGTTACCCTAAAACTTAACTGTTTGGATAACAGTTTTTACATAATGCAGAATAGTTAACCGTTTTGCTTCGCACACTGGATCTTAGGACTGCTGCGTAAAGCAGGAGTCTGCACGTAAGCACCACAAACAAAAATCCTAAAAACCAGGATTTCTGTTTATGGCGACTTACGCTCCGACTCCTAACCGCTTTGCTTCGCACACTGGATCTTAGGACTGTTGCGCAAAACAGAAACTTCCTCATAAGCACCCCAGCCAGAAATTCAAAACCAGAATTTATGTCTGGGGAGCCTTATGATCCAGTTTCTAACCGTTTTGCTTCGCACACTCAATTAAAATAGGAGGCACAAATGTCAGACATTATTTTAAACGTTCAACATCTTAACAAGAGTTTTGGTTCCAAACATGTCTTGAAAGATGTTTCATTTTCCGTTGAACGCGGTCACATCGTCGGGTTAGTTGGTCCTAACGGGGCTGGTAAATCAACCATCATGAAGGCTGTGCTAGGATTATTTAACTATGCCAGCGGCCAGATTACGATCGATGGTGACGCAGTTTCACCCATAAGTCATCAAGCAATGGACAAGGTTGGCGCCTTGATCGAATACCCTGGGATTTATCCATTTTTGACCGGAATGCAGCACTTGAAGCTATTCTCGAAGGAAACGACCGGTCAGGATCAGATTGATGAGATTGTTGATCGGATGAAGATGACGACCTATATTGATCGGAAAGCCAAAACCTATTCATTAGGGATGAAGCAGAAGCTCGGAATTGCCTTGGCATTAGTAAACCAACCAAAATTTGTGATCTTAGATGAGCCGATGAATGGTTTGGATCCCCAAGCAAATAAAGACTTGCGGACAATTATTTTAGACCTCGCCAAACAAGGGACCACATTTTTGATTTCCAGCCATATCTTGAGCGAACTGGAAAAGTTAATTGATGACCTGGTTGTGATTGATAAAGGTCAAATTGTGTATAAGGAAAGCATGGCTACCCTTGAAAGCGGCGGCAAACGACTTTTGGTTGTGAAGACTTCTGACGATGACAAGGCAACGATAATCCTGACCCAGAATGGGTATCAGCTTGACCAAACTGCCGGTGTCAGCATCATTGAAACTGATGACACCAAAATGGCCGACGTCATTAAATTGTTGTCTGACAACGGCATCGACATTGAGGACGTTCAACATGTCCATAGTGACTTGGAAACCTCATTGTTGGAATTGCTGAAGAACGACAAAGTAAAGGAGTCATAGAATGATAACCTTAGTTAAACAAGAAACCTATAAATTACTGCATAAGAAAAGTACCCCGGCAGTTTCAATTGCCCTATTGATCATCATGACGGCCTTTGGTGTTTTGAGCAAACTCTATCCGAAGTATTGGTCAGCCAAGAATATGTTTACGACGATGTATACCGGTGGCAGCTGGGTTGTCTTGTTCCTGATTGCCGCATGCAGTTCAATTATCGCAATGGAATTTCAGTATGGCACGATCAAGGAATTGCTTTATCGAAAGTATTATCGGGGTGAAATTCTGGTTAGTAAGTGGATCACCATGTTGATCTACTCAATTTATTTCTATGCTTTAGTGTTTGTCTATTCCTTGATCTTGAAAGTCGTTTTATATAACGGCAACTTCAAATTAACTGATACTTATGCAAATAACCAAAGTATCATTGAAACTCAGTTGATGAACCTCATTGGCCAGTTCCTGTCAGTATGGTTAGTGTTGAGCTTGGTATTATTGCTGGCAAACATTTTCAAGAGCACCGCTGCGGCAATTTCAATCGGCATCATTGGCTACTTTGCCCTGAGTGTGGTATCTGGATTAATGTTTGTGTTGATGCAGAAATGGGACTGGCTTAAGTGGAACCCGTTGAATATGATGAATTTACCGGCTCAGCTGACTTCAGACACTTATCATAAGATGACGCTATTATCGACGCCGGAAATGATATGTGGCAGCCTGGCTTATACGGCAATTTTTATGGCGATCAGCTATGTGGTCTTTAAACGGAGAAGCGTGTAAGAGGCTCAGATCGTCCATGGAACCGTGATGAGCGATAGCCTGCGACAAACGGCTGATTTAGGCCATTTAAGTAAAAAAGCAATGCATTCCAAATCAGGGGTGCATTATTTTTTTACTTAGATTCTGGGATCAAATCGCCGTTCGTCACAATCTCGTCTAACCATTCTCTAGCTGAGTAGTGCGCCAACAGCTATGTTATGATAAAGTTGTTTCATTTCAGGAAGAGGGGGGGCTTCAAATATGCTTGGAAAGCCATTATTAAAACAATCAATTAATAAATTTTTTCATAACTGGGGCGCCTACGTTACTTTAGTTATTGTCATGAATGTGATCTTAGCTGGTCTGATTGTCCCGATGCTGGAGTACTTTACAAGTTTTATCTTACGAAGTAATCAAATTCCGTACATATCTTATACCAACGTTG
The DNA here is from genome assembly GCF_019061365.1 of Lentilactobacillus dabitei. GTDB lineage: Bacteria > Bacillota > Bacilli > Lactobacillales > Lactobacillaceae > Lentilactobacillus > Lentilactobacillus dabitei. Next base: position 3,772 of record NZ_JAHPPD010000104.1, read on the forward strand.
GCTGGCTGTTGACTGCCAAGCCACTCGCAGTTGTTGAACTGATTCTTCTGCTGGGGATTCTTTTTGCGCTGGTCTTTTGGCAGTTCGCATTTTTACTCTACGGTATCGATAACATCGCTTATAGTCAGAATCAGAGTCTCTGGAAAATTGTCAGGAATGCAATTAACGACATGCGGCGACTGCGATTTGCCAGCTTCTTATTTTTCTTGGGCTATTTTATTTTGATCATGCCATTTTCTTATACTTATCTCAATTCACCACTGCTTGCTAAAGCGGCGATTCCGACGTTTGTTTTGGATGATCTGGAGCAAAACAAGTACCTGGCAGTTCTTCTGGCTGTTCTGGCAATTGCCGTTTTCTACATCAGCATTCGCTTAATTCAAGTCTTGCCACTGATGATTTTGACTCATCAGACCGGATTTTCCGCTGCTAAAAAAAGTTGGGAAATGACCCGCGGCAAATCGTGGCAGTACTTTTGGCGACTATTGGTTCTTGGGGCAATTAGCCTGGTATCAACGGCCCTGTTGTCATTTGCGCTCTATGGGTTTCAAAAATACTTGGACGGCCAGTCCGGTAGTATCGCCTTTGCCGGTGCAGTGATGAATATGGGCGTACTCATGATTTGGCAACGCCTGATTGCCTCATTTAGCGTGGTAGTCTTTATGCTCATGTTGACGTCAGTGGCGGGGGAACGGAACTTAAGCCGAGCTCCTCAGACTATTGCTAAGCTGTCACCCCGTCGGAAAATGAGGCGGCGATTGGCGGCCCTGACGTTGATCTTGCTATTTTTGGGTGGCCTTGTTACTTATAATGGCCTGTACTTAAAGGGCAGCCTGTTAACGCGGCCGCTCACCATTTCTCATCGCGGGGTCGATGATGGCAATGGTGTCCAGAATACCATCCCGGCACTGAACAAAACCAGTAAAGAAAAGCCGGATTACGTTGAGATGGACATTCATGAAACTAAAGATCATCAGTTTGTGGTCATGCATGATGAAAATTTGCAAAAATTGGCCGGCGTGGATGCAGCACCTTATGAATTAACATTGGCTCAACTGAAACGGCTGATTGTTCATGAAAATGGGCACACGGCTCATATTGCCAGCTTTGACGATTATTTAGCCGCAGCCGAGCGGGATCATCAAAAGCTGTTGGTTGAAATCAAAACGACCAGTCACGACAGTCCGAATATGCTCAGCCTGTTTATCAAAAAGTATCAACGACGCCTATTACGTGACCATGATCACATTCATTCGTTGGATTACAACGTGATCAGCGGGTTGAAGCAACGCGCTCCCAAATTATTTGTCAGCTACATTCTTCCGTACAACTTCTCATTTCCGGAAACTAAGGCAAATGCTTACACAATGGAAGAAACGACGTTAAATAACCAATTTGTTCAGCAATCCCACGACCATCGTCAACAGGTCTACGGTTGGACTGTTGACGATTCGGATGATATGACCAGGCTGTTATTCATGAATGTGGACGGGATCATTACGGATGATTTAAATGAGCTTAAAGGGGTCATTCAGACGAACTTTAACCATCCAAGTTATGCCGGGCGGTTACTGATTTACTCCGATGAATTACAAATTGAGGATACCAGTAACTAATGAATATTTTTTAAAATTGGGGGATGAACCATGACATTCTACACCTATAACTACCTGCATCAGTCCCAAGGAAATTGGCAGTACGCTCGAATGATTATTCTAAGCGTGCTGGCATTGATCTTCATCGTCTTTTTAATTCATTACCTGCGAAATCGGTTGGACGTTAAATATAAGGATCTCAGTATTATCGTTGGCACACTCTTGTTGCTGATTTTGGCGATGCAGTACGACGATTTCAGTGCTGTCCAATCTGCCAGCAAGCAAACTGGCCAAATCACCACAGTGGTCAAGGAATCCGCAAAACAATTGGGGGTCGCCCCTCAGAAAGTTAGTATCAACTCAACCAGCCAGAATGCCAACTTGATGATTAAGACACCAAAAGGCATTTTTCGGATTGATTATAATTCTGATGGAACCCAATTTGTTTTGGAAAAAGTTGAGTTGCATGATCAACATGATATTAAAGTGGAGGGGAAAGCCTGATGTTTACATATTCTGACGTGTTATTGAAGTTGGTAGTTGGTTTTTTATTTATCACGATCTTAATTAACCTGACTGGGAAGGGCAATTTGGCCCCCACTTCGGCGATGGATCAGCTGCAAAACTACGTCCTTGGTGGCATTATCGGGGGCGTGATTTATAATCTGGCAATCACAATGGCCCAGTTTTTGGTGATTTTACTACTCTGGGCACTGCTGATCATGGTGACCAGGTACCTGAAAACCCACCTGCACTGGTTTGGTAAGCTGATCGAGGGTGAGCCAATTACGATTGTTCGTAACGGTGAGATGTTGGTGGAGAATTGTTTGAAGGCCAATTTGTCAGCTAAAGATGTTGATTTTAAGCTGCGAACTGCCGGTGTCTATGACATCAGCCAAGTGAAACGGGCCATCGTGGAGCAAAATGGCTCACTGACAGTCTTGAACCGAGGCGAAGGCAGTATTCGTTATCCGGTGATTGTTGATGGTCAGGTGGACCCGGACGTGCTGGAGTTAATGGACAAGGATGAAGGCTGGCTGATTGAAGAATTAAAGAAACAGGGAATTGACCAGATTAAAGATGTCTTTTGGGCAACTTATCGAGATAAGTCACTGACAGTTGCTAAATTTGATGACAACTAGTTTTGCAAATGATTCCCAAATAATGGTATTGATTATTCGAAAAAATTATCATCATTTTTTAATGAAACCCGTTGAAAATGACGAATGAATCCTATTTGTCAAGGTAAATTCCCGAAATACTCTCAAAATAATCTGAGGTAATTATGGGCTAATTCCTTGTTTTCGTTGGAATATCTTAATTATTTTTGATCAAACCATCTTTATCCGGTGATCAATTGGATCCTCATTGACTTCTTATAAATATGATTTATGATTAAAACTAATTCTTATTGAGTAATCGTGATACATATCACGTGCTTATCAATCATACAAAAATTAGATGCTGCGGAGGGACCCCTTTTTATGGAATTAAACGATATTAATCCAAATGTTTTAAATGTTAAGCCATCTGCCATGAGAAAATTTGATCATGACATTAGTGTTGATCCAGATATTATTAAGTTAACTTTGGGTGAACCTAATTTTGATGTTCCGGAGCATATTAAAAAAGCCGCGATTGAAGCAATTAATACAAATTGCTCACACTATCCCTATTATTGGGGATTCCAAGAGTTGCGAGAAGCAGCTTCCAAGTATTACAAAGACAAGTTTGGCTATAATTATTCAGCGGACGAAATTGTGGTTTCAGTCGGGGCGACAGAAGCCTTGGCCTCAACTGTTAAGACGTTGTTTAAGCCTGGGGATGCGGTAATTGTTCCAACGCCTGCGTATCCACTTTATGATGCGCTGATGACCTTAAACCAGTTGAAAACGATTTTTATTGATACCAGTAAATCCGGGTTCGTGTTGACGCCGGAACAAATTCAAAAGGCGGTCGATGATTATCCTGATTTGAATATCAAGGGATTGATCTTAACTGATCCGAATAATCCAACCGGGGTTGCTTATACGGAAGAACAAATTGCAGCCTTGGCGCCAGCTTTGAAGAAGAATCAAATTTGGGTGATTAGTGATGAAATTTATGGTGAATTGACTTATGGTCAAAAGCATTACACAATTTCGAAACTATTACCTGATCAAACGATTATTACGAATGGTTTGTCCAAGTCACACGCGATGACTGGTTGGCGGTTAGGCTTAGTGTTTGGACCACATCCGGTCATTGATGAAATCGCTAAGGTTCATCAATTTACCGTGACTGCTGCAGCTTCGTTGGTTCAATATGCTGCTACTGAAGCCTTAACCAATGGGCAAAATGATGCGGCTGTGATGCGTAAGGAATATTTGAAGCGTCGTGATTTCGTTGTTAAAAATATGGACGAAGCTGGGTTTGGCGTGGTTCACCCAGGCGGGGCGTTCTACGTCTTCGCTAAGATTCCAGCTAGCTTGCAAATGGATAGTTGGCAATTTGTTAAGACATTGGCTAAGGATTACCATATTGGCTTGATGCCTGGTGATCCATTTGGCGATAACGAATATATTCGGATTAGTTATGCCGCCAGCGATGAAGCATTGGCAGCAGCTATGAAGGCTGTTAAACAGATGGTTAAAGATAAGAGCAGTGTGGCGGACCGATAATTAGTCCATTGCATCAGATAAATGGGTCAAAGTCAAATCGTATTGATGGCGACTTATGAGCATCACCGAAAGGTGATGCTTTTTTGTTATTAGGCATGAATTA
>NZ_JAHPPD010000105.1 GCF_019061365.1 Lentilactobacillus dabitei
GAATTGACTACTATATTTTGTCACAAGAAAAGCCCCACAATCATTAGACTTACTTGTCTAACAATTGTAGGGCACTTCATTCTGGATTGGGCGATCAATTACCAATATTCTGTCATTAGCGGTTGGGCTCGTCGTGTTCAGTGTGCTGGTTATCGGCAGTGGCTTGCATTTCGCCTACGCGGTCCTGCCGCTAAGCCTATGCTTTGCATTATTAGCAATCGTCACGCCAACCGATGCTTCGGCCGTTAATTCAATTTTCGAGGCCAACCCGATCGCTGAAGAACAAGCCGGGATCCTACAGCATGAGTCTCTGTTCAATGACGCCGCCGGGATTGTCATCTTTGATATGTCACTGACTGCCTTTATATCAGGCTCGTTCTCGTTAGACTATGCTGTGTTCTTATTCTTATGGGAATTTCTCGGTGGCCTGCTCTTTGGTGGGTTGATTGGGGTTTTAATTGTCAGTGTTCGGTTATTTTTAATTCGTTATAACGATGATACCCCATTGATCATGGTCTTGATCCAACTTCTTACACCATTTCTAGTTTATTTGTTAGCTGAAAAGCTAGCGTTCTCTGGTATTTTGGCGGTGGTAGCAGCCGGATTGGCTCAAGGATCTGAACGGGATAAGCTGCGGCTGACGTCTTCTCGGATGCAGGTGGTCACCAGCAACGTCTGGGAAATCATTTCGGGAATGCTGTCAGGGGTGGTCTTTGTCCTATTGGGCCTATCACTTCCTGAAGTGACCCGGGCCATGCATCAATCCGCCAATCCTAATTTCACCATTGTTAAATTGATACTAATTGGAATTTCAATTTATCTTATTAAAGGTGTCATTCGACTCGTTTGGACGCGGTACTTACTCAAGCGGCGGACAAAATCAGCCCATGAATGGCGAGATAGCTTGGTCATGGCGTTAAGCGGGGCCAATGGAACAATTACCCTTTCGTTGGCGTTTTCGATGCCTAACACGATCGATGGTCAGCCATTTATTTTCCGAGGGCCCTTAATCTTTGTTGCAGCGGTGATTATCCTGACCAGCTTAGTGATGCCAACAATCTTTGTCCCCGCTATTTTGCCAAGTCAATCAACCAATCAGCCAAGATATCGCTGGGTCCGTCGCATGATTCAAGCAGCGATTAGCGATTTGGTTAAGGAAAAAGACCATCCGGCAGAAGCTCAGATTGTGATTGATTCACTCCAACAGCAATTGGTCCTCGATAGTACCCCGAACATGCGATTGCGGCGCCAGTTAATGAGTGAGAGTCATCAAGTCGAGCTCGATGCGGTTAAACAATTATACACAGATGATAAAATCACCCAGGAAGAATTGACTTACTACAGTCGCTTTTTGAAATTAAACAACTTTTCTGCCGATGAAAAGATTTGGAAAAATGTGCTGTTGCGGATCCGGTTTAGCCTGCATATTGGGACCTTATATAAAAACCTCAACCGGGCCCAGGAAGCATTTCTAACTGCGCCAGTTGCGTTGGAGGAAGTTTATTGGCGCGAACAATTTGAAAAGCACGGCGAAGACATCCTCCCAATTGAAAAGGCCGGCTTTGATGCGGTCATGAATTTTTTGAAGACCAAGGATCATGAGAGCGGCGTAGAAGCCAATATGGTTAAGCGCTTCTATCGAACGAGGCATCGTCGAATTCATGAACAAGACGTCGATAGCGACATTGTGTATCAAATGTTTATGCGCGCTTTTCACAGTGAATATGAATTAATCCAAGATTCACTGCAAACCGGAAAAATTGATTCGGCACTAGCAGAAAAACTCCAGCAGCGCATTTCAACCGATGAAATGACCTATTTGCAGAATACGGAATTGTTCAAAGGTTAGTATGCGTAGCAAAGCGGTTAGGAATCGGAGTGTAAGTCTCCTCGAACAGAAATTCCGGTTTTGGGAATTTTTGTTCGAGGTGCTTACATGCAGATTCCTGCTTTGCGGAGCATCATTCCTCTATGTAGCCAAATCATATTCATCAAATCAATCAACCATATAAAAAATCCCGACCAGAAATAAATTCCGGTTGGGATTTTTTAATTACTTAGCAGGCGTCTGCTTCAAGAAGTGTTGCAAATCTGCTAAATCTTTGTTTCGCTTAAGATCGTTCTTACGGTTAACTGGACGACGTCCTTGTACGCCGTGTGGATGACAAATACGCATAATTAGACTCTCCTTATTTATTATGACTCTTTATAGATTCCAATAGACTAAATTATTATAATACAACTTGATGGCTGAACGCAAATCAATCTCAAATTTCTCTTTGATTTTTCATTAAATATGGTATTGTTAATAGTTAAGAAACGATATGAGGTGAATTATATGGCAAACGAATTTCCACAAGCTCTAACAATTGCAGGTTCAGATAGTGACGGAAGTGCCGGGATGCAAGCTGATCTCCACACCTTCTTTAGGCGCAAGGTTTATGGTACCTCGGTTATGACTGCTTGTGTTGCCGGTAACAGTTACGGTATTCACGACGCAGTCAACTTACCTACTTCATTTATTGACAACGAGTTCAAGGACCTTGCCGACGACTACCATGTTCGAGCGAGCAAGACGGGGATGCTTTCCGACTCTGAGCTGATTCGCACGGTGATCAAGAATTATCAGAAGTACGATTTTGGCCCATTAGTCGTTGATCCCGTTATCACCACCAAGCACGGCAACATGTTGCTCGAACAAAGTGCCTACAAAACGCTGCGGGATGAGTTAATTCCCCTTGCCTACGTCATCACGCCGAACTTTTTTGAAGCTCAGAAATTAGCTGAGATGGAAATTAAAACTGAGGACGATATGAAAGCAGCTGCCGAGAAGCTCAAGCAACTCGGAGCCAAAAATATCGTTCTTAAGGGCAGCCATCATGACCCCCATCAAACCAAAGTATCAGACTACATTTTACTTGAGTCTGGCAAGAGCTTCTGGCTGACTGGAGACTTCTACCCAACTGAACGAAAGAACGGTACCGGCGATAGCTTATCAGCCTGTATTGCGGCTGAATTAGCCAAAGGAACCGATATCGAACAAGCTGTCCGAATCGCCAAAAAGTTTGTCGACGTTGCCATCGCCAATGAAATTCAAGTTGGTCATCAATTTGGCCCAATCAATCACTGGGCACCGGCTGACGAACTTTAAACAGTCAATCAAATTAACTGGAACCATTTCAAAATCATGCTATCATTTTGTTGGGTAAAATTCCCACATTGGACTTCGAGTCCGCAGCCCTAATTGGCGCTTGCCGTCGGATAATAAAGGGCCATGTCCTTCAGCTTCTACTACATCAAAGAAGCAAGGCAGTCATCTTTTAGGTGGCTGTTTTTATTTTGGAAACCTAGTTGTTACACATCATTATCGATAATTGATTGGTATCGGCATTTAGCCAACTTTAAATCCCTAACAAAATCCCAATGAATTTTGTTAGGGATCAAATTTATCATGAAATTATACGTTAGCATAATCATTATTTCTTTTGATCAAAACTGTCATCCCCATTTTCTAGAAGATAACGTTCCACTGCTTGCTGATCTTTGATTTCTGGAATATTAGATGTTCGGACTTCTCGGGCGATCTCAAAGTTCAGCTGATCATTGTTGGACTGGGAAAGTTCAAATGGTACTTCCCCTCTGCAACAATTTTTTGAGTAAGGCTTTAATTGATGTCGCTTGAGAAATACCAATGTCAGCCAAGACTTCATTCACATCATCATAGAGATCCTGATCAACTTGAACCTGAATTCTCTTTTTGCTTTTCGTTGCTCGTGACATTTTGATCGCCTCGATAATATTCTATCAAAAATGGATAACAATCTCTTCTGGATGATCTTTTTTAGCTCGGAAGATCCCTGGCTTTAGAAGGCTGCTTTGTTACGTTTATTAATAACTTTTTAGAGTTAATAATTCTTATCAATGGCCGCATCCCTACCACTTATCTGGGCTCCAAATCCGCTCATCAATCTCATCTTGAGCCTGGCGGATTCGTTTGTCCTGCTCGTTAACCAGCGCTTTGGCGGCCGTTAAAACCGATCGATTGATAAATGAGGACTCCCCCTCTTTCAGTTGCCCGAGTTGATTTTTTAGCCAGTCATTTGTCTCACTCATCTTATTCCTCCTGATCACGAATCATTTTAATGTTTACTTTTAGATCATCAATTTGGTCCTGCTGAGCCTCGATTGAACCAATGATGAGGTCCAACTTCTGCTGGTCAGCCGCCGACTTTTCCTGTTTCATATGAGTCAATCGGTCAACCAACCATTTCTCCCGATTGTCTAGACTCAATGGCATCTGAGCACTCACATACTGTAAATAATCGACCAATAACAATTCTTTTTGATCTTCTTCCAGGTAGCCGAACTGATTCACCACAAACGGTTTCAGGTAAGTCATCCCGGCCTTATTGGCAAACGCTTCAAACGGCCGCAACAGTTCGGAAATCGTGAAGTGTTCACTGCCACCCGCTTGAAATTCCGCCTCAGCATCGCCTAAGGTGACCACAATCCCCAGTTCTTTGTTCCGCAGCAAATGATTAGCCACCACAAATTTCCGGGTAAAAACATCATCCATGTATTGCTTCAAACTGGCCGGTGATGAATACCAATACATCGGAAATTGGAAAATAATGCGTCTGTATTTTGTAAGCTGCTGCTGTTGTTGCTGGATAATATCTATTTTAGTTTCCTTATATAGGTCATCGATATACTCAAAATCCACATTTGCTTGGGATTTTCCAGCAGTTTTTAGAAATTCCTGAGTAGCCGAATCCGCTAACTTGGGATGGGAAATTAGAATTAATGTTTTCATTTTTGACCTCTTCAAAATTCTTTTAATTTTTAGTGGGAAGCGCTTCATTTCTATTGTAAACTATGGGCAGAAACTAACAAAGGAGGATTTGCTATGTCAGAATATAAAGTTCATTCAGAGTTGCGCAACATTGGTGCTAAGACCGTCCATACCGCTCGCCTGCATCGATTCACATCGGACACGCCAACTGAACATCATGGCACCGATACTGGCCCATCACCCGTTGAGTATTTGTTAGGGGCATTGGGCGCATGTTTGGGTGCCAGTGCCGCCGGTTACGCGCACAGTCCCAATTATGATATTAAAATTGAAAAGTTCGCTATGGATTTCATTGCCGAAACAGAACGCTATCCAGATAAATCATCAAAAGTAACCAAAATTCATGTCAAAATTGACTCCAAAACTAATTTAAGTAAGGAAGAAAACGAGAAGTTTGTCGAGAACGTGATTCATATTTCAACCATTCATAACACCTTACAGGATTCAGTTGAGTTTTCATTTGAAATTAGTAACGATTAGTTTAGATAACAAAATGTGTTAGCACTCTAGACTATGAGTGCTAACTTTTTATTGATTTATTTGAATATTTATTTTAAAACGCTGATAATACAACGTTTATATCAATAATGTTCTGAACACATTTCTTGAACCCATTACATATATATGATACTATATAGTTGTTCGAGAGGGGAACAAGGATTCCCCCCACTGGAACGTTTTTTAAAATTCAGATAATTAAAGAGTGGGTTCTCTAGGCTGAAATTTATAAACGCTTGGATTTGCTTACTCTTTTAGGACAGCTCCGCAAAGCAGAAGCTTCCACCTAGGCACCTTATCCAAAATCCCAGAAGCGGGGATTCCTGAATAGGGCGACTTAGGTTCCAGTTTCTAATTGCTTTGCTCGGCTCACTATACTAGGACAACTCTGCAAAGCAACAATCTGCGCGTAAGCACCTCTGAGAAAAATTCCAAAACCAGGAATTTCCCTCACAGGAGACTTACGCTCCGATTGTTAACCGCTTTGCTCCGCTCACTAAATTTTATGGGGGTATGCATATGAATAATGATATTTTCGGTGATGATGGTTTTGATGACATTTTCAACGACCCGTTCTTCAAGCAAGCCCTTGGAGATTCTAACGGCCGTCAGCAAATGCGCCAGCAACCCATCCAGGTACAAGAACGCCAACCTCAAAATAAGAAAACATTGTTAGACGAATACGGCACTGACTTAACCCAGATGGCTAAAGACGGCAAGCTGGATCCGGTTATCGGCCGTGACAAAGAAATCGAACAAATGGAAGAGGTCCTCAGTCGTCGGACTAAGAACAACCCTGTTTTAATCGGTGAAGCCGGGGTTGGTAAAACGGCGGTTGTTGAAGGCTTAGCCCAAAAGATCGTTGCCGGCGATGTTTCAGAAAAGTTACTTAATAAGAAAATTATTTTGATTGACGTTGTTTCACTAGTTCAAGGTACTGGGATCCGTGGTCAGTTTGAGGAACGGATGAAGAAATTGATCGATGATGTTTCAAAAGACAAGAATGTGATCCTCTTCATCGACGAAATTCATCAAATCATTGGTGCCGGATCAACCGGTGAAGGTGACAAGATGGATGCCGGCAACATTTTAAAGCCTAAGTTGGCTCGGGGTGACTTCCAATTAATTGGTGCTACGACCAGCAATGAATATCGCGACATTGAAAAAGATCAAGCCTTAGCTCGTCGGTTCCAACCAATTATGGTAAATGAACCAAGTGAAAAAGACACGTTAACGATCATCAAGGGCTTGGCACCAAAATATGAGAAGTTCCACCATGTCACTTATACCGATGATGCTTTAAAGGCTGCTGTTTCCTTGAGTAACCGTTACATTCAGGATCGAATGAACCCTGATAAAGCCATCGACTTGATTGACCAAGCCGGTGCCAAAGTTGCCATGGGCTCATCATTGACGAAAGACAAATCAACTTTGCAGCAAGAAGCTCAACAGCTTGAAAAAGACAAGCAGGCTGCTTCTTCCAAGGATGATTTCGAAAAGGCCGCTCAATTACGTGACAAGCTTGATCAGGTCAATGATCAAATTAAGAATATCGATAACGGCACTAAAGTTGAAACGCCAAAAGTCACTCCTGAAGTCATTCAGGCCGTTGTTGAACGTATTACTGGTGTCCCAGTTACCGATGTTAATAAGAACGAAGTCAACCAGCTCAACAATCTTGACAAGGACTTGAAGAAAGAAGTTATCGGCCAAGATAAGGCATTGGATGCCATTTCAGCGGCCATTCGTCGTTCACGAGTTGGCTTTACGGAAGGCAATCGTCCAATTGGCAGCTTCCTGTTTGTCGGTCCTACCGGTGTTGGTAAGACGCAAACGGCTAAAGCCCTTGCTAAAGAATTATTTGGCACGACCAAAGCAATGTTCAGGTATGACATGTCAGAATATATGGACAAGATTAGCGCAAGTAAACTAATCGGTTCAGCTCCTGGCTACGTTGGTTATGAAGAAGGCGGCCGACTAACCGAACAAGTTCGTCGTCACCCATACAGTTTGATTCTCATGGATGAAATTGAAAAAGCTCATCCAGATGTATTGAATCTGTTGCTGCAAATATTGGATGACGGTCGTTTGTCCGATGCTCAAGGCAGAACCGTTGACTTCAGCAATACCGTCATCATCATGACCAGTAATGCCGGTCAAGGTGCCAATGACGACAAGCAGAACGTCATCGACAGATTAAAGCCTTACTTCAAGCTTGAGTTCTTGAACCGAATTGATGATATCATCCAATTCAATTCATTAACCAAGCCAGACTTGTTGAAGATCCTTGACCTGATGCTCAACGATTTGAACGCATTAGTTAACAAGTCACGAGGCATTCACTTCACTGTAACTGATGATGCTAAGAATCAATTAGTCGACATGGGTTACAGCAAAGAACTTGGTGCTCGACCAATGCACAGAGTGATCACCAAGGAAATTACTGATAAATTGACGAACAGCTATCTTGCAAACCCAGACGTCAAGGACTTCACGGTTGGTTTGAAGGATAACGCAATTGATGTTGAACCGGCTAGCAAGCAAGTTGCTGCTTAATCGGCATTAACGCAACGATAACAAATTTAAAGGGGTCAAAGTCAAATCGTATTGATGGCGACTTATGAGCATCACCGAAAGGTGATGCTTTTTTGTTATTAGGCATGAA
>NZ_JAHPPD010000106.1 GCF_019061365.1 Lentilactobacillus dabitei
TGGGATAATTTTTCATAGCTTAAACTCGCTTTTTACATAGAAGTATATCAAAAATCATAGATCTTGGACAGCTTCTTAGATTGCTTTGCAGATCATCACAGGTCATCTAACAGAAAAAATCTCTTAGATCATTAGATTGTCTGTCTTGAAATTCTTGGTTTATTATTAGCCAATATTTTGGCCAACTCAACGATGCATACAACCGTCGCAATGATGCCAGCCGTAAAGAACAGGCTATGATCTGTCCCGCCCACGTTAATCAGTTTACTAACATATGGACAGAGAAAGTTAGCAGAATTGGTGCTGACCATCAATATCGTCGTTGCATCATTGCTATATTTTTGAGGCACAAATGACAGTCCCTTCGAAAAAATGAATGGAATGAAGAGACCAAAGCTGAAGCCTACGCCAAAGGCACCGATGAGACAGGTCAAGGACGACCCAGCAGCACTAATTGCGAAAACACTCACGGCTTCAATGAAAATTGAAAGTAGCAAAGTAAACTGCTTTGAAACGGCATAAACCATCCCATAAATCGAGCCACCGATTATTGTCCCAATTGACAGAATAACAACGGCACTAGATCCGACGGCCAAAGAACCAAAATTATTATTTAGTATATATGAAGGGAGCTTCACATTAACTGTCATATAAAAGACCATGACAATGAATAACACAATCCAGTAATAACCAAACTGGAACTTAGAAGTTAATGGTACTTTGGAATCAGTTTTCTGGGCATCCTGAACATCTTCATCATCAAATTTGATTTCGGGAACAAATATCAGATACAGCAGGAACAATGGAATACTAATCAGATAAAAGCCAAATGCCATTTTCCAATTTGCAACCATCAAGATGAGTCCCACCGCTAGTGCACCCCCAGCAGCCCCAAGGCCCTGAAAGGTATTCTGGAACCCAAGCAGTCTTTCCCGTTTTTGGCCGCTGTATAGACGATCAATCAAACTAATACAAAGGGCGTTGAATAATCCAATGCCGATTCCCATCAAAGCCCGCCCGGCCAATAGAAAACTGATGTTTGGCGCCGCCATCGAAACAATCGCTCCTAATGCAGTTAGCCCTGTTCCAGTGAGAACGATCTTCTTGGTGCCGATCTTTTTAATAATGAAGCTACTAATCACAATGAATACTGCCATCGTAAACGATGGGATTGTCACCGATAATTCTGCCGTTGCGGCAGTTGCCCCCGTCGACATCGGTAGTAATGATAATGCCAAAATGGAAAAAGCTACCATTTCAGGTCTTGTTTTCATAGTTTTCATAATTAATTGCCTCCAAATCAAATCCCACAGCCAATCGGATCACTCCAATAATTCCTCATAATCACTAGTATTATAGGGCATAACGGTCATAAGTGATATAGGAAGATGAGATTTTTTGATAATGAAAACGATATTATGCTTTCATTATCGATATAAGCATTGTCAAAACTAAGGAAAATTTACATTGGCTACCGAAAAATGGGACTATCCATTAGTTTTTAGTCAACAATTGTATTCTCATACAAAAAGAAACCACCAAAAAGTTTGCTCTTTTCAGTGATTCCTTGAATTAAAGTATTCAGTTAATCAATCTTGGGTTACTTATTCAACCAAACCCTCATTTGACCATTCTCACGGTTAGCCCATGCATAATATGGTACAAGGGTAAGTTCAGTCGAGTCAGAATCAACCGGCTTGGTCGCATCAACATATAGTGGCGCATTGTCGTCATCGATCTTTTGACGTTTGGCGGTAACCTTCACAACGCCAACACCATCTAAAAGCTTTTCATCATACTTATATTCAGTCTTAGCGCCTGGGGTGACTTCATAAAGCGAAAGTGGTGCCTGGTTGTCAGCCTGTTCTGCAGCGTAGACGATTGGCCCACGTTGAATGGCAACTTCATTAAAGTCATCGCTAACCCGGTTACTTGCACGCATGAATTTCACATCCATATCAAGCTTCAAATCAATGGTTAATGACTTGTCATCAACATTAAGATAGATAAAGCCGTCTTCTACAGGTAAGTCCTTAGCAGAACCGTTCACTTCTAAGTCAAAGTTAGCCGACCAACTCGGAATTCGGATGCCTAACTTGAATGACTTGTCGTTAGGATTTTCGATTTCGTAGTGAATGTCACCGCTCCATGGGAAGTGGTTAGTTTGAACAATCTTCAAGCCATCATCAAATTCAGCTTCATTTGAAATGAATTGGTGTGACAAGATGGTGTCACCGTTAACGGTGTACAGATACTCATCAACAGAGGTAATTAGCCGAGCCAAGTTAGCTGGGCAGCAAGCGCAGCCAAACCAGTCAGCCCGATGAGTCAAGACGTGTGATTTACCTGGGTTACCTTTTGAGGCCTTTGAGTCAGCTTCAAGTGGGTTTACATAGAAGAAGTGCTTGCCGTCAAGTGCCATGCCACTCAAGGCACCGTTGAACAATTCTTTTTCAAGGACATCCCCATATTCACCTTTGGCGTGAATATTTAACATTTGCCGAGCAAAGAATGACATTCCCACTGAAGCACAGGTCTCACCATAATCGGTATCGTTTGGCAAATCGTAGTCGTAGGTAAATGCTTCACCATTCGTGGTTTGACCAATGTTCCCAGTGATGTACATTTGCCGTTTAACGATATCGTTCCAGAAACGATCACAGGCTGCAAGTAAGTCCTTATCACCCGTGTAACGAGCCACGTAAGCCATTCCTGTGCAAAGATAAACAACGCGAACCGCGTGACCTTGAGGCACCTTTTGATCCTTGATTGGTTCTGCGGCCAAGTAGTATTCCCGAGGGAAGTCACGCATCCCAGCAATTAGATCACGGTCAGGGCTATCCCCATCAGCTTTAATCTGTTTATCGAAGAAGGCTGGGTCTTGACCCCGTTGATTCAAGAAGTAGTGAGCTAAGTCAAGATAACGTTTCTCGCCGGTTTCTTCGTACAAACGAGAAAGCGCAAGTTCAATTTCTGAGTGACCATCGTAACCGTGAATTTTGCCTTCTTCTAGGCCAAAGTTCTTGTCAATGCAGTCAGCCATGCGCTTTGCAATATCCAAGGCCTTTTGATTGCCGGTTTCGTGATGGTAAGCAACACCAGCTTCAATGTAATGACCCATTGTATAAAGTTCATGGGACTGTTGCAGGCGCTTGAATTTACGTTCGGGTGCATCAATTTGGAAGTAGGTTGAGAGATAGCCATCGTCTTCTTGGGCATCAGCAATCAAATCAATCAAATTATCAGTGATCTTCTTGAGATCTGGATTTGGGTGGTAGCCAAATGAGTAAGCTGCCGCCTCTAACCATTTATAGACATCGGTATCTTGGAATGGGAAGCCATAGTGATGGCCTTTCATCTGCCCAGCCGCAATCTTTAAGTTGGCAATGGCATGACTATTTATGTCTTGACCATTGTTTTGGGGATCTTCAGAAATTGAAATATCAGCTTCGTCGTTCATCACTTTCCATTGATAAGGAAGCACTTCTTTAACGACGAGTTCACGATAGCGTTTCCAAAAGTCTGAAGTAACTTTGACACTATTTAATTTTGGCGTTGAATAAACTTGCATTTTAATATTTCCTCCTAAAGGTATTGTTAATTAATTGTAAACGACATCACTATGCTTGAGTACTCGCCATATTGGCGTCAACCTTTGCATTTGAACTCATGGTGAAAACCACCGGCGCATATATAGAATTCATTTAACCGCTTTCATTTACGATTAAAATAAACCATCCAGCTAATTCCTAAATTTGAGGATCATTATTCAAGGAGGTGAACTTCTTGTTGGACTAGCCATCGACATGATTTTCAACTTCCTTTCTATCAAAGATTCCTCCGCCCAAAGAACTATTTCCTATCCATTTCCTATTTACAAGTTAAATAGTAACCGTTTTCAAAACAGAAAAAAAGGGCTATAATAGCAAAACAGGTGATGTAATCCGACCAGTTACTATTATGAGTTACTAATAAGTCGCTTATGAAATGCCTTTATGCATAATTTTATGATATCTGGCACTCATTTCCGACATTTGCTTACTTGACCCGTTTATGGATGTTTGGTGACTATTTCCGATTAAGTGTTAGGGAGGCGTTTATGATGTTATTTTCCACATTTACACTAGAAAAAACACTTCTATACTACAAGGGAGGTGAGTTTGTTGCCCATGGGCCTTGGCGTCATCGCAGAATGTATCATAAAGGCGATTATGAATTAATTTTGTGTATTAAAGGACCGGTTTATCTTCAAATCAACGACCAGCGGTATACACTGCAACCTCATGAAGTTCTGATTGTTCCGCCATTTACCACATTTTATGGGTATCAAGATTCCCCAGCTGACGTTGACTTTTACTGGCTGCACTTTTTCTCACAGCACAAAGAAGATACTGTGAATTCGGATGAAGATATCATGACGGCCGAAGTGAAGGCCAAGCAAAGTAAGAAGCGCAAAATTTTTTTACCAATGTATTTCAAGCTCCAAGATTATGAAGAAGCAACCATTCTCATTCATCAGATCTTGTCAATCCACAATGAGCTATCCTTTATTGAAGAGCGCGATTACCTTGTATCTGCTTTATTGATTCAACTATACAAATCTTACTTTAATCGCCCCGATGCTAGTAAGGATAGCACCCGCATCAATTACATGAAGGAGTGGATCCGGGCCAACATGTCCAGCACCTTGACGGTTGCCGGAATTGCCGATCGGATCCACCTCAATCCTGATTACCTAACCCGATTATTCAAACGCTACACCGGCATGACGACACTTCAATATCTGAATCACGTCAAAATCGAGGTTGCCACCTTATTACTTGTTCGGACAGAAATGCCAATCAAACAGGTTGCTGATAATTCATACTTCAATGATCCAAAGGTATTTATGCGCCGCTTCAAGAGTGAAATGGGCCTCTCTCCAAGTGAATACCGCAAGTCTTATAATTTGATTCACCTGAACAATCCCCACGTTGACCCACAAATTCCAATTCCAAAGCGGATTGCTGATTCGATTGACTATATCCCGGAAAATGGCGATATTCCTGAATAAATAGAGGAATTTATCATGAAATTTTTAAAAACCAGATTTGCTGGTCAGGTGATTCGCTCCTAATTTTTCCAACTTATTTTAATCGTAATTGCGTGGCGAGTTAGTACCCACCAGATGCCAATAATATTACAACGATTACAATTACCGCCGGAGTATTACTATTAATTTACTGGCGTTTTTCATTAGATCGCAAAAAGGATAAATCTAAGTGGAAATTCTTCTGTAAACCGGCTATTCGTGTTAGTATCACAAGTGAACACAATACTTAAATGAGGGTGAAAAAGTATGAAAATAAACCGAAAATCTGGTTTGGCAATTTTAGGATTAGTTGCAGGCGGAATATTAATGGGTAGTTCGATTAATGCAAACGCCGCACTTTATCCTTCAAGTAATTTACCAAAAACCGACATGGTTGATGTTTCCAGCTGGCAGGGCAATTTAACCGCCGCTGATTATCAAACCCTGGCCTCAAACGGGGTTAAAGCCGTCACGATTAAAGCCTCAGAAGGAACGGGATATGCGAATCCATACCTTTCCCAACAGGTGCAATACGCCCAACAAGCTGGCTTAAGCATCAATTTTTATCATTTTGCTCACTTTACTTCAACTGACCAAGCTCAAGCCGAAGCTCAAAACTTTATTAACGCTGTGAAATCAGTGACAAGTTCGACCAACGTTGTCATGGTCACCGATTTTGAATCAAGTGAACTGGCGCAAGTGTCAAAAGCTGACAATGATGCCAACCTGGCAGCATTTGACGCCGCATTGAACCAAGCTGGTTACAATAAGACCGATCTGTACACGATGGCAAGTTGGCTCGGAGTTCACGTTGATACCAATGCGACGAATGCTGGCTGGATTGCTGACTATCCGAACCAGCCCAGCGGCTCCAAATATCCCAACGCCAATGCCTGGCAGTGGGCATCTGATTACCGCTTCCCAAGTATCAACCAGAATCTGGATGTCAGCTCAATGAATAATGATTACTACTTAAATTCAGGAACCGTTAATACATCAGGTACTGCCACGTCGTCTTCCTCAAGCAGTAGCAGTGCCGCAAGTTCATCGAGTGCATCCAGCACGACGCCAACTTCCACCCATGCATCAAAGAAGCCCCAAGTTGTCTTGGTACCGGGTCCATCAGCCGGCAAACAATATTCGGCTTCGCGGTCTGCATCGGTTAAGTTGGTTTGGTGAAAGAACATGGGCAGACATTACTATACGACCACCAAGGGAGCGCGTTATTCCAAGCATCTTGGCACTCGTTACGGGTATAATTCAGCATTACCAAACGTCACTTGGGTCACCGATGCGCATGAGAAATTATATAAGAAGAATAGCGGTCATTATGCAATTTATTATCATGTCAAGAGCACCACGGGAAACCATGGTGGCTGGATTTGGAGAGGCTATCTGAAGTAGAGCGCGACAAGCCCTGGGTGATCCCGGAGCATAAGTTAAAGGGTCCAATGGTGAACGCCTTTTGTTCATCGTTGGACCCTTTAACTTATGCAGGAGGGATTAGGGGCGTCGGAGCGCATTTACTCAATGTAATGGCAAATTACTGGGTGATGCGATCCTGGATAGGTGCTTCAGACATCAAATAGGTAAGTTCTAAAATCAACGTGAAACTGGTAGTCATGGGTTTTTTTATTCGATCCTGACTACCAGTTTTATTTTGGCCTATTTTCTTACCAAATTATTTTAAATTCAATACACTCACTCGATTCAAAATCGGTTTGGAATTGCCATCACGTCTCGATAGTGATTTTTCGTCAGCGAATTTCCGAGCCTCTACCGCTCACAACAATCATGTTCCAACGAGTAATTATTCCCGATACTCCAACAAATCACCCGGCTGGCACATCAGCGCCTCACACAGTTTATCAAGGGTCGAAAACCGAATTGCCCGGGCTTTGCCAGTTTTTAAAATTGAAATATTCGCCATGGTGATGCCAACTTCCTTAGATAGTTCCGTAACAGACATTTTTCGTTTTGCTAACATCACATCTAAATTGACCACAATTGCCATTTTCTCACCTCACACCGTGTATTGACTTTCAAGTTTCAATTGAGTTGCCTTTTCAAGTAATTTTTCCAAAATTGCTGCGAAGACGGACACAACGAACGGAATCATTGCAACAATCGCCATCATCAAAACCAATCCAGGCGCGTCTTCAGCAATGGCAAGCTGATAAACCATTGGCAGGAAAAGAATGTAGCAAATCCCCATCCCCGCCAATGCATACTTAATTCGCTTAATTGCCTGGAGCGCCTGGCCAGAGAAAACATTATCATGATCAATTAATTGAAGAATTCGGTAAGCATATCCCTCAGCGATGTAGAAAAATACCGCGGATAGGTATAGGAAAAAAGCAAATACATATAATTCCCAACCAATTTGTGGGTAGATATCACTTAATTTTCCTAACGTCCGGGGAAATGCGATGCCGCAGAGCAACGCAATAATTATCCCAATACAGACTAACGATAACTTTAGGAACAGTGTTTTAATTTTCAAAATATGGCCTCCAATTATTTATTGATTTTCAATAAATAATAGTCGACTTTCAACTATTTTTATATGTTTTTCAATAAGTATTAGACTTCCTTAATGATTCATAAATCATGACACTAAATTGCCTAAGAGATTGAGACGAAAGGCAATTTGATCCCAAAATTTAAGCCAAAAAAAGTCATGCATTCTGGTTGTGAAGTGAACCCCAATAGTTGGAGATAATATTTAATAATTTTTAGGCACATAACTGGTCGTTGTGAATCCGGTATTCAACC
>NZ_JAHPPD010000107.1 GCF_019061365.1 Lentilactobacillus dabitei
AATTGACTACTATATTTTGTCACAAGAAAAGCCCCACAATCATTAGACTTACTTGTCTAACAATTGTAGGGCACTTCAATTATGAAAGATTTACAAGATTTAAATCCAAATCCGTTAAGGAAACGTGATTACTTTGTCGTCAGTTCGATGCTGTTTGGTTTGTTTTTTGGTGCCGGTAACTTAATTTTCCCAATTCATTTGGGTCAACTGGCAGGTTCTCATTGGGTGTTGGCAACACTCGGCTTCCTCGTGACTGCGGTGTTACTACCATTACTCTCGGTGCTGGCGGTTGCCGTTACCCGTTCTGAAGGAGTTTATGATATTGGTAAGCCACTTGGCCCAGTATTTGCCTTGGTGTTCATGATCATGATTCATGCAACCATCGGGCCATTATTCGGGACACCTCGGACGGCTACCGTTCCATTCAGCGTTGGTGTGCAGCCACTATTGCCAGCGTCAATGGCCCACGTTGGTTTACTCGTATTCTCAGTCGTATTCTTTGGGTTGGCATTTCTCATTTCATTCAGAGAATCTAATATCATGACGACAATTGGAAAAGTGTTAAATCCATTATTCTTGCTGCTATTATTTAGTGTTTTCCTACTTGGTTTCACGCATCCAATGGGTAGTGCCGCTGATCAAGCTGCTACGGTTGCTTACAAACACGCTTCATTCTTCAACGGTTTCTTGCAAGGCTATAACACGATGGACGCCTTGGCTGGATTAGCCTTCGGGGTAACTGTTGTGACTGCTGTTCGTCAACTTGGTAAAACGAAACCCAGCAGTAACGCCAAAGTAACTGCAAAAACTGGCGTATTCGCGACGGCCGCTATCGGTTTTATCTATGTTGTTTTGATCTGGTTGGGAACGACAACCTTGTCTACTTATAAAGTTTCCGCTGATGGCGGGGTTGCCTTCAATCAGTTGGTCACTTATTATCTTGGCGGCTTTGGTCACGCATTACTGGCCACTTTATTGACGGTTACTTGTTTGACGACGGCCGTTGGGTTGGTTGCAGCATTTGCTCAAGACTTCCACAAGCATTTTCCAAAGGTTAGTTACCGAACTTGGTTAAGTTTCATGTGCTTGGCATCGTTTGGGACTGCCAACTTTGGCCTTGATACAATCATCCAGTGGTCGACACCAATGCTGATGTTCCTGTATCCATTCGCAATGGTCTTAATCTTGCTGTCAGTATTTTCACCGTTATTTGACCGCGATCCAGTTGTTTATGCGTTGGTCGTTGGTTTCACAACTGTACCAGCCGTACTCGACATGGTTGCAGCATTCCCACCAGTTGTCAGCCAGAGCGCCTTTGGGCAGGCTTTAGGTACCTTCCAAGCCCATGTCTTACCATTTGCAAGTCTCGGGATGGATTGGGTTGTCCCAGCCGCTATCGGTACAGTTCTTGGATTAGGCTATCATTTCTTACGGCCAGTCTTGGGCAGAACCCGGGCAACGAGTTCTCAGTCAGAAGATAACTAAAATTAGAAAACCTATTCTTTATTTTAAAAGTAAAAGAGCTTGCATCTTGGCAATTATGCTGAGATGCAAGCTCTTTGTATCGTGACGATGATTACTCATCCTTAAGCAATTTGTACGGCTTGACTTTTCCATTACGGACGTCGTTGGCTCTGCGCCGTAACTCAGCCAGATTTTCAGGGTTGTAGAAAGGGTCGCTTGAAATATGGTCAGTCGTTGATAGCTGCTTTTGTTCCTTTTCTGAGTGTTTTTGAGGGTCAGACATTTTTGGACCTCCTTGCGACGTAGATTTATCTGGTGAGAGGCAACGTCAGTTAATAATGCGATATATCTGGACTGAGTTAAAATGTGTTCCACCACGCAGCACAGTCCATACTCTGGATTAGGACCGCTCCGACGCAACCGATGCTAAAATCTAAAGGGCTTTGAACTCAAACCCAAAACCGGGGTTTAAGTCCAAAGCCCTTTAGGTACCGCATCACCCGTTGCTCGTCGCTCACTGGTTTAGGACAGCTCCGCTAAGCAATAACCTGCACATAAGCACCCCAAGCAAAAATCCAAAACCAGGATTTCTGCTTGGGGAGACTTATGCTCCGGTTATTAACCGCTTAGCCCCGCTCACTTATTTAGGACAGCTGCGTAAAGCAAGAATCTGCATGTAAGCACCTACCGAAAAAATTCCAAAACCAGGAATTTCCCCGATAGGAGACTTACATTCCGATTCTTAACCGCTTTACTCCGCTCACTGAATCACATCGGAATAAATCCGCCATTTTCCGTCATCAACTTATTAAAACCAGTAACCGTTTCGGTCCGATTCCAATCCCGCTGCAGTTCACAAAGCATTTGTGGAATTGTAATTAAATGAGCACCGGCTTGTTCCAATCTTCTTAATGCGGTTTCGTGGGCGATCGTTGAAGTGCCGCCAACTGCATCGACAACTGGATAAACTTCATAGCCTTCCTTAATTGCATCAAGGGTTGGGAAGGTTAAGCAAGCCTCAGTCCATAAAGCGATGATAATAATTTTCTTACGGTTCGGGGCTTTGACTGCCTTGTTATACTCCTTATCTTCCCAGGCATTGATCGACGTTTGGTCATAGGAAGGGTGGAAATCGCCGACCACTTTTTTGATTGAAGGAATTGTGTCATTTTCTGCTTTGCCGTTGGCTCTGACAGTTGTCAAAACAATTGGTAATTTGTACAACTTGGCAACCTTAGCTACCATCGTGGCGTTAACAATCAAATCGGCATGCTTCATTGAGCCAATTGAGTTAACTTGTAGGGGTTGATAATCAATAATTGTTAAAAGAGAGTTTGAAGGTGAAAGCAATTCATCATCTTTACCGCGTCTGTCCATACTTGTCATAACAAAGAAAACCTCCTTAAGGTATAAATCCTGAATTCGCTTTCATGATACACCGAAATGGTTTTAGAAACCACGGAATTTTGTAAAAAATAACAGGCGCTTGCAAGTTTAGCTGATTGAATTATGATAGAAAGTAATGATATAAAGACAAAGCGGCGATTTAAGAAATGAAAAATAAATTATTACAATTTATGGTGATTCTTGTAGGGTTACTGATTGGTTTTAGCCTTTATAACCCCTTGGTAAAGGCATCGGCCGTTAATAACTATATTGCGAGTCATCAGATTTCCCATGTATCGATTACTAAGAAAATTTGGGGTGGCTTCCCACATTATAAATATCGCCACGGCAAAAGTAAGCCGGAGGGCGTGGTCGTTCATGAAACGGGTAATTCCCGCTCAGATATCTTTGATGAAATTGCCTATATGAAAAAGAACTATCGAAATGCCTTTGTCCATTCTTTTGTGGATGACGATCATATTATTAATATTGCCAGCACCAAGTACCTCTGCTGGGGCGTTGGTTATCCCGGCAATGCTAGGTTCATGCAATTCGAACAGATTGAAATGCATTCGAAAAAGAATTTTGCCGAGGAAGTAGAAAACGCGGCTTACTACACAGCATACTTACTCAAAACGTATCAATTGAAGCCAAATGATGCCTGCTATGATGGTAAGGGAACGGTTTGGTCGCACGGAGCGGTTGCGAAATACCTGGGTGGCTCAGACCATACCGATCCAACCGGCTATTATAAGAAATGTGGGAAAAAGTATTTTCATCAGTCGTATACAATGAAACAATTTTATCATTTAGTTCTGACCAACTATCATAATTTGTAAAGCTCCATAAAAGTTATTTGTAAAAATGAAAATTTCTATTTACAAATGGCTTTTTTTATTTTATGATCTAAAGAGTAATCAGTACCATTTAAAAAGAGGAAGAGGTAATTCGATGTTACATAAGTTGTCCAAGTTTAAGTTATTATTTGTTGCACTTCTGGTTGTTGGCCTTGGTGTTGTTGCTGCAGGCTGTTCCAATCAAGGCTCATCAAGTAACGGCAAAATCAAGATCACCGCTACTACTGATTTTTATGGGGAAGTTGCTAAGCAGGTTGCTGGCAAGCATGGGGATGTCACTTCAGTCATTACAAACCCTAATATTGACCCCCACGATTATCAGCCAACAACCAAAGTGGCTAAACAAACAGTTGGCTCAAAGATTGTGATTGCCAATGGGATTGGCTATGATGGCTGGATGAGCAAACTCGTTAAGGATAGTAAGAAGGTCGACTACATTAAGGTTGGCGAAGACTTGATGGCTAAGCAAAATGGCGATAATCCTCATCTTTGGTATAACCCGGTAACGATGCCGAAGTTAGCCAATACAATTGCCACC
Source organism: Lentilactobacillus dabitei (assembly GCF_019061365.1). Taxonomy (GTDB): domain Bacteria; phylum Bacillota; class Bacilli; order Lactobacillales; family Lactobacillaceae; genus Lentilactobacillus; species Lentilactobacillus dabitei. Next base: position 4,246 of record NZ_JAHPPD010000107.1, read on the forward strand.
AAGCTTGGTAAGCTTCAACCAAAGAACAAGGCCTATTTCAAGAAGAATGCTAAGAAGTATATTGCGTCATTAAAGCCAATTAATGATAAGATTGCCCAATTAAAGCAAGTTGCTTCAACTAAGAAGAACAAGGAAGTTTATGTCAGCGAACCAGTCTTTGACTACGCCTTGCAAGCGATAGGCTTTAAGGTCGGCGATGCTCAATTTGAAAATGATACCGAAAAAGATGTTGATCCTTCACCACAAACAATTAAAGATATGCAAAACGGTATCAAAAATCACAAGATTGCATTCTTTGTATTTAATAAGCAAGTTGACGATAAGACAGTGAATAACTTAGTTGCCTTGGCCAAGAAGAATAATGTGCCTGTTTTGCCTGTAACTGAAACTCTGCCGGCAAACAAGGACTATGTTCAGTGGATGGATAGCCAGTATTCACAATTACTGAATATTTTGAAATAAAATTCACATTCGGTGTCAGTTTCGCCAATTTGAACAAAATTTGTAATTAAATATGCAACATGGTATGTTAACTCTTGATGGTCTTTCAACTATCAAGAGTTTTTTACTGTAATCCATGTTATCATTTTCACATGATCTAAAATACATTTTTGAGGAGCTGAATGGAGTGGAAAAACAGAAACAAATTGATATTTTGTCAAATTTAATTGCGATTCAATCCGTTAATAATCATGAGGATCAGGTTGCTGATTATATCTCATCGCTTTTTGAGCCTTATAAAAGCCAAGGTGTCAAAATAGAGCGGGTAACCTATGCCCCGCACCGAGATAGCTTGATCGTCACCATTGGGAAGGGTGAGAAGGTGCTGGGGTTTTCCGGTCACGAAGACGTTGTTGATGCCGGAGACCGCCAGGCTTGGAATAGTGATCCGTTTAAAGCAACCATTAAAGATGGTAAATTATATGGCCGTGGCGCAACGGACATGAAGAGCGGCTTGGCAGCGTTGATTGTCGCGATGATTGATATGTTGGAAAGTGATTCCGTTCCCGGTAAAATCAAACTATTTGCAACCGTTGGCGAAGAAACTGGGGAATACGGGGCGGCCCAACTGACCAAGGAAGGCTACGTTGATGGGATTGGCGGCATGTTAATCGCCGAACCTGGTAATGAGATGAGCGAGGTTGGCTTTACTTCCAAGGGCGTTATTGATTACATTATTACCTCAATTGGTAAGGGGGCTCACAGTTCTCAGCCGGAAAAAGGGGTTAACGCGATCGACCATTTGATTGATTTTGCCAATGAAGTCAAGCCGTTAATGGCCCAATTTAATAAAGTCGATCCTATGTTAGGAAAATTAACCCACGTTCAAAGCCTCTTTAATGGTGGTGAGCAGATTAATAGTGTCCCTGCGAAGGCAGTCATTAAGGGTAACATTCGGACAATTCCAGAATATCCCAACAAAGTTGTTTTTGATGCCTTAAATAATTTGGTGGGTAAACTGAATCAAAAAGAAGGTTATGAATTAAGCATTCGGTATAGTTTTCCTGAAGAAGCCATGCCAGGTGATGCCAATTCACCGTTTATCAAATTAATTAAAAAAGTTCATGATCAAATGTATGACAAGCCTTTAGTTGCGAATGGCCAATCTGGCGCCAGCGATGGTTCCGAGTTCTTACACGCTAAAGGTGATTTTAGTATTGCCTTATTAGGCCCGGGCAACGGAACCGCTCATCAAAGTAATGAGTACGTTGATGTGGCGGTTTACCACAAATCGGTCGAATTCTATAAGCAGTTCGCAAGCGCATTTTTTGAATAAAGTGGGGTGAAATTGAATGGATCATTCTAACCAGCCAACAAAGCATCGATTTAAGATGCCATCGGCGTTCACAATTCTCTTTGGAATTATTGTATTTATTGCCATTTTAACCTGGTTCATTCCAGCCGGAACGTACGCGACGACTGCTGACGGGAATCTTATTAGCGGTACTTATCACACAGTTGCCAGCCATACCCAAGGCTTATGGGATGTGTTGATGGCCCCGATTATTGGGATGATTGGCAACAAGCAGACCACCGGCGCCATTGAAATATCAATGTTTATTCTAATCATTGGTGGTTTTTTAGGAGTTGTCAATCAAACCGGTGCCCTGGATGATGGCATCCGGGCAATTGTTCACCGATATACTGGTCACGAAAAACGATTGATTATTATTTTGATGATTCTCTTTTCGGTCGGCGGTTCAACTTATGGGATGGGTGAAGAAACGATGGCCTTCTTCCCATTGCTAATTCCGATCATGATGGGGGTCGGTTATGATTCGTTAGTTGCCGTGGGGATTATTCTATTGAGCACTCGTGTCGGTGATCTGGCTTCGACGGTCAATCCGTTCGCAACAGGCGTGGCATCTGGAATTATTAAGATTTCTCCAGGTGTGGGGTTGTTTTCTCGGATCATTTTACTGGTAATTGTAACTGGGATGGCAATTTGGTTTGTCATTCACTATGCTGAAAAGGTCAAAAAAGATCCAACCAAGTCTTTAGTTTATAATCAGCGCCAAGAAGATATGAAACGTTTTTCGGTGACCGATCGAACCAGTGCGCCAAAGCCATTAACTAAGGCTCAAAAACGAGTTCTATGGGCTTTTTGCTTAACTTTTGTGATTATGATTATTGGTCTAGTTCCCTGGACAAGTATTAATAAAAGTTGGAATTTCTTTGACACGTTTAATACCTGGTTAACTGGAAACGCATTCTTTGGAACCGTTCTTGGAAAAGATATTCCATCTCTAGGCAGCTGGTACTTCAATGAAATCACGTTGCTGTTTTTGTTCATGTCAATTGTTATTATGTTCATTAGTCATATGAAGGAATCTCAGTTTATCAAAGCGTTTATGGATGGGATGGCTGATTTGTTGAACGTTGCCATCATTGTTGCCGTGGCACGGGGAATTCAAGCAATTATGAATAGCGGTATGATCACTGGCACAATTCTTCATTGGGGTGAAACTGGCTTGAGTGGGCTACCTAAGCCGGTATTTGCCATCTTAGCGTTTGTCTTTTTCTGTGTTTTATCATTGTTAATTCCTTCCAGCTCTGGATTAGCTGCAGCGACAATGGGCATCATGGGATCGTTGGCGGCCTTTTCACACGTTGAAGGCAGTGTTGTCGTTTCTGCATTCCAGGCATCATCGGGACTGATCACTGCCATTACCCCAACATCGGCTATTTTAATGGGGGCTTTGGCATTATCGCACGTTAGCTTGACGGTATGGTGGAAGTGGACGGCTAAATTAATTGTTTCGTTGTTTGCGGTTACGTGTGTTTTCTTAGCCATTGTATCGGTTATGTAATTTATTTTGATTAGAGGCTGAGACATTAGTCGGCAAAGTGTTTACAAATTTCTCCTTTTTATATTGATAAAACTTGCGACAAACGGTTGATCACCGCCGTTTAAGCCAAAAAAGTCATGCATTTTACAATGAACTGAACCCCTTGAATTGGAGAAATCTAATTCAAGGGGTTTTATTATGTTTCCTTATGAAGTTAAAATGGCCGCTA
>NZ_JAHPPD010000108.1 GCF_019061365.1 Lentilactobacillus dabitei
AAAAGGCATTCGATTGTGTTATCTGAAGAATAACATGCTCGAATGCCTTTTTGAATACGTCCAATTATTTAGTGCTTACGGTGGATCTGATTGTCCCAGTGTTTACCAACTTGATGGGGATCACACCATAGCGATTCAACCGGCTAACGAAAATGAGCACCTCTTCATCATGGAGAGGCGCTCGTTTTTAATTGGTACCAACTATTTTTTATCGTGTCATGGTCAAAAGATGTTTCACCAAACAACCAGCTGCCCACAAGACTATTCGCCACAATCCAAGAACAAGGTTGTGAGACAAATCAACAACTTGTACATTGGCTGCCAACTGTTCGATTCCACCCTCTGACACTACTCACGCAAATGATAGTTATAGGTCGAAATAATAATATTTTGCCGTGAATTCAAAATGGTTCGCAGGCGCAGACTGGTTTGGTTATGCAAAATGTTTTCCCAGCGGTGACGGGGTACAAATTGTGGAACCAAAACAGTTGTCGAATAGTTTCGATCTGCGGCTCGTTTAGCAATCACATCGCAAAATCGTAATGTTGGTTGGGCGATCGAACGATAGGATGAATGGATATCAACGAACCGGACATCTGGAAATTCTTTTTTAAATTCCTCGGACGTCTTATGTTCCTTCTCAGGATTGGAATCAAAGGAAACGTGCATGGCAATCACGTAGTCCCCGATTGACTGGGCATAGCTAATTGCATTGGCAGTTACTCGGGTAACACCGCCAACCAAAACAACCACCGTCGAACCATCAAAATGATGAGTTGCGGTAATTTCGGTATTATCTTCAATCACGCGCAACTGTTCGGCCACTCGTTTGTAATGCCGATTAATCTTGTAAAAAATGTGAATCAAAATCGGCATCACGATCAGATACGGCCAGACGTTTGGAAACCTTAATAAGAATAAACACGTTACCAAGGCTAATGAAATGAAGGCCCCAACAAAGTTAATGACCGACTTAAGTTGCCAATTTTTCCCGCGATTATGATACCAGTGAATAATCATTCCGGATTGAGATAACGTGAACGGAATGAACACACCGACAGCATACAGTGGAATTAAAGAATTGGTTCGGCCACCAAAGATTTGAATTAACACAATGGCGCCAACGGCCAACGAAATAATCCCGTTTGAATAACCGAGCCGGTCCCCTTTATCGAGGTATGCGTGGGGTAAAAACTTATCTTTAGCCAAATTATAAGCAAGAATTGGAAAGGCTGAAAAACCAGTATTTGCGGCAACAGCCAAAATCATCGCAGTTGATAACTGTAGCAGGTAGTAAACAATGCCATGACCGAAGACATTAACACCGATCTGGGAAAGCACCGTTTCATGGCTATTAGGAATAACACCCATGTAGTAACTCATATAGGTAATACCGCCAAAGAAGCACGCCAAGATGGTTGCCATGATGGCTAATGTTGCGGAAGCATTTTTACTCTTTGGTGACTTGAAATTCGGAACAGCATTACTAATCGCTTCAACACCAGTCAAGGAAGATGAACCAGATGAGAAAGCTCTGAAAAACAGAATCAGGGTCATACCTTCAACCGGTGCGCCAATATGAGCAGCGGCATGATACTGGATGTTTCCAGTGGCAATATTGTAACCACCATAAATAACCATCCCGATAATCATCACAATGAAAAGATAAACGGGCAAGGTCAGAAATGAAGCTGATTCACGAATTCCTCTCAAATTAAGCAGCATAATTGCAACTACAATCAAACAAGAAATCAATACTTGATGAGAATAAAGAGACGGGATCGCTGAAGTAATTGCTTCAGTCGCAGATGTTGTGGATACGGCCACAGTCAGCATGTAATCAACCAACAGTGAACCACCGGCAATGAGCCCCGCTCGTTCACCCCAGTTAGTGCTGGCAACAACATACGCCCCACCACCAGATGGATATGCGTGAATAATCTGTTGGTAAGAAAGCGTAATGGCAGCTAAGAGTACCAAAACAAGTGCAGCAACCCAGATTTGGTACATCAGGGCTGCAGCTGATAAAGTGATCAGAATTGTTGTTATCTGTTCGGTACCATAAGCCACTGACGAAAGGGCATCGGAAGATAATAATGCCAGTGCCTTAAACTTTGTCAGGGATTGGCCACCCTCATCAGTGGTTTTTAGCGGTTTCCCAATTAAAAACCGTTTTAAATATCGCCACATAAATAGTTACTCCTTTTAATATAAATCTACCACTCGTAGTGAACCATAAAATAATAGTCCTTCTTGGTAGCAAAAACAAGTCTTGTTATGCAGTAGTAAGATAACACGTAAATACACCATACAACACAAAAATGACTGCGACAACCTCGTTAGTTAATGTTTTTCGAAACAGTCGTTATATTAGGTTAACCGGGTATATTTTATAACCGTTGAAATGGTTAGTTTTCCAGTCACCTAACGACTAATCGTTAGCCATACAAAAAGCCGGCCGACAAACTGAATTCATTCGTCGTCCGACTCCGTTAAGTTATTTTAAATGATTAATCTGTCTGAATGCCTAAATTACATTCCCATTCCTGGAGTTGGCATTGGAGCAGCTGGTGCATCCTTCTTTGGTTCGTCAGCAACAACAGCTTCAGTCGTCAACAACAAGGCTGAAACAGATGCAGCGTTTTGAAGGGCTGAACGGGTAACTTTGGTAGGATCAACGATACCGTCTTTGATCATATCTTCAAATTTACCATTGGCTGCGTTGTAACCAATTCCGGATTTTTCATCTTTGAGTTGTTCAACGATTACTGAGCATTCAACACCGGCATTTTCAGCAATTTGACGAACAGGTTCTTCAAGTGCCCGGCGAACAATGTTAATACCAGTTTGCTCGTCACCATCGGCTGATTCGTCCAATTTTTCGATGTCTGGAATGACATTGATCAAAGCAGTTCCACCACCAGGGACGAAGCCTTCTTCAACAGCGGCACGGGTTGCATTCAAAGCATCTTCAATTCGGTACTTCTTTTCTTTCAATTCAGTTTCGGTAGCGGCACCAACCCGAACAACGGCAACCCCACCTGATAACTTAGCCAAACGTTCCTTTAACTTGTCACGGTCAAAGTCAGAAGTAGTCTTTTCAATCTGAGTCTTAATTTCTGAAACTCGTTGACTGATTGCATCCTTGGCACCTGAACCGTCAACGATTGTGGTTGAATCCTTCGTAACGTTAATCTTGTTTGCTTGGCCTAATTGTTCAAGCGTTGCGTCCTTCAAGTTCAAACCAAGATCATCAGTGATAACCGTTGCACCAGTCAAAATGGCGATATCTTGGAGTTGTTCCTTACGACGATCACCAAATCCTGGGGCCTTAACGGCAACAACATTGAAGGTTCCCCGCATCTTGTTCAATACAAGTGTTGGTAATGCTTCACCACCAATATCATCGGCAATAATCAAAAGTGAACGACCTTGTTCAACAATCTTTTGCAACAATGGCAAAATGTCTTGAATATTGGTAATCTTCTTGTCGGTAACCAAAATATATGGATTGTCGAGATCGGCTTCCATTTTGTCGTTATCGGTTACCATGTATTGTGACATGTAGCCACGGTCAAATTGCATTCCTTCAACAACATCCAAGCTCGTTTCAACACCACGCGACTCTTCAATGGTAATAACACCATCGTGGCCAACTTTTTCCATTGCGTCAGCAATCAAACTACCAACTTCGGTGTTAGCTGATGAAATTGAAGCAATCTGAGCAATATCATCTTTTGTCTTCACGTCATGTGACATCTTGTGAAGACCATCAACGGCAGCCTTGGTTGCTTTTTCGATTCCACGGCGAATGCCAACAGGGTTAGCACCAGCAGTGACGTTCTTCATACCTTCATTTACAATTGCTTGTGTCAAAACAGTTGCAGTAGTGGTACCATCACCGGCAACATCATTGGTCTTTGACGCAACTTCAGAAACTAATTTGGCACCCATGTTTTCAAAATGATCTGGCAATTCGATTGCCTTTGCAATTGTAACACCATCATTTGTGATCGTTGGGTTGCCTGCTGATTGTTCCAAAACAACGTTGCGGCCTTTTGGTCCTAATGTTGCTTTAACTGTGTCTGCTAATTTATCAACACCCTTGAGCATTGCGCCGCGGGCATCTTCAGAAAACTTAACTTGTTTAGCCATTACAAATTTCACCTCAAAAATGTATTTTTGATTTATTATATAAATTAATGATGCTGATTATTTCGCAAAAAGTTTATTCAACAACTGCGACAATATCTTTTTCATGTAAAACTAGATAGGATTTATCGTTGTCCTCGATCTCAGTACCTGCGTACTTATCGAACATTACCTTGTCGCCCTTTTTTACAACTGGCGCAACCTTTTGACCATTGTCCAAAACTCGGCCATCACCTACGGCAACAACTGTACCGGCTTGTGGCTTCTTCTTAGCATTATCTGCTAATACGATACCGCCTACCGACTTTTCTTCTTCTTTTTCTGTTTCGATAATTACACGATCGCCTAATGGTTTTAACACGTTAGTCCCTCCATTTACAACTATTTTTAGCATCATTAGCACTTGAATGACAGAAGTGCTAATCACTGTTTATAATATATTATTTTTTTGATCTAATTGCAAGGATTTATTAGAAAATGTTCAGGATATCATGCCTGGATTGGGATTATACCAGGGTTTGTGGCAGGGATTTAAATCATCGCCTAATTGCTCTATTTTTGAATCATCCCCTACTTTAAATAAGCCAATACCCATATTTAGACACATCTTGCACTCTTATAAATCAAATAAAGCGCCTCGCCGTGAACAAGAAACGTTCATCGCGAGGCACTTTATTTAAATTCAACCCGAGCTTTAACTTCGACTTATCCACACATTAATCGTGTTTTTCAATCGAGGTAAAGTCGCAGGAAACTACTTTCCAAAGTTATCGATAAAGTAAATCAACGTCTGTAGTTCATTGGTCAAATCGACGTTTTGAACCAGCACATTATCAGGTACTGAGATTCGGATTGGGGTGAAATTCAAGATCCCTTTTACGCCCCCAGCTACCGCATCCGCTGCAACTTCTTGGGCTGCAGATGATGGCACTGTCAGGATCACAACCTGAATTTGTTGTTCATGCAGCTGGCTGGCAAGCTCTGAGATTGGATAGACTGGTACCCCATCCTCAATGGTATTAATGATCGTTCCATTCGTATCAAATGCCGCAGAAATCCGTACGTTGCTATCTTTGTGGAAATTAAAGTTTAACAGCGCGTGGCCCAAGTTACCAACACCAATCAAAGCAACGTTGGTCAGGTGTTCCTGGTTCAAGATCTGCTTAAAGAAGTTCAGTAGGCTATCGACATCATAACCATAACCCCGTTTACCCAATGCGCCAAAATATGAAAAGTCTCGGCGAATGGTGGCAGAATCCACCTGAACCGCTTCTGCCAACTCGGTAGAAGAGATCCGTTGTTTTCCGGTATCGTGTAAAATATTTAAATATCGATAATAAATTGGCAATCGTTTCGCGGTCGCCTTTGGAATGTTTTCGGCTGTCAAAATTTCCTCCTGTAAAACCTATTTTAAAAATTCAAAACTTTGTGAACCCATCTTTATTTATTATTCTATCATATAATGCCACCTTGTGAAATGTATTTCAAGTAATACTTACAAACTATTATTGTAAAACCAGATAATATGATAAAATTATATACTGTTAACTACAGAAAGGTGGCCGCTGAATTGATAATTTTACAAGCCCAAGATTTAACCAAACGATTTAACGGGGAAGAAATCTTTTCGAATGTGAATATGGCCGTCCAAGAAAAAAGTCGAATTGCTTTGGTGGGCCGAAACGGCGCCGGAAAATCCACCTTAGTCAAAATGATAATCGGTGAACAATCGCTCGATGGTGGCCAAATTGTGACCAAAAAGAATCTGAGCATTGGTTACTTGGCACAAGACACTGGCCTAGATTCCGATAAATCAATTTATGATGAAATGGCCGCCGTCTTCGCCAAACTTAAACAACAAGAACGAAAGATTCACGAATTAGAGGCGCAGATGAGTGATCCCTCGATTGACCCAGCTTCCGAAGAATATGCCCAAATTTCATCACAATATGATAATATTCGGGCGGATTTTGAACAGCACAACGGTTATGGTTACGATGCAGAAATCAGAGGCGTCCTTCACGGCTTTGGATTTGGTCAAGCTGATTATGATCGGCCAATCAACGAATTGTCTGGCGGTCAAAAGACCCAACTTGCCCTGGCGAAGCTCCTCTTGGAAAAACCAGAATTACTGATACTCGATGAGCCGACCAACCATTTGGACGTTGAAACCATTACTTGGTTGGAAGGGTACATCCAGAATTATAGTGGCGCGCTCTTAATCATTTCACATGACCGTTACTTCCTGGATCGTATCGTCAATGAAGTCTATGAATTGGCTAACGGTACCTTATTGCACTTTACCGGCAATTACACAGATTATACAAAGAAAAAGGAAGAACGGGTTTCTCAACAGTGGAAAGAATATGAAAAACAGCAGGCCCAAATTGAGAAGCTACAGACTTTCGTTGACAAAAATATCGTTCGGGCGTCAACCACCAAGCAAGCTCAAGCACGACGAAAACAATTGGAAAAAATGAAGCGGATTAACAAACCAACCGCTGATTCAAAAACGGCTCGGTTCCAATTCACTCCAAAATCCAAAAGTGGCAATAACGTTTTGAACGTCACAAACGCTGCGGTTGGATACACGGCCATTCTGTCGGAACCCATTAATTTGGATATCAAACGCCACCAAGCAATTGCGATTGTTGGTCCAAACGGCGTTGGTAAATCTACCCTGCTCAAAAGTATTTTAGGAATCATTCCATTCATTAAGGGTCAAGCGTATTTTGGTACAGGTGTCGACACTGGGTATTATGATCAAGAGCAGGCATCCTTACATGGCAATAAAACAGTGTTAAGCGAGTTATGGGATGATCACCCAATGACCCCCGAAGGCGATATCAGAAGCATTTTAGGAAGCTTCTTGTTTTCCGGTGATGACGTTGCCAAGATGGTCCATGACCTTTCAGGTGGTGAAAAAGCCCGTCTCTTGCTCACAAAGTTGGCAATGCAACACAATAACTTTCTCATTTTAGATGAACCAACTAACCATTTGGATATCGATAGCCGAGAAGTATTGGAAAAAGCCCTCAACCAATTTGACGGCACAATCCTCTTTGTTTCTCATGATCGTTATTTCATTAATAAAATTGCCACGTCTGTTGTTGAATTATCTAAAAAAGGCACCGAAACTTATTTGGGTAATTACGATTACTATGTCAACAAGAAGGATGAAATGATCGCCATTAAAGAGCACGAGGCTCAAAAACAGGCAGAAGAACATCCAACTGAGACACGAACCGCCCCTGTTACCAACGATAAAAAGAATTACCAAATTAATAAGGAAGAACAGAAGCAGCAACGCAAGCTATCAAGAGAAGTTGCTGATCTAGAAAATCACTTGGATAGCTTAACGCAACAAAAAGATCAAATTGAGGCTAAAATGACCGAGCCAGATGTCTTTAATGATGTTGGCAAACTGCAAGATCTACAAAAAGAGCTTGAATCTGTTAACCACCAAATGGAAGCTACCGAAACAAGCTGGGAAGAAAAAAGTATTCAGTTAGAGAATATGAAATGTAAGCACTAAATAACTGGACGTCTACTTCGTAGACGTCTTTTTGAGTACCATAGAATTATTAATTAAGTATGAGGT
>NZ_JAHPPD010000109.1 GCF_019061365.1 Lentilactobacillus dabitei
ACAGCGCCGATAAGCTATCGACTCCGTGCCGCCTAGGAAAGACAAGCAAATATTTACTTTAACTTTTGGGGTACACCTCAAAAAGTTGATTTTGCATCATCCTCTTTATTTTGGGTCAATTTTGAGCTTCTCAGCTATCAAAGCTGAGGTCACTCTGCCCACTATTCTTTCGGCTCTTTCCAGTAGTTGTAATTACTCAGCAGCTCCTTGGATCGCTGATCGGCTGGCACAAAGCCGATATTGAACAGGTGCTTGAAATACATCATGTTGTAGATAAATAACCAGACGATTCCGAGACCATATGATCCAAGTGTCCAGGCAACCTGTAAGGTTTCGCCCATTCCCATTGATAAGCCCATGGCAACAATCAACTGAATGGCTGTCATGCATAAGAAATTGTACCAGTCAGATCGAAATACCGGTACCATGATGCTGAACCAGAGGGCTGTCCATGAGAGGCCAACCTTGGCAATTCGGATTTGACCGTTTTTTTTGTTAACGACCGTCGCAAAATTTGGTGGAATTGGTAACAAGTTTTGATTTTGATCATCATTGTTGTCGTTATTCCCATTACCAAATGGATTTTGCATGGTATTCCTCCCTTGCTTAATCTATTTTTTCTTGAATTTGACCACACATTCACATCTGGCAGTTTGTGGAATCAAATCAACCGACTGAATGTATTCGACGTTATACTTTTGAGTTAATTTTACTAGATCTCTTGCTAATGTCGATGGGTTACATGAAATATACACGAATTTTTTAGGAACAATGTCTAAAATTGTATCAATCAAAGTGTCTGCTAGGCCCGTGCGTGGTGGATCCACAATGAGGGCTGTTGGTTTCCAGCCGTCTTCGATCCACAGTGGCAGCAGTTTTTCAGCCTCACCGACTTCGTACAATGTATTCATGATCCCATTTCGAATTGAATTAGCATTGGCATCATCCACGGCATCCTTAATTGTATCCATTCCGCGGACTTCACGAACTTGGTTAGCCACGGATAAGCCAAATGTTCCAACCCCAGAATAAGCGTCGACTAATTTTTCTTTACCGGTCAGTTCCAGGGCTTTGAAGGCTTCCTTGTAGAGAACTGAAGTCATGGTGGGGTTGACTTGGAGAAAGGCCCGAGCCGACAACTCAAATTTAAGGTCGTTTAGAATTTCAGTAATTTTTTCTCGACCATCAATGTGGATGGTTTCATCGCCCCAGATCATGGATGTCTTACCTGGATTAATATTTTGCATAATTGAAACCACTTCTGGCAGTTCAGCGTGGATGCGTTCCACTAACTGATGCTTTTTGAGCAGCTTCTTACTTTGAGTGATGAAGGTCACTTGAACTTCGTTGGTTGCAACAGCGGCCCGGACAACCACCGTTTTGATGATCCCAGCATTCTTTTCCTCGTTATAGACTGGAATCTTCAAGTCTTGGATCATTGAAACAATTGCCCGCATGACTTTCATAGTGAGTGGGTACTGAAGAGCCGATGTCTTTAAGCCAACCACTTCATGGCTGCGGGTCTTGTACAAGCCCGCAATCACGTTGCCGTGACGGTCTTCGCGAATTTGAAAGGTCGCTTTATTTCGATAGCCGGTGGGGTCGTCCATCCCAATCGTCGGTAGTAATTTAAACTTTCGGTAGCCAGTTGGTTGATACTTTTCGAGAGAGTCGCGGATAATATCGCGTTTAAAGGCCAATTGAGCCGGGTAAGCAAGATTTTCAAGCTCAAAGCCACCAACTTGATTAGCATAATTGTCAACCGGGCTCACCCGATCCTTGCTTTTTACCACGACGTTGACTAGGGTTGCCCGAATAAAATTCTTCAGGTCTTCAACAACTTCGACAAGTACTTTTTCGCCTGGTAGCGCACCAGGAACAAAAACCAGTTTCCGTTCGTAGTAGCCGATCCCTTCACCGTTGATGCCGAGACGCTTAATTTGAATTGTAAATTGTTCACCAAAATTTACGTGAACTTCTGTTTTATTGTTATACATTGAACCGTCCTTATATTTGTAGTTACTAAGTATGATAGCACATCGGGGTGGGAATTCGGAGAGGGATGTATTGAGTAGATGATTTGTTATGAAAAAGTAAAGATATTATTAAATTGTTTGTGTTAACTAAATGCTTTAATCAAATTATCATTTTAGAATAGTAGCAAAATCATATTGTAATAAAGCTATCATAATTAATTGATGCAGAAAGACGTTTATTGAGGGGAGCATGTTGTAATTGAGTAGCTGGATTGTAAAGTCGATAATATTAGGAGCCATTGTGATTGGTGGAATTTCTCAAGGCCCGTTGTTTAATTTCAATGTCAAGGCTCAGGGGCTACAGGCATCTGTTGAGAATACAGCTGATAATGGTTTGCCTGGTTTTCCTACCAGTGGTGTTTTCGAAAATAACGTCAAATGGAATTTAAATACGTCAACGGGCCTTCTCACTATTGGTGGAGGGACATTAACAAAGTTCTATGATTCCGAGGAAAACTACGATGGTGGCCGGTTACCCAATTGGCCATGGTCGGAATTTGATGGCCCTGGCAACTATGGGGAACTTGTTAAACAAGTAGTTATTACTGGCCCATTAAATTTGGAAGGCAGTTCTCCAGATACATTTTTAGGAAACATGCCTAATCTTACAAAAATAGTTGGAATGTCAAATTTGAGAACATCTAAAGGGACAAACTTCAATTCTATGTTTCATGGAGACAGTTCCTTGGAAGTGCTGGATCTTTCGAACAAAGATATGTCAGCTGAAATGGAAGAGGCAAATATGCTCGCCCTTAACTACGGTGGAAGTGATATCAAGAATAACAAAATAAGTAAACTTATTTTAGGGCCAGCAATTATGCTTGGTGTAAAAGAATATTATGATGCTGATTTGGCTTTCCCAGATGGTTCCGACAAATGGCAATCTGCATCAGATAGTACACAAGTTTATACACCACAACAATTAATGGCTCTTTATAGCAAGGGCAATCCCAATCATCCGACAAAAGTGGAAACATGGATTCCGTATACTAAAGCAAGCTTAAATTTGCAAAAGACTGTGGAGATTCATACAGATGAAAAATTGATCCTAGTATGGCTTTTATTTCGGCTACCGATGCAAGCGGCAATAAACAGAGTTACCAACAGGCACTGGCAAATGGGTTAACCGTTAATTTGAATCGGCTAGATGCCACGAAAGCTGGACAATATGTGGTTAAATATAGTTATCTGGGGGAAACTGGTACTGTCAATGTCATTGTAACAAACAAGCCAACTCCGGCTCCAACACCAGTCAACAATGGCGGCGAGTCGAATAATGCAAGCACTAACACCAACTCAAATAACAACGCGTGGAATCCGACTAGCTCAACTACAACAAGCCAGCCGGCCGAACCAAACTATGCCGCTGTTCAGGGCTCTGCTGTTTATGCCACCAAAGGTATCTACATGTATAAGAATGCCAACTTTAAGAAGAGTCAACGGATTGCCAAATATCCCAAGGCCAAGCGAGTTAACCGCCCAATGTTTGTCGTAACCGGTTATGCGCGTTCCAACAATGGCACATTGAGGTACAGGGCTCGTGATGTTAACCACGGTAAGAAGACGGCTAATAAGGTGGGGTACATTACCGCAAGTCGCAAGTACGTTGTTAACGTTTATTACAAGACAATGCCTAAGAATAAGAAGATCACTGTCATTGCCAAGAGGGGCGTTCATGCATACAGGAACGTTAATTTAACTGGTAAGGCTAAAACTTACAAGAATGGCAAGCATCTTCGCGTTAAGAAAATTGTTAAGCATAATTTGACCACTCGTTATCAATTGAGTAATGGTACTTACCTGACAGCTAATAAGAAATTAGTGATTCAAGGAAACTATTAATTCAGTAAATTATCAAGTCAATTAAAATGAAATCCAGTTAGAATTGTCGCCAGTACAGATCGGCCTTCTAACTGGATTTTATTGTATTCTTAAAAAAGCTTGTGAAATGGAAATGAGCTGGCTAGGGTGGTCAGTACCCAATCATTTCCCTTGCCACAAGAGATTTAGATGCTTCATTTCTCCGCCAATAAGACTCATTTGTTGCATTTCACAAGTAGCCTGCTATATTTAAGTTAGGCTTGAAAGCGTAATCATTTATAATTGGTGAAGGGGGATTTAAAATGTCTATTAAAAAGGTAACTGTTGCTGGTAGTGGTGTATTAGGTAGTCAAATCGCGTTTCAAAGTGCCTTCAAGGGCTTTGACGTAACCGTTTATGATATTAGTCAAGCGGCTGTTGATCAGGTTGAGAAGCGAATTAAGGGATTGCGCCACGCTTATCGGCATGATATTGCGGCCACCGATGAAGAATTCAATGCCGGAATTACCCGTCTAAAGTTTACTGACGATCTTGCCGGAGCCGTTAAGGACGCTGATTTGGTGATTGAAGCGATCCCGGAAAATCCGGATATCAAGCACGATTTTTACAAGAAGTTGGCAACTTTAGCGCCCAGTGCGGCAATCTTTACAAGTAATTCGTCAACTTTAGTACCAAGCATGTTTGCGGCAGATACTGGCCGGCCAAAACAATTTCTGAATATGCACTTTTCCAACCAAGTTTGGTTGAATAACACTGCCGAAATTATGGGTTCACCAGAAACCGATCCGGCCATCTATCAAGAAATTGTGCAGTATGCACGAGATATTGGGATGGTGCCGATTCAGCTTAAAAAGGAACAGCCCGGCTATATCTTGAACTCACTATTAATGCCGTTGAATGCGGCGGCAGGGATGCTTTGGCTGAAAGAAATTGCCGATCCAAAGATGATTGATCGTACCTGGATGGTTGCCACTGGCGCACCGTGGGGACCATTTGGTATTCTGGATGCGGTTGGTATTCGAACCGCCTACAATATTACCTTGGCGGCGGTTAACCGGAACCCGGCTGTTAAACCATTGGCAGATGCTTTCAAGAAGATGCTTGATGAAGGCAAACTGGGGGTTGAATCAGGTGAAGGATTCTACAAGTACCCGAACCCGGAGTATAAGACCAAGAAATTCATTGAAGGGTGAATTAGGTAGCTAATCAAAAGAGTCTTCAGCTTGTGAAAGTTAAAAATAGGATCAAAGATTTATAAAAGGATATTTGCAGTTAATAGAAAAAGTCCCGTAAGGCCAGTGTTGAAAAATATTGGCTTTACGGGACTTTTGTAAACACTGAAGAGGAATTACCACGTTGCTGTATCAGGGTCGGTTGCTAAGCCAAATTTACCGTGAAAACCATCAATCGTCTTCATGTCAGCATTTGATAGGTTGAAGTCAAAGATGTCGGCATTTTCTTTGATGTACTTTTCATGAACCGACTTTGGCAGTGGGAGAAAGCCATGCTGCAACGACCAACGAAGGACAACCTGAGCAGGCTGCTTGCCATACTTTTTCGCAATTGGTTCAAGTTCAGGAATCTTGAAGACACCACCAGTTCCAAGTGGGCTGTATGCTTCAGTCAAGATATCATGGTTATCGTTATATTCAATTACCGCCGGCTGCATATCTGACGGGTTGATGAACATTTGGTTGACCATTGGCTTGACCTTCGCCGTTTCTAATAACGCATCCAAGTGTTTGGGACGGAAGTTGGAAACCCCGATAGCTTTAGCGGTACCGTGATCGTAGAATTCTTCCATGGCCCGCCAAGTCTCGGCGTTTGTTTCTTGCCAATTATCCCGGAATTTAATCGGATTCGGCCAGTGAATCAAGTAAAGATTGACATAATCGAGACCGAGGTTTTCAAGCGATTTGCCAAAGGCTTCTTTGGTCGCTTCGTAGCCGTGATCGTTATTCCATAGTTTCGTGGTGACGAATAGGTCTTCACGTGGAACGCCACTATCCTTAATGGCTTGGCCAACTTGTTTTTCGTTACCGTAACCTGCGGCAGTATCGATGTGGCGATAGCCGGCGTTTAGTGCAGCTAAAACGGAATGATAAGCCTCGTCGCCAGTCGATTGCCAGGTTCCAAAACCAACTTGGGGTATTTTGACGCCGTTGTACAACGTGTACGTATCTGTTAATGACATTAAATGATCCCTCCTATAAGTGAATCTATTTCCATTTTAATGGAATGACTAAAATGCGACAACCATTCGCACTCAGAGGTTCATGGGAAAAGTGAGCGGAGTAAAGCGGTTAGAAGTCAGAGCGTAAGTCTCCTCGGGGAGAAATTCCCGGTCTTGGAATTTTTCTCCGAAGTGCTTACGAGCAGGCTTCTGCTTTACGGAGCGGTCCTAAGAAAAAGCGGTCCATGGAAGAATGCTCACCGGTTTGAAAGGGATGGCCAATTTCTTTGAAGCCATATTCTTGATAAAGATGAATGGCGGTGGTTAATGCGTGGTGGGTTTCAAGGTAGAGCTTTTTATAACCACTTTGTCGAGCAAACTTGACCGCAGCATCCAACAAGTGATAGCTGAGGTGTTGACCCTGGGCTTTCTTGGTCAAATAGAGCTTTTGGAGTTCAGCCACGCCAGCTTCTTCCCCGTATTCCGCGATGCCATTACCACCGAGGACGTTGCCGTGCTCACTAACAGCAACAAAGTATTGACGGTTGGGGGATGCAGAGTAGTAGGCACTCAGGTTATTGAGCTCCGGGTCAAAATAAGCGGTGCTAGGAATATTTAAGCCAAATGATTTTAATGAATGTTTGATGATCCGTGCCAAACTGGCATCGTCTTGCTGCTTGATGGGGCTGATTGTGACCAAGTAAGTCGCCTTCTTATTCCAAATTTGTGCTTTAGATAATAACACGATTTGATTGTGAAGCAAAGGGCATGTGAACGCTTTAAGTGATATAATTGCATTAATTGAAATTTCAATGCCTTTGGAGGGGATAATTTATGACCAAAAAAGTAGCGATTGTAACTGGTGCATCATCTGGAATTGGCAAGCAAATTGCTAAGAATTTGTTTCGAAATGGGATGGATGTGTATGCTTTGGCTCGGCGCGTTTATAAAATGAACGAGCTGGATGACTTGGGCATTCACACGCTCCATCTCGATGTTGCCGATCAGGACGAAATTGATGAAGTTGTGAGCCAAATTGCCGACGAGGCCGGTCGAATCGACGTTTTGGTAAACAATGCCGGGTTAGGAACGTTTGGTTCGTTTGAAGAAGTTGACCTTTCTGAAGGTGAATACGAATTCAAGGTGAACGTTTTTGGAATGGTCAAAATGATTCAGGCGGTCTTGCCAACAATGCGCGAGCAGAGGAGCGGCCGAATTATTAATATGTCCTCAATGGATGGCAAGCTGGCGAGTTTGATGGGTGCCTGGTATGTGGGATCCAAATTTGCGATTGAAGGCATTAGTGATTCATTACGGATGGAACTCAAACCATTTGGCATCGATGTGGCAGTCATTGAACCGGGGGCGATTCAGTCAAATTGGAAAGGCATTGCGATTGATAAACTGATGGAAGTGTCCGGAGAAGGTCCATACGCGGCAATGGCAAGGCAGACAGGTGACTTTTTTGCATTAGCGTATAAGTTTGCCTCAACACCAAGAGTCGTTGCAAGAATGGTTGATAGGGCTGCCTTAGCTCGTCGGCCAAAGACCAGATATGCAGGTGGCGCGGGGGCAATGCCAATGCTGTGGGCGAGAAAAGTATTGCCAGATAGATGCTTAGAAGCTGTCTAAAATCTCTTAAGTAATAGTGCTAAAAACGCTAAAACGACCATTTGCAGACTGGTGGTTAATTGACG
>NZ_JAHPPD010000011.1:0-21121 GCF_019061365.1 Lentilactobacillus dabitei
TAACCCGGTCAACCGTTTCTTTTTTATTTACTTCTGGAAATAATTCAATCATGTCAGTCTTACCCATAACGCAACTCCTTTGTTTTAGCCTCATCTGATGTTATAATTAATCTGTCATTAACTAACATTATTTAAGCTGCCGGAGACGGGAGCTTTTTTATTTTTCCTCCAAATTCTGAAACGTTCATTTAGCTATCTCTCTTTTTAAAAAGCATCAAGTAAACAATTAAGCAATTTCATGTCATCGCTCATTTGTTTGCCCCCAATTGTCTTGTTCGTTCGTGCGATTGCACCGTATTTTGGGAGTTGATTTGATGTTGATAATTTGCAATTGTGCTACCTGCCAGAGATGCTTTAATTCCCAAAATATGAGCAATGGTTGCTGTAGGATAGCCGCGATTATAGAGCTCAACGACTTCCCGACGAATCTTGGCAGCTTCACGTGCTGACATATCCCCCATTTTGCGGGATCGGAAACTTAAAACTGGCTGTTCAGTCTGCTTAAGAACAATCGCCTGCCATTCAGGTGAATCATCGGGAGCTTCAGCGACTGATTTATAACGTCCCTCACATTGTTGGATCAGGACCAATAATTCATCATAGAAGCGCTTATTGTCCCGATTATGATCATGGATAATTTTTTCATAGTTGCGAATTTTTAACTCTAGTAATTTACTAATAAGTTCAACCTCTCTAGCCCTGTTCATAATCGCCCAGGACCCCTATTTTTCTAAATCTAATTTCTCTGCTCATTACTGTCACTCTCCTTTCATAAATACAAGCCATCTAGTCTTACTTCTCTTATCTCCAAATAAAGGAGCTTGACTAAAACATTCCAAAACTTGGTTCATAGGTATTTGACAAGTATTCCATTTAAAAATTAACGTTCCATGTGGTTTGAGAACTCGCAGACATTCAGAGAATCCTTTGGATAAATCAGTCTGCCAATTATCCTGATCTAGCTTGCCGTACTTTTTGGCCAACCAGGATGTTTTGCCAGCGTGAATCAAATGCGGCGGATCCCATACAACCATGTAGAAACTATTATCAGAAAATGGCATCTCCGTAAAATCAGCTACCACATCAGGATTAACGTCGACGATGTGTCCTGTGGGTAGTTTCTCATAATACTGTCGATTATCCATGAAAGTGACGTTCGGATTGGCTTTATCAAACCAAAACATTCGGCTTCCACAAGCTGCATCTAAAATGTATTTCATTTTTAATACTCCTCAAATATGCCGTTCTTAGCGTCGTACTCGGCGATTACCACCGGTATCTGATACCCATTCCCAACAAAAACCTTTATGGGTGCGCCTGCCCACACGGTGATTAGCACACTGCCCGATATGATGACAATTAAAACCTGCTTTCTCAGCTTGAATGCAGCTGTCCCATTTTTTGACAACTTTGCGTGTCAAAGGATCAATCTGTAAAACAGGTTTGTTTTGGCGTAACGCCCGTTTTTCATAAAAGTGATCTTTTTTAAATTTTTGCGCTCTTTTATGAATCCATGTGCCATAGTTGCTGTTATATTCGTAAGTGCACCATTCCAAATTATCAACACGGTTATTTGTTTTGTCCTCGTCTCGATGATTTATTATGGGAAAATGATGTGGATTTGGAATAAATGCAATGGCAACCAGGCGATGAATTTGAACATTATGGGGCTGACCGTCTGATCCCATTAACTGTGAAACGTAATAACCATTTCCATTAATTGATGGATGAAGCATTCTTGTAGGCACAGTATTTGTATGCTTGTGTCCAATTCTGTGTGAGCGAAGTCGGCCTAGGCTTGAAATCTCATATCCTTTAAATCCTTTTATTTTTCGCCATTTCTCAATCATTTTTGACCACCTCAAGCAACTGATTCTGAAAAAGTACCCATCTTATAGTCGTATACTGCAATAATTACTGCCACTCGATACTTAGCCATGAACATCTTCATACGCAAGACAGACGCTCTGGTTAACGTTGCACGATTTCCTTTCACATCCACCACGCTGACCAAATTACCGTGTTCGTATATGCTGAAATCTGGCGTATAGGTGCAACCACGGACATGCTTCCTAGGATTTTGTAGATCGAAACTTGGTAAGGTCTCAAACTTCTCATGGATTTTAAAATCCAATTTCAAGTTCTTCAAGTGCAGGTAGTACGCACCCTCGGCCTTGCTATCAAATTGGTGACCATCAATACTAATTTTGTGGGCGTTGAACTTATTGCCCTTTCTTGGCAATTTAATTGCCGACCCAGGTGGCTCTTGGACACCTGTGGGATAGTTTGTCATTTGCTCACCTTCATCTTGTCAAATTCCATCTGTTCTCCAATTGCTCTAATCACCTCTTAATTATTTCTAGTGGTTCCGGATAGATCGGCTTATTCGCTTTCTTCGTCTGAGTACCATCAATTCTCCAACTGTTCCGATAAGTCGGATAAATCAACGCCAGTTTTTTCATTAGCTCTGCCTTGTGTTGCGCCATGGCGTATTCTTTGTGACTATTAATGCCAACTGCTCGAAAACTCATTGCTTTTCCTCCTGTCAATTTCGTTTATTCGCTTCTGGGTCATAACTCCCAGTTTAATGAGGTCCGCTGGCTTTAATTTGGTCGGTCTAACATGATACTTTCGACTAAACGAATCAGCTCCCAGCGTATGAAACTCGGTATGATGTTCGCGACACAAAGCCATGAACCGATGTTGCCGATGATCAGCCAACTTGCGGGTTTCCGTCCCCACCGCGTCCCAATGATGAATGTCAGCGTGCTCACGGCCACAGATGGCACAAACCCGGTGGCGGCAACATTCGTACTGGTAATAAGCTTCATCCTTGGGCAGTAGCTCATAGCCCTTCTTGAATGGCACGTGCCATTCAAACATAAAGTCAATCACTAGGTCGAGTAACTGATTAGCATCGCTAACTGACGATTGAGTGGCGTCTGATAGGCTGATAGATTTACCAGCGGTATAAAACTCATACTGGGTATAAAACATCGTTTTCAAGAAATCCGGTGGCACCACGTAGTAAGTGGCAATATCATTTAGCAGGGCAAAGAATAACCGCCGTTGCTGTGGTCGGGCTTGGCGCGGATCGGCAAACGTTAGATCCACCCAAACTTGATCTGATTGGCCGTTGACCGTCTCCAAATGGTCTTCATCGGGTTCTTGGCTGAGATGTACCACCAGATCTTTACCATGTCGTTGAGCAATGATTCTCATGTGTCCATAACCTTCTTTTTCTGCTGGGCGATTGCCGCTTTAAAGTCCAAATAGTCCTCAGCTTCTAAATTTGGGTCCCATTCAAAATTTGTTAAAAAGTCGGCGTCATATTGATATAACATCACCATCACGGCAAAGCGTCGAAAGATTTCCCGACAATTCGAATCGTACTGATTACCGCCTTGGCGAACAACCAGCCGCATTTGATCCTTATAGCGTTCAAGAATCCAATCGGCATGGACTTCACTCTTAGCTAGTTTGAGCATTTCGTCGGCCCAAGCAATCTTAGTCATGCTTTCGCCCCCATTCGGTGATCCTCAATATCACTAAACAAGATGGTGTTGCCCACGCCATGATTGGCCATGCGGCTAAAGGCCCGATTGCCATACTTTTCTTGGAAGGCACTCCCAATCAGATTCGAAGTCACAATTGTTGATAAATTTTCCCGGTAACGCCAGAGTTGGTCAACCAAATCCAGTGAAAAGTCAGTGGTTCGTTCGCTCCCCAGATCGTCAATAATGACAAAATCCGCGGTTTGCAGATGGTGCAGACTGTTATCAACTTTTCGTTGTAGATCAGGTTGGGAGATACCGGCTTTTTTATCGGCAATTAATTGGCGCCAGTCAATAAACATGCCATGCTGACGGTAATGGGTCAGCT
The DNA here is from genome assembly GCF_019061365.1 of Lentilactobacillus dabitei. Taxonomy (GTDB): domain Bacteria; phylum Bacillota; class Bacilli; order Lactobacillales; family Lactobacillaceae; genus Lentilactobacillus; species Lentilactobacillus dabitei. The sequence goes on from NZ_JAHPPD010000011.1 coordinate 3,883, forward strand.
CAAAGATGCGGTACATCATGGCCACCGCTAAATGGGTTTTTCCAACACCAGTATTGCCTAGTAGCATCGTATGAATCGTTTGCCCTTCAGCAATCTGATTGGCTAATTTTTGACAATGCTGCTTAACTCGTTTTTGTGCCGAAGTATTTGCGATATAATTATCAAAGCGGTGATTAAATACCTTAAAAGAACTGTATATGCTATACGCGTTAAAATACTTCAAGGTAGCATCCTTTCGAGCTTGTTCCGATAATTTTTCATTAGTCGGCGTGGTATGTTTCGGTAGGGGCTCTTTATAACCGCAGTTAAAGCAGGCCCCATGCATCTTTTTACCAGTCGCTTTATTCAAAATTTTGGGACGCAGTAACAGTTCCCCGCAGTTGGGGCACTGAGTGCCATAGGTTTCGAAGAGCTTGTTGGCAAATTTTTTCATCGCTGATTCGAGTTGGTTCAAAATGGCTCGTCTCCCTTCTGGGGTGTGCGAATTGGTTCGGGCTTAGCCTCGTGTCGATATCTAGTGGATCCGCCAAAATCTCTAGAGGTATCGTCATGCCGGCTAAGCTCTTTTTGTTTGTATTCGCGGTTGGCTTGCCCCGTTAGAATGTCATATTTTTCACGTAATTTCTTGGCTGACAAAATATTAGCCTGCCAGAAATCGTTATCCTGCGCCCAATCAACCAGCTTATTAAGTTTGTCATAGTCCCGGCCATCACGCTCATGAGCTAGGCGAACTTCATCCGCCCACTTTTGCAAGTTAGGCTTTTTTAAATCCTGATGTTCAAGGATTCGTTTGTAGAGATGTTCAGCAATTTGATAAGGTTGTTCAGCCGGGGTGTAGGTTCGTGATGCCTTAGATCGCGGACGTTTGTTTTTAGTTAGGTTAGAGTCAGTATTAGTAAGTTCTTTATGAGCTACCGCTTGGGATCCAGGTTGCCTAACCAGTTGGGATACTCCTTCTAAACCAGTTGAGATACTTTTTGGTTTTAAAGTATCCTTACTAGTTGGGTAACTTGTTGCTTGCTTTGCTTTTTCGTACAGATTGATAATTTGATATTCTGGGGGTTTAACATTTTTCTTACCCTGAATATATTTAATTAACCCATGTTGCACGAGTGAATTGCGTGCCTTTTTGAGTCCGGGTTCGGATAATCCTGTCAGACTGAGGAGTGCCGAATTTTTCATGCGAAACTGGACATCCAATTTGCTCTCATCGTTCGCGTAATCTAATAACTCGCGATACAGATTATTTTGGCCATTAGAGACATCAATTTCAGTCATTTTCAACTGGCGGTACGCCCGTCTTTGTTTGAAGTAATCCAAACTAGAACCCCCTTTCATTTATTCCTCCCACCCACCACTAATCTTTAATTTAGAATGGCAAATCATCATCCTTAACATCAACGGAATCATTGCCGTTTGCAAACGGATCATCGTTATCATTTGGCAATGGCGTACCAGTAGCTGGTTTGTCACTAGTTTGTCCCACGTTGGGACGCTTAACACCATTTGGCTGACTACCATCTGGATTAACTGGATGATAGTTATAAGCGTTTAAATAGATGTTTCCTTTGTCATTGGGTTTGCCCCATTCAGTATCAACAGATAATGTTTTACCGACAGCTACATTGACAATGCTTTGTAGTGAATCAATTGGTGTTCCATTAGTTGCTCCCAAAGCAACTACTAAGGTATTAAATCGACGCTGAGATTTTTTCAAATGATTCGAATCTTCATCATTCCAGGTCAAAGTTTGATATGGAATTGTTGCGCCTTGGTATTTACCGTCAATAATTTCATAGTCTAGAGTAATTTTTTGCTGACCACGTCCGGTCTTTCCTACTTCTGCTTTGACAATTTTCACATTATATAAACCGGCTTCTTGGACGCTTGCACCTAAAACATTATTTGAATCAGTTATGAACAATGGCATTTTCTGTTTGCTCCTTCTTTTCGTTTGGCTTTAATTTAGTTACTTTGGATTGAATGAGTTCGCTTGCATGAATTAACTTACGATCATCCAACCGGTTCTTGGCATGGTTCCCCTGCTCTGGATCTAAATCAATCATCCGCTGACCATCTTTAACATAGATTCGGCCTACTACATCGAACATGCTGGTAAACGCGTTAAACGTCTTCTCATTCATGTCAGCGGCATAACGACCGCCTCCAGTTAATCCTGACGTTCCATTGTCAACCTGATGAGCAGTAGCATAGATCGTGGCACCGCTTGATTTAAGCATGGTACCCAGATCCCGAAACCATAGTTGTAGCTTTTGATAATTCTGCCGATTATCTTTAGCTGCGTTATCAATATTCTCGAGTACGTAATTTTGTAAGGCTGACATATTGTCAAGGGCAATCACTCGATAAACTTTCTGGTGAATTGCCCAATTGATAACCTGAACAACTTTAGCTTGAATCTTGGGCATGTCAGCTTTATCAAAGATCACCACGTCCGTATCCTCGTCGCCAATCAAGACATTGCTTGACAGATCAAAGCTAAAAAGTAATTTATGACCTTCAAACTGTTTCAGCAAAGTTGTTTTACCGGTTCCACCATCGCCGTAAACGAAATACATATTGGGAATTCGTGGAATTTCTCCATTCTTGTAAATCTTCATAGTTGATCGCCTACCTTATTAGGGTGATAACTAACTGATTCCTTTTCGATCACAGTAATTCCAGGTACTTTCTCGCCATTTTGATCAATGGCTACCCCGTCATAATCGGTCAGCTGTTTTTTGAAGTCTGCCCATTTAATGTCTTTTTTGAGTAAGTCTGGATAATTCTTTTCTACAAACGGAAGAAGCTTACTGGGTTCACGTTGGTATTGTTTAGCATGACGCAGGCTGGTATAACCAGCTGGAACTTTAACCTTGCCATCAGGTTGCGTTTGGCGATACTGTTCAATCAATTGTTCAAAGTAATCCTGGCTTTCTTTCAATGGTTTAGTTTCGCTTTCGTACCATTCCTTGGTTTGTTCGTCAAAGCCGGCTTTTTGTTGCGCTTTGATATCCAGCTCATGCTTAACCTCAGCTAATTTACGAAATGCCCAGTTTGCTTTGTTATCGTCATCAATAACAAATGTTTGTTTTTCCGGTGCCTCTTTAATTTCATCCATAACTAGTCCTCCTCGTAAATATCGGTAACTTCGTAATCGCTTAGTTTATCTTTTTCTTTTCTGAGGCAAGTCAGCAGCGCACTTTTAACTTTCGGATTGCTTTCTTGGTCATAAGCTCGTTCCAATCCGGCAACTCGCAAGCGTGCATATTTGACTGCTTTAATCCCATTCGCCAGCTTGATTTTCATACTTAAGCTCCTCCAGTTCTTTGTCTGTACCAGTTTCATACTCATCAGCTAATTCGTCGTAATAGGCATCTTCTTTTGGACTATCTGGATACATGCTTCATGCCCCCTAACAGTCGTTGCAGAAATGTCTGTGTCGGTCTATACTTGATGTATAGAATATTTTGATATGCGAACAACTTCGCTTTAGTTGCGTTGGACAGTTGCACCTGTTCAGCGCTTTTCTTTTGCTCATTTTTCATGTTTTGCCTCCTAGTCAAACCAATCATGTGGATTGTGAATCACGCTGTTAAAAATGTATCCGGCGCCAAAAACCAATCCATAAAACGTTCCCCAGCTAATAAAGTTTAAAACTGCAGCCATTGATTACATCTCCCCTGCAAATATCTGATGCCGCTTAAAATACTTGATGCATTCTTCGCGGTTGTACTTTTTCTGATGCCCCTGAACAACGTGTGGACAGTCTGGATAGTACTTCTCGAAAGTCTTAGTGTCTTTACATGCGAATACTTCTAAGGCTGCCTGAGCTTCAGTTAACGTTGCTTCGCGATACTTTTGATCAATTTGTTTGCTAACTTGATCAGTAATAACTGGAACTAATTGTTTGATAACCGCTTCAACGACATTTTTTGAATCCACATTGTCAAGATTGACCGTAACTTTCATAGGCGACACCTCCTTGTGGCCGATTGATGATCCATTGTCGAATCAGATTGTGAATCGAAACTTGCATGCTGGTTTGACTGTCCGTTTCTTCACTGAGCTGCTGTAAATAAAACTGAACATCATGGATATCTTGCTTTGTGACTTCTGAAGCTGGTTTGTTAAAAATTAACATCACCTTGTCATCAAGTGCTTTGCGTTCAGCTTCTTCCTTACTTGTCTCAATAAAACGAGTTTGCGGAATGTCAACACTGATCTGATCAGGTGAAAGTAATCTTAATCCGCAAAGATATTCAGCCACCTGATAGCGGAATAAATCATCATCCAGATAATTCATCACGCCTAACAACCGATTCAGCGGAATATCACGATCACCAGTCAACCAGTTTGTAATGTTTGATTTTGATAAATGCATCTCGGCGGCAACCTGGCTCTGTGAATACCCTGACCTCGTGATGACATCTCTCAGGTCCTTCCTTATATCAATGCTCATAAATATCGCCCCCTTAAATTTGTGTAATTTCAGTAATGCCGTTCATCCCCTAAAAAGGTACATTAAAAGTAGCAGAGGATTAATAACACTAGCCATTAACTCAATAGTGTTAGCCGTTCCACTTGCGGATAAACATCTTTGGAAGCCAGAAAATCATATATGAATTTCTGCCCTCGCTGTGTCCACTTCATCGTGTTGGCGACTTTCTTAGTTCCCGTTTTCTGATCAAAGTAGGAAAATGGCTCAATGTGCGTATACCCAAACCCTTGATACTTGGCGTATAGCAACCACGTTTTCCCCTGCCGGTACTGAATCCCCATTTTGTGCAGCAACTGATTGAACTTGGCGGTCGACATCCCGTAATTCTTGGCAATCATTGACGTGGTTTCTAACCCTGGATTAGCAAGCATCTTTTGAGTGTAATCCGCAGCCGGCTTAAGCTTCTGATTCTCTTCCATCGAATCAGCCAAGGCTCGTAATGCACTTGGGTAATCTTTCGGTAACGGCAATTGTGGCTGGGCCTTAGCTTGCTTCTCCATTGCGATAAAATATTGTCGAGCTTGCTTGCCTCTGTCCGTTCTTTGAATCATGGATAATTCCTTTGCCATGTCCAGAGTCAATGCGTGGTTTACTTGAGGACGGCCACCTTGAGGTTTTACTTTTTTTCCAGTAAAACTAATGAAATCAACGTTTTCAGTAAATCCATACTTTTGCATATCTCTGAACCAGTCGTTATATCGTTCCTTTACTTCCAGGAAGTCATGCAGGTCCCGACCGTCGACAGCAACGGAACCATCATTTTGTTTGAAAGTTTTAATTAGTTCATTCATTTGTATCATCCTTTCGTTCTTTGAAAACTAAATATCGAAGTCTGCTTTAAACTTCTCAAATAACTTTCGAGCTTCTGGAACCTGTTCATCAGTCAACTTACGAATGTCCTTCAAGCTAAGTTTTAATTTAATCGCCATATTTACTGAAGAAACTAACTGACTCCAGGGAAACAGCTGGTGTCCATCATCCGTATAAGCTCTGGCACACGCCCAGTCATGAACCTCTTGTTTCAGTACCATAGCCTTCGGATTGCTTTGCTTAGTTAATAATCGACGGACAACCGGACGCTCTTCTTCTGGGAATGCCTTGAGTTGTTCCTCTGTTACTTGCACTACTTGGTCACCTCCTGTTCTTCATCAAGCAAATCTTCAATTGAAACATTTAATGCTTTAGCGAGTGCATTTGCAATTCGTGCATTTGGCGTAGCACCGTGTTCAATAGTGCTAATTGTCGTTTGTGGAACGGTGCTCATATCTGATAGTCGTCCCTGAGACAATCCAAGAGCCAATCGATACTTTCTTACGTTTTGTCCAACAGTCATTTTCGTGCCTCCTTAGTTAACGTATTTGCGGTACATTTATATAATAACGCATTTAAGGTAAATGTCAACGTATTTACGGTAATCAGTTCAAAAAATAATTGGTAGACTTAACGTATAACCGTTAAAGGAGATTTTTACATGACTGATCATGAGTTGATTCTCAATCGAATCTACCAATTAATTAGAGAAAGAAACTTAACAGTAAATCGTCTGGCTACTCTTTCAGGGGTCAGACAATCCACCTTAACATCCTTAGAAAGTCGGCCTACTGGCGTACCCAAAGCTGATACTATTCGCCTTTTGTGTAAGGCATTAGGTATTTCAGTCAAAGACTTCTTCGACTTTCCGCCCTACAACGAGGTGGAAAAATGAAACCTAGTGAAAAACGGGATAAAAAGATTCTCAATTTACTAAAGAAATATGATTATGGAACTAGAGGCTTAGATGCATTTATGTCTGAAGCCCCCGATAAGTTGAAAATGAATCCATTAACATTAAAAGAGGATATCAACAGACTTGATTCTGAAAAAGACCATTTGCACTATGTCCATGTCGTATATAATCAGGATAATAATGGGAATTACAGAGCCGGTGTTCTTGGTAACGTAGAGTGGCTAACATCTGATGGAAAAGATTACCTAGATGAGTTAAATCATTCTTGGGAACGCACATTTTGGCTGTATTTCCAAATCTATGGCTGGCCGATCGCAGTCGCTGTAATTGTTCAAGTAATTAAGAACCTACTTAATTAAATATCGCGTCAAGCAATCCCCAAACCACTCCAACAATAATTGGCCATACAATCGCCGGGAACCAAGGATGATCATCGTTCCAGTCAACAAATGCTTCCATAGCATCGTTGATAGCATCGTTGACCCTTTCTGAGAAACTTTCCTTCCTCATATCTTCTCACCTCCTCGTATCTCTTAGTTTCTTGGCAAGTGAAGCTAGTTTGGCAGCTCCGTCTAACAGGTCGCGCCAAACCCCTTTTCGCATTACTTGGTCACCTCCTTATCCTCATCTGTCAGTAATTCATTGACATCAACGTTTAATGTTTTAGCGAGCGCGACGATTTTTTTGATATTCGGTGTATACAAGTTGTTTTCAACATCGCTAATTGTTGTTTGAGATACACCGGAAAGCTTAGATAGATCAATTTGCGAGTAATTCTTCAATCTCCTCAATCTTTTAAGGTTGTCACCAATCATTTTTATCACCTACCTTTATTTAGGTAACTTTATTATACCGCCATAAAGATAACTATCAACGGTATTTCGGTAATTTCTTGTAAAAATATCTCTTATACTAGAGATATTCGTAATAGTTAGGAGCTAAGCAATGAAAACCGACGCACAACTTATATCAGAACGACTTTTCACTTTCCTCAATGAGAGAAACCTCACAGTTAATAGACTTGCTACTTTATCTGGTGTTCCTCAAACAACATTAAACGGAATTGTTAATGGTGAAAGTAAGAATCCGAGAGTAGGTACCATACGCAAATTGTGTAAAGCACTTGATATTTCTTATCATGATTTTTTTGACTTTCCTCCCTACAACGAGGTGGAAAAATAGGAGGGAGGTGATAAAAATTGCAAGATTATGATGAGATAGAAAATTTTCTCTTGGCTGAATTTGTCAAAGCATCTAAAAACAGTGAAAATATGAAAGCCATATTAAGCAACGTTACAGATGCTAGTGAGGCAAAGGGGTATACAGACGAAAATATGATGCGCGCATTAAAAGACTTATATGATATCGGATTTACCAACTATGAGATTGATTGGTCAAATACGCCTGGTCCTGAACATGCACGGGTTACTTTACGTGATCATCACGAACCACTAACTGTTAGTGGCTACAGGTATTGGAAGGAAAATATTCGTTAATATTTAGATGAGGGATTCTTTTTTGAGAATCCCTTTCCATTTTCTGTTGTAAAGAATCCATAAGAGTCTTCGATTTCGACCACAAAGTAGTTATCATCAGTATCTATAATTGTGTGTATCATATGAGGGTCGCCAAAAATTAACGTCATCGCGTGTCCATGTGGCTCCTTGACAACAATCTTTCTGTAGCGTTCGTTATGGTCTTCCACTTCTTTGTGGGGCTTCGGTTTTAATGCCATACCTGCCATTTGAGATTTGATATAATCAAATAGAAATTCGGTATCGCTCAGACTGTAATCGGCTTTTACCAATTCGGTAATAAACGTATCGGCAATATTCGAAAATTTATCTTGCTTTGTGTGATCTAGTTTCATTACTTAATCTCCTCATTAAAAGTCATCATTGATCTCTGTTGAGTCCTCTGAAGTAGATGGTTCAGTGTTACGCTTGATAGCCTTTAGAATTGCCATTTGATCGTCAGATGGCATAAGATTAACGTTCAAATTAATCTCATAGTTCTTAGCAAGAGTTGCTATTTGCGGTAGCAACTCTTTTAATTCATCCAAAGAATGGACGCTTAGATTCATGTTTAACTTATCCATGTATTCACCTCCTTACGTGCTCACCTTGCAGGATTCTCATCAACATCATTCATTTAGTGGGATAATTGAGTTATTCCATTAAAGGTGGTGAAAATTTATGAAGTTAGCTCAGCTAGAGACATTTCAGTATTTGCTCAATGAACTATCAATGTTGCCAGAAACAAAGTCGTATAAATTAGTCTTTGCATTGAATGAAAGGCTTTATACTGCCGATTTGTATCAGAACCACGGAAATCTTCCAAATCAGGTTTCATACAAGAAAGTTGTCGTTGGAGAAAACGGTTTTTACTTTTTTAAAGATGAAGTGCCAAGCAACGACTTTTCTCTAATTCAAGGTTTAAATCGGCTTCAATCACATGAGTTCTACAGCACTTATATCGGTACCAGCAATTTAAAAAATGCTGATGTTGTGTTTAGAATTCTGTTTAATCTTGTTTCCGATTTGAAGGACGTAAAGCAACCTCACCCTTTATCTACAAGATTAAAAGTCTAGATGGAAAAGTCGATTTGCCTTTCTACAAAGTTTCGGCAACTGATACTTTAGAACCTGTTTCTTTGATTGAATCAGATCTTTAAAAAATTGGATTCATATTTAATCAAGTTATAGGCATATTGAAGACTTGCGTACGCTTCCTCGTGCGTTAAGTCTTTCTTTTTTAAAAGATCCACAATTTCTTTTCCATACTGTGGAATATCATCAAACCCTGGTGCATCTTTAAATGGTGGATTTGATTCTTTAAACTCAGTTAGATACTGATGCTTACTAAAGTTTCCTTCGTTCATTCTTTCACCTCCTTACGTGCCTACCTTCTGCGAAGAAGAATCTTTTTGTTTACTTAGAGTTGACTGAAACTCTAAAAAAATACAATCTGGTTTAGTTTTTAGAATTTTAGCAATTTTGAAAGTCAACTCATAGCTAGCACGCCGTTCTCCTCGTTCTATAAGAGAATAATAACTTTTTGAAATGCCGACTTTGTCTGCTATTTGTTGCATGGTTAAACCTTTTTTAAGCCTTGTCTCACGTAAAATGCTGTTCATTAGATCACCCCCTAATTAACTTTATGTAAACATTTTAGTTTACTTTATGTTGATTGTCAACAAAAAATCAACATTTTGTCAACTTTTATTGTGTTTGCTATTTGTAAACTTTATTATATGAATTGAGGTGATACATTTGGATTTCGGAACACGCTTAAAACAATTACGTACCGAACACAAGCTTACCCAGGAAGAATTGGGCAAGAAAATTAATGTAAGCAAGGCTTCTATCTCTTTATATGAGAAAAATTTACGTGAGCCTAGTAAAGATTCACTTGTAACACTTGCAAATTTTTTTAATGTCTCTACTGATTATTTATTAGGAAACACTATTGATCGAAATGGTCATACCCCTTCTTGGGCAACCAATGAGGATAAAAAAGACCTCAAGAGATTTCTTGAGGAAAATGCCAATGGCATGACTTATGGGGGTGAGGGATTAACCGATGAAGAGCAGAAGCAAGTTAGAAGAGTTTTGGAAGGACTTTTTTGGGACAAACAGAAGCAAAAAGATAGTCGCAAATAATTTTGTCAGAGAAATGGTCAAAAGTATTGTATTCAATAATGGAACGGCTGATCCTTTTCTTATAACAGAGAAATTGGATATTGAGATTCGTTGGGAAGCATTTGGTCCCCACCCACTCGGCCAAACTGCTTATTTTGATAAATGCCCAATTATCTTGTTAAATGAAAGCATTCGTGATTCCGTACAACGCAATTTTACCTGTGGTCACGAATTGGGTCATATTATTTGCCAACCAGGAATAAATGGGTATCAGACTGGGCGATTAAGCCATGGAACCTGCGAATACGAAGCCAATCAGTTCGCAACTGCGTTGATGGGACTATTATATGTTGAGGAAAACGGGTGTGGACCAGACAGTTATTATGATTTGGTACACCGTTATGGGTCACCCATTGACATGCTAGATTGATTAAGGAGATGACAGGCTAGATATTGCTTGTGATTTATGTGGGAATATAGTAAGGAGCGAGTTAGTATGTGGATGAATATCGGTACAACTTTGTTTATTTTTGCAATTGGGTTCACAGTTTATTGGGCAATTAAAGGTCGATCAGAAAAATTTCACAAATCAAAATTCGGAAAAATTGCCATTGCTTTATTTGTTCTAAGCATCGGTGCAGGAATGCTCGATCCTTCGACAAGTTCGAGTGATGGATCATCAAGTACCACCCAATCTCAAGAGTCACATAAATCATCTAGTTCTACAGTAAAAGCATCCTCAGTAAAAAAGGCAAAAGCCGAATCTTCGTCGAAACGAAAAGCTGAATCATCTTCTGAAAATCAAGCTTTAAAAAAACAAGTAAAAATTCAACGTAAGAAGAACGAAAAACTTAATTACCAGGAATTGCAATCATATTTATCAAAACTTTCGACTAAGTACCATGGAGCAATTGATAACGTTTACTATTCAAAAGCCGATTCAGCAACCGTTATCATTTTAGACTCGGATATTCTCAGCATGTCTGATAATCAACTAAAAGCAGCTGTCCGTGGTGCCTGGAACATTGGCCAAAATGCAGCAGAAAAGTATTCACCACTTCCAGATAGTGTGAATGCAAATTATATAACTGTAAAAGATTCAACTGGAAATAATCTAGCACATACTTCTATGTTTGGAAGTTTTAAATACGATGGGGAATAAGAACTATTTGAAATCGACCTTTCCAAAGATGCAAGAGTTATTCAAGATCTAAATGGCGGTTCAATATCTGTTTGGAATTCTCTTGTAAGAAATGCTAAAACAGAGTCCGCAAAATTGAATCACAAATACAGTCATATAATCGTTCCCAACCCATCAGATAAAAGCAAGGAGCTTCTGGAAGTCCAAAATGGGGAAATAAAATATAACGTTGGTGATGATTACTAAGTGGGTCATCGTTGGTTGCACCAATTAGAAGAATCAGTTGTAGATATCGAGTTTGAATAAACCCACCCTATTCATGAGGGCGACACAATCACCGTAAAGGGGTCTGGTCTAACTGACACTGTTACGCTAAATGGTAAAACATTAAAATCTGATATTATTGTCGATTACGTTAAAGTTCATTAAAAATATGATCAGAATTTTGAGGAGCTATAAATATGAAATTTAGAAAATCAATTTTATTGGGAATCACAGCATTATCGCTTGGCATTGGTGTTTCTACAACCACTGTATCCGCAAATCATAGTTTTACCTACTGGACACATCCTCACTGGGTTACAGTTACTAAAACGTCAACAATTGTAAAGATTCGAAACACCTACCCTCTTTACAAAAGTTACGCTGTTAAGAGATACCGCATCCACCGTGGACACCACTTGTTAATTCATCATGTGGCCAGTTACGATTGGCAAGTTGAAAGTGGTCATTTCAACAGCAATAGCTATTACACATATGCTGTCAATCGTTCTGGTTATAGTTGGTTCAAGCAAGGTATTTATTAATAAACTAGTCCAAATACTGATGACTTTAAAAGCTGAAATTTAGGAGGAATACTATGAAAAGTAAATTAATTTATTCGGCAATCTTAGCGATGACATTGGGAACAGTTTCTGGTATTAGTGTATCTACATTTACTAGTCCAAACGCGCTTGCTAAGACAAAACTAGCCCGAGTTATTAGTTATAAGAAGCTAAGTAAGACTCCTTACAATGTTAATAAGGGTTATCTATACACTAACCCTCGCTTAAATAAGAAGGCTCACAGGGCTGCTAACTATCTTTCATGGACCTTTTATGCTACTGAATCAGCTAAAGTTAAAAAAGCAAATGGTAAAGAGGCCACTTATTATTATTTAAAGAGTGGTAATAATAAGGTTAAAGGTTGGATATGGAAGGGCAACTTAAGTAAAGTAGTTGTATCTACAAATAATAATACGAACAATAACACCAGTAACTCAGGTTCATCAGGAACCACTAATACGAACAATAACACCAGTAACTCAGGTTCATCAGGAACCACTAATACGAACAATAACACCAGTAACTCAGGTTCATCAGGAACCACTCAGTCAACTAATGATTATGTCCAACAAAAATCTGATATCAGCAATATGCTATCTATTGTACGTACTATGTATTCTCAAGATCAAGACGATGTTTTAGCTGATTTTGAGAATATTACGCCTAAAGCAGCTTATGATTCATCAGATAATGGTAATGATCTTTCTGAAGTGATTTCTGATATGGGATATGCAGTTGATGACCAAGACAACGATAATGGTGTAAGAATGGATGCTCAGGCTATTCAAAATGCTTATCAACTATTTGCAAATCGCTTTCCCTCTTTAACATCCATAAAATTAGCTGCCTTGTCTTCACGCTTATCTGATACTTTATCAGGAAAAAGTTCAGATGATGTTTCAGATGCTGCTGTTAATTTAGCTGATGCATTATCTGATGCTGTTTCAAACCTTCAAAGATAAATTAGCTTTCCCCACCGGTGCCAACGATAGGTCCAACTCCCATCGGGGAACTTAGTTTAAATGCTGAGGACTATAAAAGCTGAATTTAGAGAAAGGATCTCAAAATGTATGAGAACAAACGAGAAAATCCATAAGTTAATTACTGACATAACTCAGGATAAATCAAACAATAAATTTAAAAAGTACATTTCTTCAATAAAATTTCCATACTATAAAAATTTTATTCCTTTCAGTGAAATAAATTTTGAATTTCCATTAACTGTACTCGTAGGAAAAAATGGTTGTGGAAAAAGTTCCATACTTCATGCTTTGTATGGATGTCCAAGGGGACAAACCCCTGCGTATTATTGGTTTTCAACAACTGTTGATCCAATAAAGGATGGTGATGGAAAGGGAATGCCTCAATGCTTTGTCTATTCTTATTATGAAGACGGAAATTTCAACCAAACAGTAATGAGGAGATCATCGCGTCCAGGGACAAAAACCAAAAGAAAAAACTTGGACTATTGGGAAACTGACAAAATAAAGAAAATGTATCGGATGAAAATTAGTGGTAACCGCCGTCCCCCAATTGATTGGAATTGTCTCTACTTGGATTTTAGACAAGAGCTGAGTGCCTATGATAAATTCTTTTACTTTGGATCCATTTCTGATATAAAAACAGTAACTAAACAGGATTTCATTAGAAGAGTTTCCCCAAAATTACAAAAAGCTTTTCGTGGAAAATCACTTTATAGTACTAACAATCATAAAATTCAAAACAAGCTTCCTCATACATTGACAACAACAGAACTTCATTTTATTTCTGAAATTCTTGGAACTGAATATGTAAGTGGTAGAATAGTGTACCATCATTTTTTTAGAAATTGGGGGATTTCTGCTTTAATCAAAAAAAAGGATTTTCAGTATACTGAAGCCCATGCAGGGAGCGGCGAATTTACCGTAATACAGCTTGTCCATAAGCTTTGTTCTATTAGTACATCAAGTTTAATCCTTTTAGATGAACCAGAAACCTCTTTGTATCCTGGTGCGCAAAAACGCTTATTGCTCTTTTTACTAACTGAATTAAAAAGAACTAAAAGTCAAATAATTATTGCTACTCACTCGGAAAAATTTATTTCATGCCTACCAGATAATGCTATTAAATCTATATCAGTTAACTCTAATATTAAAGAAATAAATAATGCTATTATTAAAAATAGCAGTTCCCCTAACGAAGTATTTAATGAATTAGAAATACCTGTTTCTTCAAATTGTACTGTTTTTGTTGAAGATGAAGCGACAAAATTACTTTTAGATTCAGTTATAAAAACTATGAATATAGATGCAAATATTATTTCTGTTGAGTACACTCATGAGGGAGCTGACAGTTTACAAAAATTAGATATTTTGCAATCGTCTCTACATCAACTAACAGATTGGTTCTATCTCCTTGATGGGGATAAAAGAATTGAAAAAGTAGCTATTAATAATTTAACTGTAAAAGAGGCTGAGGATCCCAATTTTATTAATTCTGCTATCGAAAAAATATCTAAAAAGATTCCCTTTCCATCTTCAAAGGGAAGAAACGAGAAACACTCAACATCAAAAGACGAAATAAAACTAGATGCTCAAAGAAAATATTTGGAGTATTATTATACTAATGTTGATTTTTTGCCCGAAAATACTCCTGAGGATATTATCTGGAATGAACCATTTTTAAATGAAATATGTAAGCTTTATCAGATTCAAATCGAATTAAACAAAAGTGACAAAAAGGGAACACTGCATGATATTGCCTGTAAAAAAATTGGGGATAGTAAAATTAACAACAGTGAATATTACGCATTCTTTAAAGAACTAACACAGCAATTGATTAATAGCAGTAATGAACAAGACAAAGAAAACGTAAGAAAAATTCAGGGAATTCTAGAGAACTTCTTAAGCTTATTTGAAAAAAAGCATAAAGGTGATAATTAATGAGAATAAACGCAATTGATCTTTTTTCAGGATGTGGAGGCTTGACCGAGGGTTTAGAGCAAAGCGAAATAAATGTGGAATATGCAATTGAACTGGATAGAAAAATATCAAATATTTATGCTACAAATCATCCGAATGTTAAAATAATTAATTCAGATATTCAAAAGGTAACAGACACAACATTTAAGCAAATGGAAAATGTAAATTTAGTTGCTGGTTGTCCCCCATGTCAGGGATTCACACAAATGAATCGAAATAATAAACGATCTAACTATAAAGACAGCAGAAATATGTTAATTCAAGAATATTTAAGAGTAGTTAAGATTATATCTCCTGAATTTATTATGATGGAAAATGTTCCGCAAATTGTTCATTTTAATAAATTTAAAGAAATGCTTGTTGCCCTAAAACGATGTGGTTATTTTTTAGATTTAAAAATAATTAATGTTAAAAACTTTGGGGTACCACAAAATAGAAAAAGGCTGGTTTTATTAGGTTCAAAAAAACAACAACCAAATTTCCCAGATTTTACAACTAAAAATATAAAAACAGTAAGGGACTGTATTGGTAATCTAACTCCACCGAAAAAAAGTACAGATATTCTTCAAAAAATTCATTCTAATCATACTGAATATATTGAAAAAATTATCAGTATGATTCCTAAAAATGGTGGAAGCCGGAAAGACCTTCCTGAAAGCTATTGGTTAAAGTGTCATAAGCATAAGAACGTTGGGTTTTCAGATGTATATGGCCGAATGAAATGGGATACTCCTTCTCCAACAATTACTGGTGGATGTTTGTCCCCTT
The DNA here is from genome assembly GCF_019061365.1 of Lentilactobacillus dabitei. Classification (GTDB taxonomy): domain Bacteria; phylum Bacillota; class Bacilli; order Lactobacillales; family Lactobacillaceae; genus Lentilactobacillus; species Lentilactobacillus dabitei. The sequence goes on from NZ_JAHPPD010000011.1 coordinate 19,444, forward strand.
CTAAAGGACGATTTTTACATCCGGAACAAAACAGAAGCATTAGCGTTAGGGAAGCTTCATTATTACAGTCATTTCCTAAAAATTACTATTTTAACGAAAAATATCCAAAATCATTATTGGCTCAAATGATTGGAAATGCTATCCCTCCTTTAGTTGCTAAGGCGCAAGGACAATATTTATTAAAACTTCAAAGAAGTTCTAAATAAGAACTTCCTAAGGAAGTTTTTATTTAGAACGTTTAGAGAACATACGTGCCCTATTTTGTAAACAAATCAATTAAAAATACACATTGAAAGGAAATGATGACATGGCAAAATGGAAACCAATGAAGCGCCATCCCAATATCTACGAATACCCAGTTAAAAATGGTAAGAAATACGGAATTCGCTTCACCTACTACGATGCTGAACATAAGCGCCGAGAATACAAAAAAAGTGGCTTTCGTGATTGGCAAGATGCCGAAGTTGCTTTACACAAATTTCAAAACGATATTGATAATGGCTTCGTTAACGCTTTGAATAACCGGCGAACAACAGTCGAAGCTTACTATGAAGTAATTCGTAAACGATCAGTTGATATCGGTAAGTGGCGTCCGGCAACAATTGCGCAAAAAGATATGTATTTCGCAAAGCATCTCAAACCTGTATTTGGAAATATGGCGTTAACCGATATTAGTCGGCAACAGTATCAGCATTTTATTGATAGCAAAGTTAAAGATGGCTACGCTAAGACGACCATCAGTACAATAAATTCTGTTATGCAAATCATTATGAATGCTGCTGAACGTAATGATGTGATTTCTAAAAACAAATTAAAAGACATCTCAATTGAAGGTGCTAAGGAGCCTAAGCCAGCCAAGCTGGAACCACAAGATTATCAATTATTCATGAAGACAGCAAGGGAATATTTGAGCAAATATTGGTATACCCTCATCTGCTTATTAGCGCTGGGAGCGCGTCGTGAGGAAATTTCTGGGTTGCGGTATAAGTCCCTTAAGTTTTTTAAGCAAGGTGGCCAGGAAGCCTGTGAGATCACGTACGATATGGCACGCACTCGTTACGAGGAAGGTGGTGGAAAATTAAAGAATCACGCCAGCTATCGCAAAAATTATGTTACGGGAGAACTTGTTGAGCTGTTAAAATTTTCGCTTCAATACTCAAAAAACATATGTACTCAATGTGGCAGACAATACAACAACGACTCATTTCTATTCGTAATGGAAGATTATGGTGAACCCATACATCCAGAATACCCTAACAAAATTTTTAAAAAGGTAGAACGTGCCTGTGGTGTCCACGTTTACCCCCATCTTCTACGTCATTATTTTGCCACAATGGCTAGATCTAATAACTTTTCACCCACTGATATTATGCATTGGCTGGGCCACTCATCTTTAACAATGACAGACTCATATACACGGCCAACGAAGCAGGGAGCTTTAAAATTGATTAACGAAATGAATGGCACTCTTTTTAAACCTAATAATGGCAAGTAATTTCGGAAGTGTGGCAGAAAGCTGTGGCACCTTTTGTAAATGCCACAGAAACTGCCACATAATTATCACTCCGCTTTCTCACATATCCAATTGAAGACACAAAAAAATCGCTTCATATCAACAGTTAATGTCGATATGAAGCGATTTAATTTAATCTAATTATAACCCTATTACTTAAGGGTA
>NZ_JAHPPD010000011.1:21169-40387 GCF_019061365.1 Lentilactobacillus dabitei
ACTGTACCACCAACAGCTTCAAGCTTTTCCTTGATTTCGTTAGCTTCGTCTTCAGTAGCGCCTTCCTTGACGATTGAAGGTACCTTGTCAACAAGACCCTTAGCATCCTTCAAGCCAAGACCAGTGATGTCACGGATAGCCTTGATGGCTTTAACCTTTTGGTCACCAGATTCAGTTAATTCAACATCGTATGAATCTTTGGTAGCAGCGTCGCCACCAGCAGCACCTGCAGCAGCAACTGGAGCAGAAGCAGAAACACCAAATTCGTCTTCAATTGACTTAACTAAGTCGTTAAGGTCAGTGATTGAAGCATCTTTTAATTGATCAATAATACTATCTTTATCAAAAGCCATTATATTTTCCTCCATTTATTGGAATTATTTTGATCTAACTAGGCAGCGTCGCCATCGTCAGATTTTTTGTCAGCAATTGCTTTAACAGCGTATGCAACGTTACGTACAGGTGCTTGAAGAATATTAGCAAGAGTAGATAACAATTCTTCACGGCTAGGCAATGCAGCATATGCAGTGATTTCGTCAAGACTTGCAACCTTACCGTCAATAACGCCACCCTTTAATTGAAGAGCATCATTGGTTTTGGCAAAGTTGTGAACAATCTTAGGGCCGGCAATTGGATCCTCTGAAGAGAATGCAACAGCTGTAGGACCATTGAATGTATCCTTTAAATCTTCGTATCCAGCTTTAACAGAAGCTCGATCCAAGATCTTGTTCTTGATAACTTCCATCTTAACGCCTTCGTCACGTAATTGCTTTCGCAAATCAGTCACTTCAGCAACGGTTAAACCACGGTAGTCAACAATAACGATTGATGAAGCATTCTTTAATAAGTCAGTCACTTCATCAACTTTTTTTGATTTAAGTGCAACAGTTTCCTTACTCAAAATTTCACCTCCCAAAATTCTAGTTGGGATTTAATAAAAAATCCCCATGCCCACCAAGACATAGAGAAAGTTAATTCCTCGGCAGGATATTAAGGCAAGAAACCACCTGAGTCTTAGGCGTATTTATCAGCAACTAACAGCTTACCACAACGAAGGGTTCACCGTCAATTAGGGATTTTTATTAGATCAAAAACTCATTAAGCTTTGGCAGTATCAAATGAATCAAGGTCCACTTTAACACCAGGGCCAAATGTTGATGAGATTGAAACGTTGTTAACATAAACACCACGAACAGAAGCTGGACGGGCCTTTACGATAACATCAGCAATGGTCTTCAAGTTACCAACCAATTGGTCAGCACTGAATGATACCTTACCAACTGGAACGGCAACATTACCGTCACGGTCAGTCCGGTAAGTAACCTTACCGGCTTTAGATTCTTTAACAGCCTTGGCAACGTCCATTGTAACAGTTCCTGTCTTAGGGTTTGGCATCAAACCTTTTGGTCCAAGAACTCGTCCTAAACGTCCCACTTGAGCCATCATATCAGGCGTTGCAATGGCAACATCGAAATCAAGCCAGCCATCTTGAATTTTTTGAACTAAGTCTGCATCGCCAACAAAGTCTGCACCAGCATCCTTTGCTGCTTTAGCGTTGTCACCTTTAGCGAATACGATAACCGTTTGTTCCTTACCAGTTCCATTAGGTAAGACAACGGCACCACGTAATTGTTGGTCAGCCTGCTTAGTATCAACGTTTAATTTAAATACAATTTCAACAGTTGCGTCGAATTTTGCATAGTCAATTTTTTTAACCAAATCAACAGCATCGCTTACAGGATATGATTTTTCTTGATCTACCTGTTCAAGTGCTGCCTTATAATTTTTACCTCTTTTACGAGCCATGTGTGTTTTCCTCCTTGCTTTGTGGTTATAACGGATTAACCTCCCACGCGACGTGAAACAGTGTGTCATCGTTAAAGATACTGATGTAACAAGTTAAACTATCCTTCGACAGTAAAGCCCATGCTACGTGCAGTACCCTCAACCATGCGCATTGCTGCTTCAACATCAGCTGCGTTTAGGTCTTTCATTTTAGTTTCGGCAATCTGCTTAACTTGGTCTTTGGTAACTTTGGCAACCTTGTTAGTATTTGGTTCACCGGAACCCTTTTGAACACCAGCAGCTTTCTTGAGTAAAACAGCAGCAGGTGGAGTCTTTGTGATAAAGTCGAATGAACGATCTTCATACACAGTAATAACAACAGGAATGATCATTCCTGATTGATCAGCAGTACGTGCATTAAATTCCTTGGTGAAGCCCATAATGTTGATACCTGCTTGACCTAAAGCAGGACCAACTGGAGGGGCAGGTGTTGCTTTGCCCGCTGGAATTTGCAACTTAACAATATTAGCTACTTTTTTAGCCACGAGACATACCTCCTTAAGTCCGTGTGTGGTAATTGGAGATCAAAATTTCTCCTCCCACGTGAGTATGCATAAACATACCAATTAAATATACCATAAACTAACATATGGAACAACAACTAAAATCAGGTATTCCAAATAAATTTGGCAATATGGGCATCAACAACTCGATTTTCGTGTAGTAATCGATGAGTTGCGCCCTTGCCCCTGATGACCAATTCCCGATAATAAATAATCGGATCCCGCAATAGATACCTCAGTGAGAATGCACTTCTTAAAGATACCTGGCCATCATTCTGCTGACCCGAACTGATCGTGCCGGCAATGTTTAAAAACTTGATTCCCTTTGGCATTGCGGAAACTCTCTTAGCAAGGGCCCGATAGATTGCGGTCCGTTTCCGAGGCCCAGCAGAATCATTTGGGTATTCTTCCACACCTCGGGTATTACGGGCAATTTCGGAATCATTGAATGGCCCGGCAATTGTCACAACTCGGCTGATTGCTACTGGTAGTTCCTGTTGGTGGTGAGTCAGCAGCCAGAAGATTGTGATACATCCCATCGAGTGACCAACAAGGTTAATGGTTGCCACGCCATACTGATCGGCTAGCCGTTGACAGATGAACAACAGCCACTTTGACTGTTGTTGAGGACGGGAACGTTTATCCTGAAAGATAACTTGAATAAGTGGCCGATACTTTGACAGTTGACCAACGACTCGAAGCTTGCCGCGGCCATCAACATAGATAACCATCGATTTATTTGCTTGATATCGATTCACCAGCCGCCTTAACAAAAAGCCAAATGAATACCGATTACCAAAATACCCCGGCAGAAAAAGTGTCGGAACTGAATCCAAGGTTGTTGAGATGTTAGTCGAAACAGGACTCATATAAGGCTTACCAAGCAGCCTAAATTGATGGGCAGCAATCACTAACCCAACAACCAACAGAATGATTATCAAAGTTAATATGATTATGCCAAGCACATTAACCACCTACTTGTTGTTAAACGATTGGGTCAACCTGATTAAATTCCAATTCAGTGCTGGTCTCACGGCCGAACATTTCAATGTTAACCTTCAAACGCATTTTTTCGTTATCAATTTCGGTTACTTTACCATCAAGCCCGGTAAAGGCCCCATCAACGATCTTAACGGTATCGCCAACACTGACATCAAGTTCTTCATGACGAGAACTCATCCCAATCCGCTTCAAAACAAGGTCCACTTCTTCTGGCAACAATGGGGTTGGCTTACTACCTTGACCATGTGACCCAACAAACCCTGTTACTCCTGGGGTGTTTCGAACAATATACCAAGCTTGGTCAGTCATGATCATTTCAACCAGTACATAACCAGGGAAAGTTTTTTCCATCTTTTCTTCATCTTTACCGTTTTTAACTTCGTGTTCCTCTTGTTCAGGAACCACAACTCTAAAGATGTAATCCTGCATCCCCATTGATTCCTTCCGGCTATCCAAATTTAACTTAACTTTGTTTTCATATCCGGAATAAGTATGTAACACGTACCATTGTTTCTCTGCTGACTCAACCATTTTATAATCTCCTTAAAAAATCACATCAAATAAAAAAAACCTGACACTGTTTGCAGGTTTTATCAACATAACTATATCAAATTTTCTTCGAATTGGCTATGCCAGAAATGTAAGTGCCCACTGAACAATCCAGTCAACTGCGCCCAAAAAGATAGCCATGATAATTGAAGTACCCAATACAGTACTAGTATCACGCCGGTTTTCTTTAGCGGTTGGCCAGGTGACAACCTTCATTTCTGCAGCAACGCTTTTTAAAAATCGTGCAAATTTCAACTTGTTAACCCCTAACTTTGTATAAACTATCTGGTTTCTTTGTGCAAAGTGTACTTGCCACAATACTTACAAAACTTATTAAGCTCTAGTCGTTTTGTTCGGTTGGGATTGGCGGGAATCGTATAATTCCTTGATCCACAAACTGAACAAGCCAAAGCAACTCTTTTCTGTGCCATGTTGGCACCTCCTACTTGGTACAAGCGTAGTAATTCTAGCATTCAATTGCAACGACGTCAACTTATCCGGTTAAGATATTTCAATCGGCAGCGCTCAAAAGCGTTCAAAACAGATCGATCAGTGGCCATACAAAACATCGGATCCGGGCTGTTGGGCAATACCAAAGCAAATGCCCACCGTTCAAGACCCGAACAACTTTTATAAAGCCGGTGAAAATCGTCGTTCATGATCACCAAGGCCTCTGGGTCCCAGGCAGACGTGTCAGCCACAGTGGTTGAATAGAAAGCCTCATTCTCTTCCACAGAATTCATAAATTCAGTCGGTAATCGTTTTTGAGCATTATTCGACCTGATCAAATCAAACACCCGTTTTTTCAAGTTGTGGCTGTAATAACTCCCAAATGACACGTTGCGACCATCTTCAAACTTTTGGGCCGATCGATACAACACGATTCGAGCTTCCTGTTCGATATCTTCGGTTTCCATCCCTGCAATGAAAAAGTTTCGCCGGACCTTTCTAAAAATTGGCCGATAAAAGTTAAATAACCATTCAAAGGCGTCTCGATCACCCTCTGCGGCTCGCTTAATAACCTTCATTTCTGCATCAGTAATCATATTCACTTTCCTCGCATTCGTAAGTTGTAATGAATCATGCAACTTAGATTACAAAAGGAAATAATCACTGACAAGCGAACCCAGGTTCACTCAACAGATATCATACCTAGACCAATTTTATAATATCAACAAATTAATATTTTTATTGATCATCCGTTAAATGATCTCGGAGCTTTTCCAGTTCCAATAATTGCTTCGGGTCCCATGGTGAATGACGAATCACCTGAGATTGATCAGTCAGTTTCCGTGCTTCAACATCAACTTCTTTTTTTGCCCGTTGCATATCGCCAAGCAATTCTCTGGCAGGGATTCTCAAGGCGCCGGCAGAAAAGATCGTCCACTGCTCTGCTTGGTCGCTGGTTGCGACAATCACTTGAGTAAACCGGTTCTGCTTTTTGCGTGCCAATGCCTCAATGTAACTATCGGCAGTCTGGTCCTTACTCGTCCAAACAATCTCCATATCAAACCTACGGAAACTTTTCGAATTACCGGGAACATACATTGCGTCAAACACGACGATCATATTGATGTCTCGGTATTTTTTGTACTCGGATAACTCCGCTAACAATTGATCCCGAGCATCTTCAAGACGGTCTGCCTGCTTGAGTTTATTTAAATGTGGCCAGTTGCCGATCATATTATAAGCGTCAACAATTAACAGATCATCTTTCATAATGTCTCACCAATTCTAAACTTATTTCCCTAATGGATGACGTGAATTATACCCTTGATAGATCAAAACGCTAGCAGCAACACTTGCATTCAAGCTTTGGATATCACCGACCATCGGAATCGTCAGCATTTCGTCCACTTGCTTTTTGAGCAGCGGCGAAATGCCTTTACCCTCATTACCGATAATCACTGCAACTGAACCCTTTGCATCCCAACGACGGTAATCGGTCCCAGTAATGTCGGTTCCAAAGACCCACAAGCCGCGCTCTTTTAGTTCTTTAACAGTTGCCGAGAGATTAGTAACCCGGGCAACCGGCACCCGCTCAATGGCACCTGCCGACGTCTTAGCAACTGTCGCGGTCAGGCCCACCGCTCGATGTTTAGGAATAATAATGCCGGTTACGCCAGCCGCGTCGGCAGTTCGGATAATCGAACCTAAATTATGGGGATCTTCAATATTATCCAAAATCACAAAAAAGGGAGCCATGCCGGCTTTTTCCGAATGAGCAAACAAGTCGTCAATCGCCGCGTATTTAAAGGCCGCAATAGATAAAACGACACCCTGGTGATTTTGATTGTTGGCTAATTTATCCAACTTTTGCTTAGGAACTTTAGAAATCACCAAACGCTTTTTATGAGCCAAATTCATGATTTCTGAAATGATATTATCGTCATCTTTGGCGCCCGATTGGACGAACAACTTATTAACCGGATTGTCACTCTTTAAAGCCGCAACAACTGGATGACGACCAATAATAAATTCTTCGCTTTGTGATTCTTCGTGATCATTCTTCATGTTTTAATCTCCCGTTTTCAACTTGATCAATGCACCATTCGGCAATCTGCTTCATCCGCTCATCTTGATCGCTCAGTGATAGGTAGCCGAATACCGCTTCAAAGCCGGTAGAAATCCGATAAGTGATAACATCTGTATTTTTTGCGTGGGTATGACTTTTAGCGTTACGCCCCCGTTTGAAATAGCCCCACTCATCATCGTTTAACAAATGATCCGTTTCCATTAAATCAATCAAGGCTGCTTGGGCTTTTGCCGAAACGTAGTTAGTCGCCACGTGCTGTAGCCTTGTCGGCCTGGTTAAGCCTTGTTCGATGAGGTGACGGCGAATAAACACTTCATACGCCGCGTCTCCCATATAAGCCAATGCAATCCCATTGAGCTGAGTGTAATTGTCAGCCATATCTATTGTTGTTCCTTTCTAAATCGGGTTCCCTGCGGTGTATCCTCAAGAACAATTCCGCGGGCTTTTAATTCTTCCCGAATCTCATCACTGCGAATGAAGTCCTTATTCTTGCGGGCGGATTCACGTTCATGAATGAGTTTCCAAATTTCGTCATCTTTTAATTCACTTTGTTCCAATTTGATCCCGAAAATGCCGGCAAGTTGTTTGAGGGTATTAATAATAAATTGAATGCTCAGTTGGAAAACAACCGAACGTTCGCTGTAAGTGTTGGCAAACTTCGCCAATTCATAAACTGCCGCAATCCCATTTTGAACATTGAAATCGTCGTCCATTGCATCTGTAAAATCAGCAACAATCTGACGAACTTCCTGATCGGTTTTGGGATCATCCCCCGATTCGGCGTTATGCAACCGATAAGTCAAGTTGTTGAAGGCCGTTTGCAGCTTCTTGAGATTGCTCTTAGCTTCTTGAACACTGGCATCGCTGTACTGAATTGGCCGTCGATAATGAGTCGTCGACATCAGCAGACGAATCACCTGGCCATCCAAATGCTCGAGTAAATCATGCACCGTGATGAAGTTTCCAAGTGACTTACTCATCTTTTCATTGTCATCACCGATGGTTACAAACCCATTGTGCATCCAGTATTTAACAAATGTTTGATGCGTTTTTGCTTCACTTTGGGCCCGTTCATTTTCATGATGCGGAAAAATCAAATCTTCACCGCCACCGTGAATATCAATCGTTTTACCCAGGTACTTGGTCGACATCACTGAGCATTCAATATGCCAGCCGGGCCGCCCCTTACCCCATGGCGACTCCCATGAGATTTCATCGCCTTTGGACTTTTTCCAGAGGGCAAAATCAATTGGATCTTCTTTTTTAGCCATTTCTTCTTGACTCACGTGTTGACTGGCCCCAATTTCGAGCTGATCAACGTTAATGTGCGGCAATGCCCCGTATGATGGGAACTTACGGGCACGAAAATAAACATCCCCGTCAACATTATAGGCGGAACCGTTATCAACAAGTGTCTTAACAAAATCAATGATTTCTCGAATGTTCTCAGTTGCCCGCGGATGAATGACATCCGAGGAAATATTCAAAGCAGCAGTATCCTGCATGAAAGCAGCGATATATTTGTCTGCAATTGCGCCAACGGTCGTATGATTTTCACGAGCTGCATTGATCATCTTGTCATCAACGTCGGTAAAATTCGAAACATACTTCACCTTGTAGCCGCGATATTCCAAGTACCTGCGAACCGTATCAAACGCAATTGCACTCCTTGCATTTCCGATGTGGATGTAGTTATAGACGGTAGGCCCACAGACATACATATGAACGATGCCGGGAGTGACCGGTTCGAATTTTTCTTTTTTGCGGGTGAGCGTATTAAATATCTGCAGCATTTCGAATTCCTCTCTTTAACTAGTTTATATTAAAATCATAGCATAAAAACCGTCAAGTTTATTAAACTAACTATAACCTATAATAAAAGGTCTCGCTGAATTTTCAACGAGACCAATTAATCTAACAATAAAATTAATAATTTACGCTTTATTTAATTGATTCAAAGTCTGCTCAATGTGCTCAACAGCCTTTTGCCGACCAACTAATTCAACAGATTCTGGTAATTCTGGACCGTGCATTTCATGAGTTACCGCAATCCGAATTGGCATCCAGAGTTGACGGCCTTTGATCCCAGTATCTTTTTGAATTGCTTTGATTGTTTTGAACACCTCAACCGAATCAAAAATTGGAAGTGCTTGAATCCGTTTTTGGAATTCTTTCAGAACAACTGGGGCCGTGTCATTGGAAATTTCGGCCAGTGCTTCACCACTAATTTCTTCAGGTTCTTGGAAGAAAACAGAAGCCATGTCGTTAATCTGAGCCATATAACTCATCTCTCGTTTGTATAAGTTAATGAGTTGGCGTGCCCATTCAATGGTCTTGGCGTCAGGATTTTCCGGGATGTTACCCACTTCAATCAATTGCCGTAAGGCTAAGTCCATCACGGTGCTGTCATCGGCTGCCTTAACGTATTGGTTATTAATCCACTCCAGCTTCTTGGAATCAAACTTAGCGGGGGACTTGCTGAGACGATTTTCATCGTACATCTTGATGAAATCTTTCTTGTTAAAGATTTCATCTTCACCAACTGGCGACCAACCCAAAAGCAGGATGAAGTTAAACATGGCATCAGGCAGATATCCTAGCTTACGATACTGTTCAATAAATTGCAGGACAGATTCATCACGCTTGCTGAGCTTTTTGCCAGTATCAGCACTAATAATTAAGCTCATATGGCCGAACTTAGGTGGATTCCAGCCAAATGCTTCGTAGATCATTAACTGCTTAGGGGTATTAGCAACGTGATCATCACCACGAAAGACGTGGCTAATTTTCATCATGTGGTCATCAACAACAACCGCAAAGTTGTACGTTGGCATTCCGTCACGCTTAGCAATGACAAAATCGCCACCAATTGTATCGGAATTGAAGGAAACCTTGCCTTTAACGATATCGTCCCAAGCGTAATCACGATTTTCAGGAACTCGGAAACGAATAACCGGCTTCAATCCTTTTGCTTTTGCATCGGCAATTGCTTGTCGCTTTTCCTCTTCGGACATTCCTTTGTACTCATATTCATAATGAGGCATTTGGCCGCGTGCCTTTTGATCTTCGCGGTCGGCCTGCAATTGCGCTTCAGTTCGATATGATTCGTAAGCCTTTCCCTCATCCAATAGTTGTTGAATGAGTGGATCATAAATTTCCTTTCGCTCGGATTGACGATATGGGCCAAAATTGCCGCCCACGTCAGGACCTTCGTCCCAATCCAAGCCAAGCCACTTCAAGTTTTCAAGCTGGCTCTTTTCACCGTCAACAACGTTTCGTTTCGTATCAGTATCCTCAATTCGGATAATGAACTTTCCTTTGTTGTGTCGTGCGAATAAATAGTTGAAAATGGCTGTTCGTGCATTTCCGATATGCAAGTGGCCGGTTGGGCTTGGAGCATAACGAACTCGAATTGCATTGTTTGCCAATGTATAACGCCTCTTTCTTAAAATTAATCGACATTTTTGTCAGTATTTAAAGTTTACAATGAACTGATTAAAAAATAAAGGGGCTGAGACGTTAGTCAGCAAATTGTTTATGAATGTAACTTACCTCACAATTTTTATATTGATAAGGGTTGCGATAAATGGCTAATCCCCGCCGCTTAAGCAAAAACGGCAATGCATTCCAGAATCAGAATGTACTGCCGTTTTTCTTAAACTCTTGGATCAAGCCACGTTTAGTCTTAATCCCATCTTTTTGAGTATCAGTTAAAGATTGTTATCAATTCTTTTTACCATTTTTCTTTGATGAATTGTTTTTCTTGCTGTCTTCTTCATTATTTTCAGAAATATTCTTGGTTGAATGTTCCGGTCGAGCAAAAATCATCTTACCGGCATCAGTTTGGATGGCACTGGTAACCACAACGTCAATATGATCATTCAAGAAGTAACGACCATCCTCAACAACCACCATCGTTCCGTCATCCAGGTAAGCAACTCCTTGTTGCCGTTCAGTTCCGTTTTTAACGACCATCACGTTGAGATTTTGCCCCGGCAGGATCTTTTGCCGTAACGCATTCGCTAAGGCATTAATGTTGAATACTTGGACATGCTGGAATTGAATCACTTTATTGAGGTTATAGTCATTTGTAATAATCACCCCATCGATGTCCTTAGCAAGCTGGATTAATTTGCTATCAACTTCATCAATATCCTCATAATCTTTTTCGTAAATTTCAATTGGAATCAATTTTTCGGTTTGCAGCTTATTGAGAATATCAAGTCCACGCCGACCGCGAACCCGCTTCACGCTATCACTAGAATCAGCGATGTATTGCAGTTCGTAGAGGACAAATTGAGGAACCAGCAATGTGCCTTCAATAAATCCAGTCTTAATAACGTCATAAATTCGGCCGTCAATTAAAATATTGGTATCCAAAATCTTGTAATGATGGTAATTTTTATCAACTGGCTTATCAATGATTTTTTCACCAGATTCCTTAGCAGATTCTGATTTGCGTCTTGATTGAAAAAGCCGGCGCCAACGATCATTTTGGGTTGTCCCAATTCGAAAACCAAAGTATCCGAGGACCAACATCAAGATAATTGGAATCATCGTATTTAAGAAGAACGTCCGGGTTCTAAAGAATACGATTGAAATCAATATTGCCACTACCAAGCCAACAATAAGCCCCAAAGTCCCAAAGATAAGAGATAATGGGCTCTGCTTGGTCAATTGGCCTTCAATTCGGTCAATTAGCTTGAGGACGTAATTTCCTGTCAACAACGAAATAATATAGAAAATAATTGCACCAACCAACGCATTTGTAATGGTGTTGTTGAAAAGCGTCCCGTACCTAACCTGTAAAATTAACCACAATAACTTGAAATAACTGGCGCCAATTGCAGCCCCAGCAAGGGTGAAAACAATTTGAACAATTCTCTTTCTTCTCACTAATATCGCCTTCTCTCAAAAATAAATGTTATCCCAAGGCTAATTTTAATGCTTGCGATAACGTTGAAACACCGACAACTTCGATTCCCTTAGGTGGCGTCCAACCTTGTAAATTGTTACTTGGAACTAAAACCCGCTTGAATCCAAGCTTGTGGGCCTCTATAACCCGCTGTTCAATTCTGGTAACGCGTCGAACCTCACCGGTCAACCCCAGTTCACCAACGTAACACTCTGTTGGGCTGGTTCCACGATTCTTGTAAGACGATGCAATACTAACGGCCATTGCCAAATCAATTGCAGGTTCATCCAGCTTCACCCCACCAGCTGCCTTCAAATAAGCATCCTGATTTTGCAACATCAAACCGGCTCTTTTCTCAAGAACCGCCATAATCAGTGAAACGCGATTCCGATCAAGACCGGCGGCTGTCCGTTGAGCGTTACCAAAAACCGAGGCGGTCACTAATGCTTGAATTTCAACTAAAATTGGTCGGGTACCTTCCATTGAAACAACAATCGCAGAACCAGTTGCGTCCTTTAATCGTTCTTCCAGAAAGATCTCTGATGGATTGGTCACCTCATGCAAGCCATCCATTCGCATTTCGAAAACCCCTAATTCATTGGTCGAGCCAAACCGATTCTTGACCGTCCGCAAAATCCGATAAGAATGATGGAGATCACCTTCAAAGTAGAGCACAGTATCAACCATATGCTCGAGAATTTTTGGACCGGCGATGGCGCCGCCCTTGGTAACGTGACCAACGACAAAGACGGTGATGCCTTGTCCTTTAGCAATATTCATGAGATCAGCCGTCACTTCGCGGATTTGAGCAACCGAACCCGTAGCTGATTGTAATTCTGGAATCTGCATTGTCTGAACAGAATCGATCACAACAGCATCCGGCTTCATCTCACTAATGGTGCTTTTAATTACATCCATATCCGTTTCAGGATAGACATAGAGTTGATCGCCGTTGACACCAAGCCTGGCAGCCCGCATCTTAATTTGGCTGGCACTTTCTTCACCGGAAACATAAAGAATTTTACCGGATTTGCTTAGTTGGCCTGAAACTTGCAGCATCAAAGTCGACTTACCAATTCCCGGATCACCGCCAATCAAAATCAGCGACCCCGGCACAACACCACCACCAAGGACCCGATTCAATTCTTCCATTGAAGTTTTAAATCGGTTTTCTCGTTGAAATTTGACCTTGTCTAATGGTTCAGGCTTATTATCATGGATGCCGGTCCGCCGCAAACTCGTTGCACTTGAAGCGGTGGGCTTGGCCGCGACCGTTTCCTCGACCAGGGTATTCCATTCATTACAATTTGGGCATCTTCCCAGATACCTCGGGGAAATGTAGCCACAATTCTGACAAACATATTGGGTTTTAACTTTTGCCAACTAAATTCTCCTCTACTCCTAAATGTTACATATTAATTTTAGCACTTTTGCTTTAAAAAATAATTGGTTCACCGCATACTTTAGCCACTCTTAAATTTTAGCGGCCTGATGAACCAAAACCACCGCTCCTCGTTTGCTTATGAGTGGACTGATCCTGATCGGCTAACAAATACGGCATAAAAATCCCTTGGCCGATCCGTTCACCTTTGGCAACTTTAATGTCAGTTATCCCAAAATTGAGGATTTGGACGAAAATTTCACCTTCATTCCCTTCGTTATTATAGTAATCAGCGTCAATCACACCGATCCCATTTGGAATAACCAGGCCACGTTTCAAAGGATTGCTTGAACGGTTGGCAATGATCAGCACTTCATTGGGTTTCATGTAAGCTTTAATGCCGGTTGGAATTAAAAATGGTTTTAGGATCTTTTTGGCAGCATCGATCTTTGAATCATCAATGGTTTTTTGATGACGGATTGCCCAGAGAACCTTCAAAAAGTTGATTTTCCAAATTGACGGGATCGTCATGTCAATTGCACTTTCAAAGTCATAACCAGCTGCGTTTTTAGTTGTTCGGTATGGGATAGTTAAATCATCCTTAGCATATTTTGACACAATTTCAAATCCACGATCCATTTTAATGCAACTCCCTTGAGAATATTTTATTCTTACTAGTATAAACTAACTGTTGCTGATTTGATACATTGACAAAAAGGCTAAAAAAACGCACAATGTGGGTAAGTAAAACCTTTAAACAGGCTAAAAACGAAAGGAACTATTATTATGACACATCAGGATGAACTTAAACAACTCGTTGGTAAAGAAGCTGTCAAATACGTTGAAAATAACACGGTCGTTGGCCTCGGAACCGGATCCACGGTTAAATTCATGGTCGATGCATTAGGTGAACGTGTTAAAAAGGAAGGCTTGTCAATTGTGGGCGTTCCGACCTCTGAAAGGACTCGAAAGCAAGCCAATCTTTTGGGTATCCCAACCAAGGGCGTAGACGAAGTCGATCACATTGATTTAACGATTGACGGTGCAGATCAAATCGACAAAAACTTCCAAGGAATCAAGGGCGGTGGCGGTGCCCACCTTTGGGAAAAAATTGTTGCTATTAACTCTGACAAAAACATGTGGATCGTTGACGAAAGCAAAATGGCCGATGAACTCGGGTCATTCCCACTACCATTAGAGGTTATTCCTTACGGTAGCCGCCAGCTATTCAAACGGCTCAAAGAAAAGGGCTATAACCCTGAATTTCGAGTTCAGGATGGCCAACGAGTCAAGACAGATTCGGATAACGATATCATCGACCTTCACCTACACCAAATCGAAAATCCTCACAGCTTGGCAGTAGACCTGGATCAAATGACGGGCATTGTCGAACACGGTCTCTTTTTAAACATCGTGAACACCGTGATTGTGGGTAGAGAAGATGGGCCTGAGGTATTAAAAGCAAGATAATTTTATTGAGGCGGAGACATTAGTCAGCAAAATGTTTACAAATGCAACTTGGCTTCCCAATTCTTATATTGATAAAACTTGCGACAAATAGCTGCCCCCGCCATTTAAGTAAAAAAAGGAATGCATTCCAAAACCAGAATGCATTCCTTTTTTTTTACTTAAATTCTGGGATCAAATCGCCTTTCGCCCCAATCTAATTTTATCCACTCGCTTGCGAAGTTCTGGCGATTTAAGCCTAATGAGCGTAAAATAGTTTGGTATTAAGGAGAGTGATCATTTTTGACATCAGAAATCAAATTAGACCAAATTAACAAGTTCCAACAGAACCTTGATGACCGTAAGGATTCAAAGGTTATTGAACGGGCTGTTTCCCACCAAGGAATATTAGGCTCTAGTGAGGACTTTAGTGCCAAATCGAAAATGGCCCCTGTATTTTCAATTGATCTATCAACTGGCAAAGTTGCCGATCAAAAACAAAGTGGTCGTTGCTGGATGTTCGCGGCTTTGAACACCATGCGGATTCGTTTGATGAACGAATTAAAAGTGAGCGATGATTTTGAGTTATCCCAAAACTACACCAACTTCTGGGACAAATTCGAAAAGTCTAACTACTTCTTGGAAAACGTACTCAAGACGGCTGACAAACCACTGGATTCCAGAAAAGTTTCCTGGTTGATGCAAACGCCCCAACAGGATGGCGGCCAATGGGACATGCTGTGTGCATTAATTGAGAAATACGGCATCGTACCCAAGTATGCAATGCCAGAAACTTTCAGCAGTGAAAAGTCTGCCCAACTTAATAAATACTTGAACCTCAAGCTACGTCATGACGCGACCGTTCTTCGTGAACTTGTTGCTGACAAGGCATCGGACAGCAAAATTTCAAAGACTAAAGAAAAAATGCTCAATGAAATTTATCGGATGTTAACTTACGCACTCGGTGAACCCGTTACCAAATTCGATTTCGAATATCGCGATAAAGACAACAATTACCATATTGATCGAAACATCACCCCTCAAGACTTTTTCAAGAAGTACGTTGGAATTAATCTTGAAGACTATGTCTCGCTCATCAACTCACCAACCGACGACAAGCCATTTAACAAAACTTATACCATCGAAATGTTAGGTAACGTTGTTAATGGTCGTCAAGTCAAACATCTAAACTTGAAAATGGCTGACCTCAAGAAGTTAGCCATTATGCAGCTGGAAAACGGCGAATCTGTTTGGTTCGGTAGTGATGTTGGTCAAAGTTCTAATAGCAAAAAAGGAATTATGGACACTGATCTATATGCCCCTGATGAATTATTCGACACTGACCTTTCATTATCCAAAGCAGAACGTTTGGACTACAGTGAAAGTTTGATGACCCACGCAATGGTCATTACCGGTGTTGATCTCGTTGATGGCAAACCAACTAAATGGAAGGTTGAAAACAGCTGGGGAGAAAAGGTTGGTACCAAAGGTTACTTCGTCATGAGCGATAAGTGGATGGATGAATTTGTTTATCAATTTGTGATTAATAAGAAATACCTTTCGGACGATCAAAAGAAAGCGCAACAACAAGAACCAACTGTTTTGAAGCCATGGGATCCAATGGGTGCCTTAGCCTAAGGATGCGCTAATAACCACGGGTCAAAAAGTTGTTAATTCTAAGTTTTGACCCTAGGATTTAATGAAAAGGACCAACTATTCCAAAGCAGGAATAGTTGGTCCTTTTAGCTAAATAGCCGGGGTCTTCCGTCTGGCACAGCTTTTATCTAAGCGGCTACGGCGATCCAGTCGAATAATGACTGATTGGAAATTAATATATGTCCAAGTCTCTAATGATTAATTGTTAACCTGGTTACTTGGTCATAAATTCTTTATTCAAAATATTTAAATGTTCATTAAAATCATATCGGATCGGCTTGCCATTTGGAACTTCGACATTTGGAATCTCCTCATCAGAAACATTTTCCAAAAATTTAATTAAGGCTCTCAAAGTGCTCCCGTGAGCAACGATTAACTGATTTTTGCCGTCTAAAAGTTGGGGCGCAATCTGATCTTCCCAATATGGAATCAAGCGATCCATGGTCATTTTCAAGCTTTCTGCCAATGGAATTTGAACCCCATAACGATTGTATCGGGGATCCTCATCTCGCTTGGCCAATTTTGGCGGCACCACCGTAAAACTTCTTCGCCAGACTTTCAACTGGTCGGCGCCAACTTGCTTCTTAACGGCAAGCTTGTTTTTACCCCGCAATCCGCCGTAGTGACGTTCGTTTAACCGCCAGCTTTTGTGTTCTGCAATATCGTTTTGTCCAATCTCATCTAACACAATGTTGGTCGTAATAATGGCACGCTTTAAAAAAGATGTGTGAACATCCGTAAATTGCACCCCGGCTGACTTAATGACCTGGCCAGCAAAATGAGCCTGTTGAATCCCCTTTTCGGTTAGATCAACATCGCTCCACCCAGTGAAGATATTGTCTCGATTTGCTTGGCTTTCACCATGACGCATTATGACTAGTGTTGGCACGCTTTCATCCTCTTTTTACAAAATTAGTATCCAAGAATATGTTACCAATAATGTGACTCATGATCAAAGATCCCTGTTATAGTTGTTGAACTAATACCATCAGAATTGGAATGACCACCAAGCTCAACAGCGTTGTTTCGGCAACCATGACCGACGCGTATTCCGAGTCAGCATGATAAAGCCTGGAAACAACTGGGGCGTTTGTCATAATTGGCATCGCCGCCTGCATGATAAACACCTGTTTCATTAGCAGAGGTAAATGGGTTGGAATCACGAGCAGCGACATGAGTGCCGGAGCTAGTAAAAACCGACCGAATAAAATCAAAAAGTTACTGCGATCAAACCGAACCCGGGTGATATCAACGCTATTAATGGAAATTCCGATAAAAATCATCGAAAGTGGGATTGTCAGGTTCCCTATGTAATTAAAGTCCTGCATGATAAAATCGGGGAGTGATACGTGAAACAGAACCAGAACAACTCCGACCATGAACCCAAGTAGTGGCGGTGAAAACACTTTTTTCAGAGTGGTTTTCCAGTTGAATTCACCCTCACCTTTGCCATCCTTTTGGATTAGGTAAACACCTAATGTCCAGAAAAATGTCGTGTTAGCCATGTAGTAAACTAAAACAAACGGCAAGCTCGATCTACCAAACAATGCCATATTAACTGGTAAACCAACGAAAACCGTGTTAGAGTTGGAAAACATTGACCTAAATAAGCCAGCGTGCATCTTCGGAATCTTAGCAAATCTCACGACGAAAATCGAAATAATATAGAGCAAAAGCATCGATACAATCGGAAAAAATAAATCCGGTAACGTCTTTAATAACATTTTCGCTGTAAATTTACTCATGATGGTCGATATCATGTACGCTGGTAAAGCAATCTGAGTGACCAGCCTGGCAAACATGCTGGTCATCTTACTGTCAAACCAATCATTTCTAGCTAATATAAATCCCAGGGCAATCATAATTAGAATAATCAAGACCCCGGATACCGCTGAGCCAAATACTCCCATACACATTCCTCACTTCTAACAAGAATAACAATGACACATTATAGCACAATTAGAATCCACATTTTGTTATAATTTGAGGGATAGCCATCAGAGCAAGTTGACGAGAATTATTAAATTATGTTTAAATAACTGAAGATTTCTGCATCTGATCTGTAAAGTGCAATATACTTTTGTAAGAATTTTTATAAATGAGGAGTCACTATGCCATCAAACAATAAAAACGATTTTGAACCTGTATATTCAAGAAGGGCTGACAAAAAGCCCCATTACAAGAAGGGCAATAAAAAGAAGCGCCGCATTATCGGCTGGAGTGTCTTTCTGGTTTTCCTCCTTATTGTCGGGAGCGGACTTGTTTGGGGCTATGGCGCTTATAAGAGCGCCAAAAAGACTTTCACCCAAACTTACGATTCAACAAATATTCAAAAAGCCAGAAACGTATCATCCGTCATTCAAAAAGGTAAGCCTCTGTCGATCTTGTTACTAGGAACAGACACTGGTGCACTTGGCCGTCACGATACCGGTCGAACGGATACTATGATTGTTGCAACCATTAATCCTAAAAAGAAAACAATCCATTTAACCAGTATTGCCAGAGACACGCAGGTTAATGTCCCGGGGGATACTCAACAATACGAGAAGATTAACGCAGCTTATACCATTGGTGGGCCGGGAACAGCTGTTAAGACAGTCCAGAACCTGCTGGATATCCCAATTGACTTCTACGCGATCATCAATATGGGCGGTTTGGAAACCATGGTGAATGCCGTCGGTGGCGTGGACGTTGTTCCCCCATTGACATTCCAATATGGGCATGCAAACGTCGTTAAAGGCAAGAAGACCCACCTAAACGGTCAACAAGCCCTAGATTACGCCCGAATGCGTGATGACGATCCTCGTGGGGATTATGGCCGTCAAGCCCGTCAGCGACAAATCATTAAAAAGCTGGTGATGAAAGGTTTGAACGTCACCTCCCTTCCAAGATATAAGTCAATTCTTTCATCTCTCAAAGGAAATATGAAAACTGACATGACATTTGATGACATGATTGCAGTTCGGGCCAAATATGGCGATGCAACTCACCATATTAAGTCACAAACCTTACAAGGCGAAAACGCCATGATCGATGGCTTGTCCTATCAAGTTGTTCCTCAAACTGAATTGCTTCGGGTTTCAAACGATATTCGATCTACACTTGGCTTATCCAAGTCAAAGAAGCTGCAAAGTTCCCAGACCCAAACGGATACCGATGCATCAACCACAACAGGGACTGATACCACTGGTAATCAATCATCCTACAATGGTTATTAATTAAACCCGATTCAAAAAAGACCTATTTCGTTAGCCGGACGACTAATGAAATAGGTCTTTTTTTGAGTCGGGTTTAACAGACGAACTAGGGTTCTACAATATCTGTTGTTGGTAATAGATTTTATCTATTACTGATGACAGATTTTTTGTTTCTCGTTAGAATAAAA
>NZ_JAHPPD010000110.1 GCF_019061365.1 Lentilactobacillus dabitei
AAACGAGCTAGCTTTGGCTATCGCAGTTTCTGGAGATTTAGAACGCGAGTACTATACGTTTTCAAGGTCAAAACAAAAAGATCCCTAATCACAAAGTGATTAGAACTCGAATTTAGTTTCACCAACAACAGTTGACGAAGAGCCATGAAAACCGAGTAGGCTTGTTTTGATGATCTTCATTAATTCCATGGGTTGGAAGATCCTAGAGCATGGTTTGAATGGGCAAAATCATTATCGTTCCTGATCATCTTGCAGCATTTTTCATGGACTGCTACTCATCATTCTGATAATCCATTATCAACACCGTTTCCGAATAATTAATGTATTGTCGCAGCCGAGCGGCCATGGCCCAATCAATATTCCCCTGTTCCAGCAGAATTTGGACACCCTCTCTTTCGGCTGCTAGCGCTTTAATTCGCAAATGCTGATATTGCAGTGTATGATCTTGAATTTGTTTTTTGGAATGTTCCTTAGCCAATTCAATCTGATTACGATAATGAATAATCAGATGGTAAACGGATTGGCCGTCAAACCTGTTATTATCAATATCGTCACGGGCAAAATAACTTGATAATTCTTTAATGGCACCTTTGGCCTGCTCTCGTTGAACGAGTGCTAATTCATCGGAAATATCGTGATGACTATGACGTTGAATTAACATTAACGAAATTTTGTTGCGCAGTCTCATAAATTGCTGTGATGTGCCATGACCCAATTTGATTTTTCGACCAATCGAATGAATCATCCGGTTCTCAAGCCGCTGCAGTCGGGCATTGGAAATCAGGAAGGTTTCCTTAGAAATCTCTTTGTCCTTATATATTCGTTGAATTGTCGCTCGCTCACCTCTTAATGCAACCCGTCTAAGTGCCAATTCATCGGAAATGATCGAGTCCATTTCCTGTTTGTTCTGTAATTTCAGTTCTAATCTACGAATCAGGAATTGATAATCCAAAATCAAGTCATAAGCTTCCTTTTGATTACTAGGACGTCGTTCTTCTTCAATTCGCTGAACAGCCAGCTTCATGATATAAACTCTCGCCTGATCCTCAGAAATATAATGTTCGTCAGGGTCGCTATCGGATTCCGTTAGCTCATTCGGATCATTAGCAGCGTTTGCTCGGGTTAATAGCGGCGCTTTATCTTCTGAAATCAACGGTAACATCACTGTTGCCACTACCAGACTGATAATGATGACCCCCGCTGCCACAAACAAAGCCAGTGAACGGGCCGGAAATCCATCCCCGTTTGCAACAACCATTGGGATCGATAAAACTCCGGCCATTGTTACAGCCCCCCGAACACCAGAAAGGCCTGCCAGTAAAGCTGCCTTAAAAGTTGGCATTTCTTTGGTTTTCACGAACTTCACTTTTCGAGATCGAATCGTACTTGCCAATTGATAAACATAAATCCACACGACTCTGATCACCAATAAAATCAGCCAGGCAACGAACGAAATCCCCACTGCGGCAAATGTATTGATCTTATCATTTTGAATCACATTGCTTGTCGCAATTGGCAGCTCAATCCCTAAAATCAAAAACACAATTCCATTTAAGGTATAGATAATAATGTCCCAAGTTCGTTCACTAACCAACTTGAGCTCTGGTTGACTTCGATCCGGGGCAGTCCCGTAAAAGTGAAAAACGATCCCTGCCGCAACCACAGCAATCACCCCGGAAGCATGTAAAAATTCCTCGGTTAATAAATAAACGACAAATGGCGTTGTCACTTGCAGGACAGTGCTAAAAATGACGTCATTGATTCCTTGGCGGTACAGCCAGTTTTCAATGAGTAAAATAATTGCAATAATGACAATTCCACTGACAAACCCCATGATACTTATGTAAACAAAGTCGATGGCAGCCGCCTTAAGGGAGAACACCCCAGTAACCGTTGCTGCAACGGCATATTTAAACGCAATCAGCCCACTGGCATCGTTGATCAAGCTTTCACCACTGACAATATGCAAAATGCCCTCAGGCAACTTTGCTCGCTTGGAAATGGACTGAACCGCAACTGGATCGGTTGGCGACAGAATGGCTGCAAGCGCGAAACTGACCGATAAAGGCATGGTTGGAATTAACACATGAAATAACAAGCCACCAACAATCGTTGTCAAAAAGACCAATGCAATTGCATTAGCCAAAATGGGCCCTCGCAGCTTCCACAGCTCTTGTTTGGGAAATCGCCGCCCATCATTGAACAGAAGTGGTGCAATGAATAGCAGAAGAAACCAATCTGTTTCAAGCGGAATAGAAATTTTCGTAAATATTGCAACCGCCAGACCAATCAGAACCTGAATCAGACTAACCGGCACAGCAGGAACAAAATGATCAACCACATTGGAAAAAATCACTAAGGCCATTAATAAGATAACAGCTTCGAGAATATGCACTAATTACCAACTCCTATTTCGTTGTGGGTTGTTCACCAATAATTCGGACTTCAGTTTCCAAATGAACCCCAAACTTCTCAAATACAGTTGCTTGAACATGCTTGATCACATTTAAATAATCAGTCGCGGTCGCATGATCCACGTTCACAATGAAGCCGGCATGCTTGGTGGAAACTTGGGCGCCACCAATTTGGAATCCCTGCAAGCCTGAATCATGAATCAACTTGCCAGCAAAGTAGCCCTTTGGTCGTTTAAACACGCTCCCACATGACGGTAGTTCTAGCGGCTGCTTGGATGCCCGTAATTGATTAAGTCGATCCATTTCCTTTTGAATTTTTTCGGCAATCCCGGCTCGAAGTGAAAATGTCGCTGACAGGACAATTTGATCGTTATCTTGAACACTGCAGTGTCTATAGCCAAAATCCAATTGCTTGTGAGTCAAGTGAAGGACTTGATTGTCAGGAGATAAAACTTCCGCACCAACCACGACATCATCAATATCACCACCATAAGCACCGGCGTTCATAAAAATCGCCCCGCCGACACTACCCGGAATTCCAGCAGCAAACTCAATGCCCGTTAAAGAATGATGTTGGGCCGCCTTGGTGACGTTAATTAACGAAGCCCCAGCATCGGCAACAATCATATTCTCATGACTGGTAATTTTATTAATTTCAGTTAAGATCATCGTCAAGCCCCGAATACCGCCATCTCGAACAATCAAGTTGCTGGCATTGCCGACAACCGTGACTGGGATTTGATTCTCATTGGCATATGCAAGCAAGGTTTGGCATTGAGCAACTGAGGTCGGTAATGCCAATGCATCAGCAGGACCGCCAGTGAGCGTGTGCGTAAAGTGGGACAATGGTTCATTTAATAAAACTTTGATATCTGGATGTTGTTGTTTTAAGTTTTCATAAATAGTCATCAGTTTTTCCTCTGTTTCCAAAACGTATACATTAATTTTACCACGATTGAAGTTTTCAATGTTAGCCAAAGAACTTTCGCGATCGTTTGTTTGTATTTTTGAGAAGATATTTGTACAATAATACTATTAATGAGGTGAAAAAGATGAACTTTGTCGCAATGGACTTCGAAACCGCAAACGCCAAACGGGCAAGTGCCTGTTCTTTGGCGCTGGTCATTGTTAGAAACAATCAAATTGCTCATGAATTTTATTCGTTGATCAATCCAGAAACAGATTTTAGTTGGCGAAACATCAACGTTCATGGCATTCACGAGTCAGATGTCGCAATGTCGCCAACTTTCCCAGAACTTTGGGAACACATTGCACCATTATTTGAAGCGAACAAGTTGGTGGTTGCCCATAACGCATCGTTTGATAATAGTGTCTTAAAACGCACTCTGGAGCGTTATGAATTACAACCGCCTCACTATCTCACGTTGGATACATTGCGGACTTCTAAACAGTTTTATCCAAATTTTGTTAACCATAAGCTAAACACGTTGTGTGACAATCTCAATATTGACTTGCACCATCATCACAATGCGTTAGATGATAGTGTTGCTTGCGCTAATATTTTGTTAACTGAACAGCATCAGTTTGGGAGTAATGCTTTACGACAATTTGTCAAAGCGATTTAGTCCAAATAAAAAAGTGATTTCAGATGTATTCTGAGGTCACTTTATTTTTCTGGGATATTTAAAATCATTTTATAAGCTTCTTGATCATGTTTAGAGAAGGTACTTGCCCGCTTAAATCCCAACTTTTCATAAATATGAACTGCCAGTGCGTTGTTGGCAAATACCGTTAATTCCAAATGGGACAGCATACTGTAATCGACAGCCCACTCAATCGCAAGCTCAACTAAGTTAGTCCCGATCGTGTAACCCTGAAAGTGTTTCAAGACCGCAACGCCTAGTTCGCCACTATCCTGGTCAATTCCATCCACCGTGACAATACCAATCGGTTGGGTTCCATTTAAGGCAATTGCCATGAGATTCGTGTGCGACTGGTTGATTAACCGAATTTGGTCGGCTTCCATCTCCGCGGTGAGCTCGCTTAGGTCTGAGTCCACAAGAAATGTATCGGATTCCCGCTGCAGCCGAACTAGCAACGCCAAAATTGCTTGAGCATCTACTGGTTCAGCCAGCCTAAAATTCACCTCATCACTCATTAGACTCTCCTAACACCTCAGTGATCATTTTGCTAAACCGATCACCCTGGGCTTCAAACGTAAGGGTCCGAACATTATCACCCTGGGCATCATCCCGATGGAAAATGATCCGCAAATATTTTGATGGCAATTCATCAGCCACGAACTTGGACCATTCTACGACATTCACACCATCACCATTAAAGTATTCTTCAAGACCCAGATCATCCCCACCGCCTTCTTCTAAGCGATAGACATCCATATGGTACAGGGGAATACGACCGTCTTGATACTCCCGAATGATTGTAAATGTCGGACTCTTAATCGGACGCTTAATCCCAAGTCCTTTAGCCAATCCCTTGGTAAAGGTCGTTTTACCGGCTCCTAGATCACCATCAAGTAAAATCAAATCTTGAGGCTGGAGAAATTGCGCCAACTTTTCACCAATTTGCATCGTCTGCTCAGCTGAATTGACCGTTACTGTATTTTTCAACCAATCACCTCATCAAAAAGAAATCGCCTTACTGTAAAGCTTGAACAGCAGTAATAATCGCTACTTTATAAACCTCATCTTCGCTACTACCACGAGATAGATCCGAAACCGGCTTATTCAGGCCTTGAAGCAAAGGTCCCATCGCTTCAAACCCGCCAAGTCGTTCCGCAATCTTATAACTGATATTGCCAGAATTCAGGTCTGGGAAGATGAAGACGTTAGCATGGCCAGCAACTTTAGAATCTGGTGCTTTTTTGGCAGCAACCGATGGCACAAATGCGGCATCAAATTGAAATTCACCATCAATTGGGACGTTAGGCGCTTTTTCTTGGGCCATCTGAGTGGCTTGCTGAACTTTTTCAACCATCTCGCCCTTAGCGGATCCCTTGGTTGAGAAGCTTAACATGGCAACTTTGGGATCGATATCAAACGCTTTGGCAAAATCTGCACTGACAACTGCAATTTCTGCAAGTTGTTCCGCATTCGGATTAATGTTAATACCCGAATCAGCGAACAAGAAGCGTTGATCCCCTTTTTGTAAGAGGAACGAACCACTGATTAAGCTGACACCGGGCTTTGTTTTGATGATTTGTAAAGCTGGGCGAACCGTGTCACTGGTTGCATGGATGGCACCAGATACCATTCCGTCTACCTTATTCATGTAAACTAAAGTTGTCCCAAAATAGTTTGGATCCTTTAGCCAATCATGTGCCTTGGCATCATCAGTCTTACCCTTTCGGCGATCAACAATTGCAGCGGCCATTTCATCAATCTGTACTTGAGGCAAATTCTGATAATCGATAATTTCAACATCACCCAAATCAATTGCTGAATCTGCAGCCAATTTGTGAACTTCATCTGGATTGCCAAGTACAATTGGTTTGAGTACTTTTTCCTCGGAAAGGCGACTGACTGCCCCAAGAATTCTGGCATCGTTGCCCTCTGGAAACACAATGCTAATATTTTTCCGGTTGATCTTCTGTTTAAGACTTTCAAATAATTCCACGATTATATCCTCCAATTAATGAGTGATTTTGATTTAAGATGATTGACTCACTTTTTCTGGTAATTGCCAGTCAATTGGCTCTTCTCCCATAGCGACTAGCGCCTCGTTGGTCTTTGAAAATGGTTTGGATCCGAAAAATCCGCGATTTGCCGAAAGTGGACTTGGATGGGCCGACTGAATCACGATATTTGTGTCGGTATCAATCAACGCAATCTTATCTCTGGCTGCCCGCCCCCATAAAATAAAGACGACCGGTTTTTCTCTGGCAGATAATTTTTTTATGGCTGCATCAGTGAGCTGCTCCCAACCTTTGCCCTTATGCGAGAATGCTTGGCCGTTTCGGACAGTCAAAACTGAGTTGAGTAACAAAACCCCTTGCTTAGCCCAACTCACCAGGGAGCCATGCTGAACAGGTTTGATGCCCAAGTCGGACTGTAATTCTTTGTAAATATTTTGAAGTGAAGGGGGAATTCTGACACCCGGCATTACGGAAAAGCTGAGCCCTTGAGCCTGATGAGGTTCGTGATATGGGTCCTGCCCCAAAATCACCACTTTCACTTTGTTAAATGGCGTGAGCTTAAATGCTTCAAAAATATTATCCATATCTGGATGAATATACTGGGTTTGGTACTCTGAAATTAAAAATTTTCTTAATTGCTGGTAGTACGTTTTCTCAAATTCTGGTTCCAAAACATCCCACCAGTCATTGTCAATAAACTGTTTCATTTGCAACACCTCACAATCGATTTTACCATATTCATTTTTAAATAACGAGAGTGAGACAGGAGGTTTGAGGATTAGAGTGTCAGTAAAGAACCAACTATTAGATTTGTGACCGGTGATCGGAATCAGCGTTTTGCTAAAAGTTGAGTTGATACCACCAGCTACTGGCACAAAAATACTTTTCTCTCCAACGCATGTGTTAAAATGATAATATTAAACGAAAAGGAAATGCGTCTATGAGCCGAATAATTCAACTAAATTTATCCGAATTGGACCATACCAGATCCAGTCGGGTAATCGATGAATATAAAGACACAAAATATCTCATTGTCGGGAAATGGGGCTTAGTTTCTGACACTTTTTCTGTTTACTCGATAACGGGTGACATCCTAGCAAAAATACGCCAACAATCGATGGGGAGGACGCCGAAATTTGACATTTTCTTTCTCCACCAGTTTGTTGGCAGTTCCGTCATCAACATTTCGATGCATTACACAACTATTTTTATCAATGGCCTCAATTGGCTGGTTATTGGCAATCAAGAGAAACAAAGTTATACCATTTGGCATCGACGGGAAAAGATTGCCACAATCAAATCATATGGCCAGTCTGATCAAATTATCCGACTGATTAAGGTAGATACGTTTAAACATGAACCGCTGGTTGTAGCGATCGCTGCCATTTTAAACCATCCCTCATTGGTCCACACATCAAGAATCAAACTACGGGATCTGGGGACATTGGCTGCCAAACCCAATCCAAATTGGGAAAACTCTCAGCCGTTCCATTTTAAATGTCAAACGTAAGCACTAAATAATTGGACGTATTCAAAAAGGCATTCGAGCATGTTATTCTTCAGATAACACAATCGAATGCC
>NZ_JAHPPD010000111.1 GCF_019061365.1 Lentilactobacillus dabitei
ATAGTCTATAATTGAATCACTTGGAGTTAATTTATAGAAAGGAGACCAAAATTGAAACAGATTATCTTAGCGGATCACGATCCTCAATGGCACCATTTTGCTAAATTAATTGGGGCCGTTTCCTGGCCAGCCGGTAAATATTTAGCAAATGAGATGATCGCCCATCACTTCCTGGATTGGGAGCGCGTGATTGTATTAACTGATGGTGATCAACTCGTCGGCTTTTGTGCAATTGTCAAAGAAGACATTGTTAAAGCCAGCGGGTATTCGCCGTTCATCGGCTATGTTTTTGTGAGTGAGGCCTATTGGGGTCGTCATTTGAGCGAGCAGCTGGTCACCATTGCCGAGAGTCAGCTAACTCAGGTTGGTTTCCGCAAAGCATACATCGTTACCAAGCACATTGGACTGTATGAAAAGTTTGGTTATCAACAAATTGGCACCTCAGTCGATCAAATGGGGCGAAAAATGCGACTATTAGAGAAAGAACTGAAGTAGAATTTCATAATTGAGGAGAGAATTTTAAATGAAAGAAGAAACAACGCCAGTGTCCCACCGAGTTCTTCTTGGTGCCTTACTCATATTTCTGGTTGGGGCAAATATGCGGACGGCGATTACAGTTGTCCCGCCAATTTTAGCAAATATTCAAAATTAATTTAGTTTACCGGAATGGTTTCTGGGGAGTTTGACGACGATCCCCCTGATTTGTTTTGGGCTATTGTCACCAACCGTTACCTTTTTTATCCGGCGATTTGGAATCTTAATGGTCACGATGGCGGACTTGTTGTTACTCGCGATTGGAAACTTTGTCCGAGTGTATTCTTTTACGGGATTACTGATTGGAACGATTTGTATCGGTTGTGGAATTGCCATGTTAAACGTTCTGGCGCCGACGCTGGTTTCTTATTTGTTTCCGATGCGAATTGGGACCTACACTGGGATGTACGTCTTTGCGATGTCGTTATCGAGCGCGATTTCGGCCGGGTTTAGTTCCGTTATCAGCCAATGGATTTCGTGGCAAGTCATGATGCAGTTTATTTCAATTATTCCAGTCATTGCCATTATCGTGGCTATTTTATTGAGTATTAGTCAGTCAAAAATGACAACTAATAAGAAGAAATCGTATCATCAGGGGCAAACGCAAACTTCACCATGGAAGCGACCGCTAGCCTGGGCACTTGGTGGCTTCATGGGATTACAGTCATTGTTGTTTTATTCAATTTTGACCTGGCTGCCACCGATTTTGATGGCTTCAGGAATTAAGCAGAATACTGCCGGTTATCTGCTGGGACTACTCCAAATAACTGCTTTGCCATTTTCATTTATTATTCCGAGAATCATCAGTGAGGCCAAGCGGCAGTCAACCATGGTTTTGACGATTGCCGTCATCTTCTTTGCAGGACTGGGGAGCTTATTGCTGGCGACCCTGAGTTTCTGGTTTGCGGTCGCGGCCTGCATCTTGCTGGGGCTTTCGACGAACATGGCTTTCAGTGAAGCAATGACCTTATTTAACCTGAAGACTCGTGACCCGAATGAAACGGCTGCCGTTTCTGGCATGGGGCAGTCTTTTGGTTATCTGTTAGCGGCTGCTGGGCCAATGATTTGTGGGTACGTTCATAGTTTGACGTCAAGCTGGACGGTTGTCTTGATTTTCCTGATCGTGGTTGTCGTGATGATGACATCAGTTGGCTTGCTGGTCGATCATGAGCGCTATGTATTTAGTGATTAAGCAGCAAAAATAATGATAGGAGTGTGGTCGGAATGAATCAAAGAATCAGTCGTTTTCAGAAAACAATGGCCCAACTTGGGTTGGATGCATTTATCGTTACAAATCCATTTAGTTTGGAATACCTAACCGGCTTTCAAGGATTACCTGGAGATGGCTGCTTAGTGGCGACCCCGAATTCTTTGACCCTGATTACCGATGCTCGTTATCAAGTTGAATTGGAAAGTTCACTTTCAAAGGACATTAATCTTGAAATCACCCGTGATTACTATGAAGTCGCCCATAAAGTGTTAACTGGTCCGAAATTTCAACGAGTTGGGTTTGAGACCTCCGTTAGTTTCCAGCTCTATCAGACGCTCAGTAAGCTCTTCGGCGATGCCTTAATTGCCGAAAATGGCGTGGTTGAAAAGCTTCGTGAGGTAAAAGACGCCGATGAAGTGGCTACTTTGCGCAAGTCAACTGCCCTGGCAAGCGAAGGCTTTAACGAGTTAATCAAACATGTCCAAATCGGCCAAACTGAACGACAGGTGTCGAATTGGTTAAATAATTGGATGTTGGAACACGGTGCTGAGAAGCCCAGTTTTGATACGATTGTCGCCAGTGGGTATCGGTCGGCATTACCCCATGGATCAGCTTCGACTAAACAGTTGGAAAAGGGTGATATGGTTACCGTTGATTTTGGCTTTTATGTTGATCGTTACACATCAGATTGTACCCGGACGTTTGCTTTGGGGGACCCAGGTGATGAACTGAAAAAGATCCACCGGATTGTCTATAACGCCCAAGAATTGATGTTTGATGTCATTAAGCCAGGTGCCAACGGTCAAGAAGTCGACGCTGCCGGGCGAGATTACATCGCCAAGCAAGGCTATGGGAAATACTACGAACATGGTAGTGGCCACGGAATTGGCTTGGACATTCATGAAGGACCCA
This sequence comes from Lentilactobacillus dabitei, assembly GCF_019061365.1. Classification (GTDB taxonomy): domain Bacteria; phylum Bacillota; class Bacilli; order Lactobacillales; family Lactobacillaceae; genus Lentilactobacillus; species Lentilactobacillus dabitei. The sequence continues at coordinate 2,657 of NZ_JAHPPD010000111.1, forward strand.
ATTTTGGTCCCCGTTGGAAATCAAACATTTCTGAAGTTAACAATGTGATGACCGTTGAACCTGGAATTTATTTGCCGAAAGTGGGCGGCGTTCGAATTGAAGATGACCTGCTAATAACTGCCCAAGGAAACGAAAGATTGACAACCGCACCTAGAAAATTGATTATCTTATAAAATATTCATTGTCATTAAAGCCCATAGACATCACGTTTATGGGCTTTAATAAATAATAAGAGTAAACTAATTTGATTAGAAAGGTTGACATTTTATGAGAGGATTACTATACTTCTAATCAATCATTAAATCTTGGTAAGGAGGTAGCGGTCATGAAAATTATTAATGCAGATATGAACATCGTCATGGCAGCACCTCTTAGCCAAGATTTAGCCTTATTATTAAAGATGAAGGACCCGACATTGATTGCGAGCTAGTTTATCACTAGCAAGTCATCAGTAAGTTGAGCCCTTATTTTCATTTTTAATGATGAGGGCTTGATCAATCAAGATTTTTAACCTCATTCATTAAACGAATGAGGTTTTTTTATATCTTTCGGGAGGGGTAAATATAAGAAATAGTGCTTATCTTGATTTAACGCATCAAAGTTAGGGATTAGAAATTAGATACATAAATAGTGAAAGTGGGTAGATTTTATGAAGAAAACGATGATTAAGAAAGTTGTCAGCATGGCCGCGATTGTAATGACTGCAGGAATTTTTGCCGGATGTAGTACCGCCAAAACGACAACTAAAGGGAACCAAACAACTGGTAACACAATCAAAATTGGCGTTAACATGGAACTTTCCGGTGCCGCTGCCGGCTATGGTAATTCACAGAAGCAAGGGATCCAACTTGCGGCTGCTGAAATTAACAAAGATGGCGGAATTAATGTAAATGGTAAGAAGAAAAAGATTAAGTTGATTATTCGCGATAACAAGACCTCAACTAACACATCGGCGTCCGTTGCAGCTCAACTTGTTAATAATGATAAGGTTGCGGCAATCGTTGGCCCGGCAACAACCAATGCCGGGACTGCCGAGATTCCAAACATCACAAAGGCAGCTGTTCCAAGTGTGAGTCCTTCAGCGACTGACCCAGCTTATACGCTTCAAAAGAGTGGCAAGGTTCAACCCTACGTATTTAGAGCATGTTACCAAAACAACTTCCAAGGAAGCACTGCTGCTAAATTCATGACCAATACATTGAAAGCAAAGCGGGTTGCCGTCTACGCTGATAACTCAAGTGATTATGGAACTGGTTTGGCAAAAGCCTTCAAGAAAGCTTACACCGGCAAAGTGGTTGATAGCCAATTCTTCACTGCTGGCGACAAAGATTTCAACGCTGTTTTGACCTCATTTAAATCAAAGAAGATTGATGCAATTTATGCTCCTGGTTACTATAACGAACTTGGCTTGATTATTAAGCAAGCCCGTCAAGCTGGTATTAATGTTCCAATCGTTGGTAGTGATGGCATGGCCGATCCTAAGTTGGCCCAAATTGCTGGTGATCAGAACGCAAGCAAGATCTACTACACGACCCCATTCTCTGATGATGTTGCTAAGGATAACCCAACAGCTGTCAAATTCATGAACAAGTACAAGGCCCGTTATCACCAAGATGCGCCAACATTCTCAGCCCTTGCATATGATTCGGTTTACATGATTAAAACAGCCATTGAAAACGAAAAATCTGCAGACTCTGTCAAAATTGCAAAGGGTCTCGCAAACATCAAAGATTTCGACGGTGTCACAGGCAAAATTACCATGAACAAGAACCATGACCCAGAGAAACCAATTGCAATCGAACAGTTGACCAAGGGTAAGGTAAGCAATTCGTTTGATATTAAGTAGTATGCGGAACCAAGCGGTTAAAAACTGGAGCATAAGTCTCCTTTTCCAGAAATCCTGATTTTTGGATTTCTGGAAAAGGTGCTTATGTGCAAGTTTTTGCTTGGTGTAGCATCATTCGGCTACGTAGCCAGGTGCTTAAGCTTCTGCTTTGTGGAGCATCATTCAGCTACGTAGCCAATAACTTTACCTCGAGAGGAGGAACACATTTTGGAAACATTTTTTCAGCAAATTATTAATGGGCTTTCACTTGGAAGTATCTACGCGTTGCTTGCTCTCGGGTACACAATGGTTTACGGGATCATCAAACTGATCAACTTTGCGCATGGTGATATTTACATGTTGGGTGCTTTTTGGGGATATTACGTCATTAATGTCTGGCACTTCAACTTTATCAGTGCATTATTGTCGGCGATGCTCGTTGGGGCGGCTAGTGGGGTTATCATTGAATACTTCGCTTACCGGCCATTGCGGCGTTCTCCGCGGATCACTGCACTGATCACCGCAATCGGGGTATCATTTCTGCTTGAAAATGGGATGTCTTACCTATTCAGTTCAAACACCCGCGATTTCCCGCAGATTATCAAGCAGGTCAACTATCATATTGGCGGTGTTTTGATTTCAAATATTCAGATTCTTATTTTGGTTACTGCATGTGTGTTGATGGTTCTGCTTCAATTGATCATTAAGAAAACCAAAATGGGCCGAGCAATGCGAGCAGTTTCTGTTGACCCTGATGCGGCCGAATTGGTTGGGATTAACATTAACTGGACGATTTCGTTTACCTTTGCCCTTGGTTCAGCTCTTGCTGGAGCAGCTGGTGTTCTGATTGGATTGTATTATAACTCAATTGATCCATTGATGGGGATGACCCCTGGGATCAAGGCGTTCGTCGCCGCAGTCCTTGGTGGCATTGGTTCGGTTCCTGGCGCTTCCGTTGGTGGCTTTATCATTGGAATTTTGGAAACCTTTGTCCAGTCGATTGGGCTGTCCGCATACAAAGATGCCGTTGTGTATTTCGTCTTGATTGTGATTCTATTGATCTTGCCAGCTGGAATTTTCGGCAAGAATACCAAAGAAAAAGTGTAGGTGATCTAATTTGAAAGCAAATGTTAAATACAATCTAGTTTGGCTGATAATGATGGTTGCCGGCTTTTACTTAATGAATACTTTGATTTTGGTTGGGGTGATCGATTCATTTATCGAAAATATGTTGGTGACCATTGGTATTAATATTATTTTAGCGACCGGCCTCAACTTAATTATTGGGTTCGCGGGTCAGTTCTCACTTGGCCATGCCGGTTTCATGGCAATTGGGGCGTATGCGACTGCAATCGTCACACAAACCGCCAGCACGCCAGGTGGCTTCTATGCATCAATCTTTATCGGCATCGTGATTTCGATTATCGCCGCCTTGATCGTTGGGGTGCCAACGTTGCGACTTCGAGGTGATTACCTTGCGATTGCCACAATGGGGGCTTCAGAAATTATCCGAATTCTCATTAATAATATGAAAATCACTGGTGGGGCAGCTGGGATGTTTAATATTCCGCAATTTGCTGACTGGCCAACGGTATACATTATGGTTTGCGTTACGACGATCATTATCGTCAACTTCATTCATAGTCGGGCTGGACGCGCAGTTAAATCAGTTCGCGAAGATGAGATTGCAGCTGAGGCTATGGGAATTAATGTCACTAAGTGGAAACTAGCCGCATTTGTTCTTGGCGCTTCAACAGCAGCCGTTGCCGGTTCGCTTCATGCATCGTACCTGCAAACCATTGCACCGAACGATTTTGGCATTATGGAGTCGATTTCGATTTTGATCATTGTGGTTCTTGGTGGGGTCGGTAGTATCACCGGCACGTTTGTTGCGGCAGTTGTTTTGGGCGTACTGGATACCGTGTTGCAAAACTTCGGGGCCCTGCGGATGGTCATCTACGCGGCTGCTTTGATCCTGATTATGATTTTCAAACCATCTGGGCTGCTAGGGACCTGGGAATTGTCCATCAAAAAGATTTTCAGCCGATCAAAACGAAAGGAGCGGGTTGAATCATGAGTAAGCTATTACAAGTTGAGAACCTGGTGAAAAACTTCGGTGGTTTGACTGCCGTTTCCAACGTTTCCCTGCATTTGGATAACAATGAACTGGTTGCCCTGATTGGCCCGAATGGGGCTGGGAAAACCACTTTGTTCAATCTGCTGACTGGTGTAATTCCAGCGTCATCTGGTTCAATTGTTTTGAGCGGTGAAAATGGGACTTACCCGCTCAATGGTAAACGGGCGTATAAAATTGCCGATATGGGGCTTTCGCGGACATTTCAAAATATTCGATTGTTTAAAAATCTGAGTGTGCTGGATAATGTGTTAATTGCCATGACCAGCAAATTCAAAGAAGGCTTTATCCCAACCATCTTCCGGTTCCCTAGTTACTACAAAACTGAGGCGCGGCTGGTGGCAGAAGCTAAGAAATTATTGGCAATCTTTGAATTGACTGATGATGTTGATGTGTTGGCAAAAAACTTGCCATACGGCACCCAGCGCCGACTAGAAATTGTTCGGGCGCTGGCAACCAAACCGCAAATCCTTTTCTTGGATGAACCAGCTGCCGGGATGAATCCTGAAGAGACTGCCAACCTCACTCAATTGATCTTAAAAGTGCAACATAGTTTCCACATTACCATTTTGTTGATTGAACATGATATGTCGCTGGTCATGAACCTTGCCCAATGCATTTATGTATTGGATCATGGTTCCTTGCTAGCTCAAGGAACCCCAGATGAAATCCAGGCGAACCCAGCAGTGATTAAAGCTTATCTAGGTGAGGAGGCGTAATGACACAATGTTACTACAAGTGAATGATTTAGTTGTCAATTATGGCGTGATCAATGCCGTCAAGGGCGTCAGCTTTGAGATTAACGAAGGTGAGATTGTGTCATTAATTGGCGCTAATGGTGCAGGTAAATCGACCATTTTAAAGACGATTTCCGGCCTCCTGAAGCCCAAAAGAGGCAAGATTATTTATGACTTGAATTTACACTTTAAGTGCAACACTAATTAAATAAAGAATGGCCCATGGCCAAATTTCTGTAAAATGATGTTTGCGA
>NZ_JAHPPD010000112.1 GCF_019061365.1 Lentilactobacillus dabitei
AATTGACTACTATATTTTGTCACAAGAAAAGCCCCACAATCATTAGACTTACTTGTCTAACAATTGTAGGGCACTTCAATTTTCTTATTCATCCCAAGCTTCTTTTTGAGTGCGTTGGTTGGCGTCGTCTTCGGTTACATTGTTTTGCAAAGCATCTGGAACCGAGTAATTGTGCCCCAAAAGAAGCGGTTGGGAATTGGTGATAAATAAGGATCGTGGTTTCAGATCAACTCACTTCAATGTAAGTTTCAGGCAAACGGGGAAACTATTTCAAGATACCTATCTATGTAAATATTACTTCTGATTCAATGCTGGATTCATAAGCATTATTGCCAACTTCTCCGGAAATTCATGTTATAAATAAGTGTGGAATAGTAAGGAGGGGGTATGATGGCTGAGAGTCGAGGGAAAAGCCTATCGATCATTATCGTACTGGGATTATTTTCGTTTTTAACGGCATTATCAGGGTCCAGTACAAATTTGGCGATTCCAAAAATTGCAATTTCAATGGATATTTCCAGTAGTATGGCCACTTGGATTGTTCAAATTGGGTTAATTACCACGGCGATTTTATTGGTGATGTTTGGTCATATTGGTGACATTTTGTCGAAGGACGTGGTTTTCCTGGCTGGGGGGCTTGCCTTCTTGGTTGGTTCTGCCATCACTGGATTTGCACCAGATTTTGTGATTATTTTGTTTGGACGAGTGATTCAGGCCATCGGGTCGGCGATGATTATGGCCAATTCGATGGGAATTGTAACCGAGTATTTTCCGGATAAACGACGGGCTGAAGCTTTGGCAATGATCTCGATGTTTATTTCGGTTGGGTCAATTTCAGGTCCAGGAATTGGTGGCTTCATCATTTCGGCGGCTAGTTGGCGATGGATTTACTGGATTAATATTCCGCTTGGGATCTTGGTGCTTTGGTTGGGATTCAAACTATTACCAGTGCCGCGTGAATCCTGGGCGCATGTTCGCGAAGTGACCAAGGGGGCTAATTGGACGGGGCAAAACTTGTTCACATTGGGCATTATCATCTTCTTTCTAAGCGGTTCCTTTTTCCAGAGTGGCCGCTCAAAGCTACTAATGGGTTTGGCGTTCTTCATCATTGGTGGGGCAATCACAATCTATTCATTTGTTCAGGATGATAAATCCAACTTGCCGTGGATTGCCCCGGAAGTGTTGCATAATCGCGGCTTCATGAACTCGATCTTTGCCCTGATGTTGGTCATGTTGGTCAACTCAGTTTCTAATATTTTGATGCCATTTTATTTACAAAGCTATAATGGCATGAGCCCCTTTATGAGTGGCTTGGTCATTATGCTTCAGTCTGTGACGATGTTGGTCACAACGCCATTTGCAGGGGTATTGGCCGATCGAATTAACCGGGAACTCATGACGGTCGTTGGATTATTAATCTTGATGATTTCACAAATTGGTTATGCCTTTTTCCCGCAAAATTTGGATATGTGGCGGATCATTCCACCGATCGTATTGAACGGGATCGGAATGGCCATCTTCTTGTCACCTAACAACGCGCTGACCATGGGGATGGTTGACAAGAAAATGTCAGGAATTGCCGGTTCTCTTAACTCATTTGCCCGGACGCTGGGGATGACTGTCGGCATTAGTTTCGCGTCATCAATGCTGTTCTTCCAGCTGCCAGGGGTTACCCGAATTACCAGAGCAGTGGGCGATCGATTCATCCAAGCGTTTTATAACGTCTTTTGGATGGCAACCGTAATTTCGACAATTGCTTTGGTAGTTGTTCTGATAAGGTACTTAGGATCACGGAAAAATTCGACTAAAGTTGTTGCTAAAGGGTCCGAATAGGGCTCTTTTTTTAAATTTATTTTGAAGACAACTTTTAATTGGGTGTATCATGGATTCGAGGAGGTGGTGGACATGCAACCGACTTCAACAGAGGATCTAATCCTTTATAAGCAAATTCAGCGGGATAAACAAGCCGAACAGAAGCAAGCAACCGTGAAATTGTACGGAATGATGTCGATGATGTATATGTATTTGGGAGCTTAATCACGGATTATTAATTATATTGTGGTGAGTAACGAAATCAGTTGGTACTAGAATAAAATTAATAATCATGAATTGAAAATGGTGGGGACCAAACGTGCTGAAGCTTGCTTGGTCCCCGCCATTTTCATATTAGAATTTAGGAACACTTGTGTTTCCCGGTGGGCAGAATTGTGTCTTTGACTGAGCTGAAATGTTAAAATTCTTATGTAAGCGGATTCGTCTGAATGAAAAGTAGGCTATTCTTAGTCGCTATTCAACTTCAAAGGAAGTCTTTTACCATGGCTCACCGGACAACTACCAAGCAACTTAATTTTCTCAGTGTCTTTCTCCTCGGTGTCGATGGCATTATCGGTTCCGGGATTTTTCTGATGCCCAGCCGGATCTACGCTAAGTTAGGGGATTTGAGTATGGTACTGATGCCCTTGGCAGGAATTTCCGTATTGATGATTGCGTTATGTTTCGCAAATTTGGCCAGTAAGATTCCCGGTGATGGCGGGGCTTGGTTGTATACATACACAGCGTTTGGCCGGTTTGCCGGATTTGAAATTGGTATCTACACTTGGTTGCTTGGAATCATCACGATGGCAACAGAAATTTCAGCGTTTGTAACCAGCCTTCGCAGCGTGTTCCCAAGCCTGAATGACCATCGAAATTACTTATTAGTTGCACTGGGAATTCTTGCGGTTCTGACCTGTCTCAATTTAATTGGAACAAATTTCATGGATTGGGTCGACAATATCTCGACGATTGCCAAAGTGGGCGTGCTGGTACTGTTTGTCGCAATGGGATTATTTTTCATTCATCCTGCCAACTTCAGTAACGTTACTGGGAGCCTCGCGAATGAGTCACCATTGTTTGGCCGATTCAATCAAGGCTTCGGCATGGTCTTTTACATGTTTACCGGTTTTTCATTTTTGCCAATTGCGGCTTCCAAAATGAAGAATCCCGAAAAAACGTTACCCAAAGCACTTATTAGCGTGTTGCTGACTTCTGCCACCCTTTATTTGATTGTCCAATTTGCGGCAATCGGGGTTTCTGGGCCGCGGTTGGCTGGTGAAAACGTGCCGGTTGCCGCTTCGTTTTTCCGAATTGCCGGAACGATCGGTTATGATCTGGCATTGGCAGGAATGCTAATTTCAATTTTGGGAGTGGCGCTGTCGGTTTCGTTTTCGACACCCACGATTGCCAGCTCATTGGCTTCTGAACATCAACTTTTGCCGCGGATGCTTGGCCATCAAAATAAGCGCGGGGTACCAGTGGCGTCATTACTGATTTCTTGTGCGGTTTGTGCGCTGATGTTATTTGCTGGTAACTATCTGTTTTTAGCATCCTGCATCGTTTTCACATCTTTCGTTCAATATGTTCCAACGATTGTGGCGACAATCAAATTACGAAATCACAGTAAATTGCCTCAAGGATTCAAGCTGCCCGGGGGGTTAACCATTCCGGTGATTGCCTTGATGGTCACAGCGTACTTGATTTTGAGCTTTTCACTTGAACTGATCATCGCAGGCGTGATTGTTTTGATCCTAAGTGGGGGTTGGTACTTCTACGATGATCGGGATCGTCAGGCAAACGGGTTGGAGCGAGATATTGCTGAAAAAGATCAACCATTCTGAGAAAATGGCTCAGATCAGTTTAATCACTCATTCAATAATGATCGGCTCACTGATTGATTTCAGCGGGCTGTTTTTATTGAATTATTTACCATAAAACTGTTGATTTTCTCATAATTTAATTGTATTTTAATCTTATGGCTTTTTACATAGCACCATATATCGATGAGGGAGAGATGATTCTACATATGACAACAAACATGATCGACATGATCGCAATTCTTTTTCCTGTGGGAATTTTAGCAGGCGTGGTGAGTACGACAGCGGGGATGGCTTCGTTAGTTTCTTATCCCGCACTGTTATCAGTTGGGATTCCACCGGTATTCGCGAATGTGACCAACACCGCCGCACTGGTAATGACCGGCTTTGGTTCGACAGTTTCATCACAAAAAGAACTTGGGGATCATAAGAAGGATTTGATTAAAGTGCTGCCACTGACAATCCTTGGCAGTGTGGTTGGGTCGGTATTACTGCTTGAACAACCTTCCGCTTCCTTTACCAAAGTTGTCCCGTTCTTCATCTTACTGGCAGGCATCTTGATGCTCACCAGCATCAAAAAGACGACGGCAGGTCACCCAGCGGCTTCACTCTCGGTCCACTCACATCGTAGCCTCATGATTACAATAATTGTTGTTGCGGCCGTTTTGTTTGTTGGTGCCTACTGCGGTTACTTTGGCGCCGCTGGTGGGGTGATGATGCTGGCAATTTTGTCGGCCACGACTTCAATGCCATATTCGTCATACAACGCTCTGAAGAATGTTTCACTAGGCGCATCCAACTTAGTCGCCACCCTGATCTTTGCATTCAAATCCCATATCTATTGGTGGCTGGTAATCCCACTTGGACTAGGCCTCTTTGTTGGTGGCTATATTGGGCCGAAAATTGTTCGGGTCATTCCTGAAAAAGTCCTCAAGATTGTTGTCAGTATGCTGGCATTCGGGCTGGCAATTGATTTGTTCGTGAAGGCTTATTTTTAAACAAATCTCTAACCCCCTTTCAGACTTCTGGTGTATTCTAAAATTGGAATGTCAAAGGACAGTTCATCCAAGGCAGAGTCGGAAACATAATACCTGTCGCAGAAATCTGATCAAACGAGATTTGTGCAGCGAGACGTTATCCTGCTTGGATCTGCCCGCTCACAAGGGGGCTTTTTAGATGATTTTATTTATTAATGCAAGTGCTGAGGCCAATGGAGATACCGAAACATTGGCGAAAACGTTGATTGACGGGCAGAAGTACGAAACGATCAATTTGGCAGACTTGAAGATTGCTCAATATGGCCAGCAAAATGATCACGATGACTTTGCGAAAGTTTGCGATCAGATGGCCAGTGTTGATACCTTGGTGTTTGGAACGCCAATTTATTGGTCTGATATGACAGGCTACATGAAGACCTTCATTGATCGGATGACCGAAGTCCGTTCAGAGGATAATCCGTTTGCCGGCAAGGATATGTATCTGGTGATTACCGGAACGGCGCCTGAAGATGCAATTGATCACATCAAACACGTGTGGGATCACGTTGCCCAGCGGTTTGACATGCAGTTTAAAGGGACCGTTGCCAATATGCAACAGGCCGAGACGATGAGTGTGAGTCAGTGACAGAATTCAATAATCAATAAGCCCTGCTCAAAATAACCACGTCATATGTGATTTTTGAGCAGGGCTATTTGATTTATCTGGACTTCGGGAAAGCGGGTTAGCATCGAAGCTTATGCGTGTCGGTGGCTTTTGATAAGTCCCATAATAATTGACAGACTATTAATCAGCACAATGGAGATTAAATAGATAAAGGCGTATCTGGCACCAGCAATTGTATTGGAGACATATGAACCGGTAGCTGACCCTTGGAAAAAACCGAAGATAACAGAGACAATTGAAGTTCCTGCTGCACCTGCGAATTGCTGCATGGTACTAAATAGCGCATTCCCATCAGCATTGTTTTCCCTGGTGATTTGATTCAAACCATTTGTCATAATGTTGCCGGCTGCAAAGCCAATGCCAAGCATCGTGAGGGTATAAGCGATTGTGATGATTGGCGTTGTAGCATTTTTGACGATTCCGGTTAATAATACGACCGAAATTAACTGAAACGTGAGACCCGTCAAAATTGGCTTAGTTGGTCCTAAACGATCATAAATTTTTCCACCAATTGGTGCAAGACAAGCACCGATAGCGGCTCCAGGCAAGAGAGCAAGACCAGCAATTGTGGCGGAAGTGTGATTGACGATTTGCATGTAATTTGGTAGCACGAACGCAATACCAACAACCAAAATCTGAATCAGAAAATAACTTAGCAAGTGAAAATTAAATGAAGCATTTTCCATGACTCTAAGGTTGATGATTGGATTGGGAACATGATTCGAGTGGTGGACAAATAAAATCACGCATGCAATCCCGATTATTAAAAAGATGCAAAAACGCATGAATGAATTGCTGAGGCTGCTAAAGCCGATAATTAAGCTGACAAATCCGATCGCAATTTCTCCCCAGCCCAACCAATCTAATTTGGCAGAGCCGGTGGCCTTAGCTGGATTAATGGCATAAAGGCCACATCCTAATGAAATTAGCATAAAGATGAGCAAAAATGCAAAGATTAAATGCCAGTTGTAATCAACTAATAACCCACCATATGTTGGGCCTAGTGCTGGGGCAATAGCGGTTACTAGGGTGCCGATTCCCATCAAAAAGCCAATCTTATTCAGTGGGGCTTGGTCAAGAATAATGTTGTACATGAGGGGAAGGGCAATTCCTGTACCGCTTCCCTGAACGAGCCGGCCAACCACAAGAATGCCAAACGAACTAGAAAAGGTATCGATTAACAAGCCAATAATGAAGAGTAAATTTGCAGTTAAGAAGAGTTGCCGAGTTGTAAAGCGTTTCTTCAAATATGAAGAAATTGGCACAAAAATTGATACGATCATCAAATAAGATGTTGTCAGCCACTGGATGGTGGCAGTTGGGACGTTAAATTCTTTCATCAACGTTGGGAAAGTGATGTTCATAGCAGTTTCGATGAGGACGCCACAAAATGCCATTAGGCCAGTTGCAATGATGGCTAAATATAATTTTTTAGTAATTTGTCGATCCATAAAATACCTCCGTTTTTAAATAGTTCTATTTAGAACTATTTAAAAATAATACCATATCATTTCCAACCAAACAAGTCGTTTTATTCATATGCCCCAATAATTACCAAGTATGATATGATATTCAATATGGATAGTTAGGATTAGAACAAATTGGTAGGTGAATAGCGATGACACAATCGATTGGTATTGCGATAAAAAAAACTAATAATGCGCTTCAAAGATACGCCGATGGGATGGCGCGACAGATGGGGCTGACCCAGGTTCAAATGAGTACGATTGATTACATTTATCGGTTAGAAAAGCAGCAAGATATCTTTCAGCGTGATGTGGAGCATGAGTTCAATATTCAAAAGTCTTCAGCAACGACACTGTTAAAACTGATGGAAAAAAAGGATTTAATTGTGCGAGTTGCTTTGGAAAATGATAGTCGCTATAAAAAGATTCTATTAACTCCGAAGGCGCGCCAGTGGGCTGCCAGGGTTCATACCTTCTTAGCTCAAACAGATGAAGCCATCGAGGATTTACTTGGTGACAATGCTGAGATTGTGTTGGCGGGCTTAAATCAGATTATCGCTAAATTTAGTTAGTGAGGCTTTTGATGGTAGCGTCAAGAATCTTGTGTAAATGAAATGCCTTCGTACATATAATATGTATCTAACTTAAATAAATGATGCTTCCAA
>NZ_JAHPPD010000113.1 GCF_019061365.1 Lentilactobacillus dabitei
GGACAGTGATGTCCCATTTATTCTGGATAAAAAAACTGGCATTGATGATTTCCATCAATACCAGAAAGTTTAGACCCAGATAAATAGTATTTAATAAGGCTGAGCGCATATTTCGAAGTTTGCGTTCAGCCTTATTTGAGTTTTTCAGATAGCTATTTTGACTAGTTCATGCTACCCTTTAACCATATTTAAACGAAAAGGGTGATTCGCTATCCAAAGTGGGGCGAAACTAAAACAACAAATCGTTACGATTAGCCAGCAAATTGGGATTGATAAAATTGGGTTTACCACGGCGGCTGACTTTGAATCATTGCGAGACAGCTTATTTGCGCAAAAAGCCGCCGGGTATACCAGTGGTTTTGAGCATCAAAATCTCGATGAACGGCTTAATCCCAAGCTGATCTTTGACCAACCAAAGTCAATTATTGCGATTGCCTTGGCTTATCCAAGCAGGCTCAAGCAGCGGCCTAGCCGAACCAAGTTAAAACGAGGACAGTTTGCCAGAGCTTCTTGGGGGGATGACTATCACCAAATTTTGCGAGCAAAGTTAAATCGTTTGATTGAGCAAATGAAGGCTGTGGCTGGTAGTGAAGCCCGCTTTAAACCGATGGTTGATACGGGCGAATTGATCGATGTCGCCGTTGCCAATCGGGCTGGTTTGGGATTTGTTGGCAAAAATGGGCTATTGATTACTGAGGAGTATGGCTCTTACGTATATTTAGGTGAGATCATTACGAATTTGGAACTTCCCGCCGACACACCGATTCCATGTCGGTGCGGTAGTTGTACCAGGTGTATTGACACCTGCCCAGTCAAGGTATTGCTTGGCGATGGCCGGATGAATGCCCAACGCTGCTTGTCATATCAGACTCAGACCAAAGGATTAATGAAGGCGGAATTTCGCCCTAAAATTCGGAATGTGATTTATGGCTGTGATATTTGCCAACAGGTTTGTCCCTTTAATCAAGGCAAGGACTTCCATCTTCATGATGAAATGGAACCCGATCCGGAAAAGGTTCGCCCAGAGCTGTTGCCGGTGTTAACAATGAGTAATCGAAACTTTAAGGGCCAATTTGGGGAAATGGCCGGCTCGTGGCGAGGCAAAAAGCCACTTCAGCGAAATGCCATTATTGCCCTGGCTAATTTGCACGACCAATCGGCAATTCCCCAATTATTGGCAGTGATGAAAGCTGATCCACGACCAATGATCCGGGCAACGGCGGCCTATGCGATTGGTGAAATTGTCACTGCCTATGATCAACGGGCAACGGCGGCCTATGCGATTGGTGAAATTGTCACTGCCTATGATCAAAAAATCATGACTGAATTGAACAACCAATTAGATCATGAAACTGATTTGGGTCAATCTGAGGAGTGCTTGAGGGAATTTCGGAGTGCTATTCAACGGATTAGCCAGCTTAAGCCCTGATTATGAATTGAATGAATTTGAAAACAAAGTGGCGTGATTTCTAATCAATGAAATCACGCCACTTTTGGATAGAACCATTAGTATTTTTCTGGAGTTGATTGTTTGATAGTCAATGCAATTACAAAGGCCACAACTGCAACAATTAATGTGAATAGTAACCCAATATGAAAACCGTTGGTAAAGGCAACTTGAGTGCCGCCGTTTGAAAGATGCTGACCAAATGCCAATAAGCTGGTCGCAATCGCGGTTGCCATTGCTCCGATGATTTGTTGGAAGGTGTTCATAATGGTACTACCATCACCAGAAGTGGCCTGATTTAGGGCGCTTAAGCCAAATGTTTGTGATGGTGACATGGCAAGCGGTGCCCCAACCATAATGACGATGTGGCCAAGGATGACGTACCACATTGGGGAAGTAGCTCGGGCAAGTAACAAGATAACAATTCCGATGATTGTCACCCCGTAGCCCAACGTAATCAGCAACTTTGGACTAACTTGATCTGAGAAGCGACCAGCAATTGCAGAAACAACCGCGTTCACAATTCCACCTGGCAGCATCACAATTCCAGTGAGTGCGACCGGAATGGCCAACCCATTTTGCCAGAACATTGGCATCAGGTACATCGATGAAAGAATGATAGCGAAATCTAACATGACTAAGAGAGAGCCAACGGTGAATTGTTTGTCAGCGAATACTCTGAAATTAAGGATTGGCGTCTTAGACATGATTTGTCGGCGAATATACCAGGCTAATAAAAGGACGGCGACAACCAGGGTGCCAATCACTTCAAGTGATGCCCAACCGGCTTCACTGGCTAAGCTGACACTGGTTACTAAGCCACCAAAGCCAAGTGCCGACAAGATGATTGAGAAAGTATCAACTTTTGGTTTTGAAACATTGCCAACGTTAGGCAAATACTTGAAAGCTAAATAGAAACCAACAAGCAGGAATGGAATAAATAGCCAAAAGATCCAGTGCCAGGTTAATAAGCCGAGGATCATGCCGGCTAAGGTAGGACCAATGGCTGGGGCGAACATGATGACGAGCCCAATCATGCCCATTGCGGAACCTAACTTATAAGGTGGGAAGATCAGGGTCGCAACGGTGAACATTAAGGGTAGGATCAATCCGGTGGTGATTCCTTGAATCATTCGGCCAACGAGTAAAATGGCAAAATTAGGTGCCATTGCCGAAATGATGGCGCCAACGATAAAGTCGCCCAAGGCAAATAAAATGAGTTGCCGAGTTGAAAACCAGCGTGAAAGCAGGGATGACATTGGCAGGACAATCCCGATAACCAACATGTAGCCAGTTACCAGCCACTGAATAGTTCCGATGCTGACGTGAAGCTCAGTCATCAGACTTGGTAGAGCGATATTGAGAGAGGTTTCAGAAAGCATCCCAACAAATCCACCGATTAGCATCCCAATCATGGCTAAAAATGGTTTGGCTACCGGTTTAGCGGCAGTTTGTTTCTTTTCTTTTGTTAAGACTTGATCTGTGTTTAATGATTTTTCCATGTGATAAAAATTCTCCTGTTCTAAATAAATGGACTGGACACAATTGATTACACTACCATAAATAAATTTTTCTCGTAAGCATTATTTTTATGAATACGTTTTCCAAAATGAAAACAGCTACCACGTTTCATGGCCGTTGAAACTGTTCTATGAAAGCGAGTTGACTGAATTAAATGTGGGTAATTCGTTCATTTTGGTGCTAGATCACTTATAATTAAGGTAAGTGTAGCAACTAATTTGATGGGTGCCACACAACTAATTTTAGATTAAATCAATCGGGCAAGGAGCGGATAATATGAAACACAAAAAGCTTTTGTTCACCGGTTTGGGCTTGATGGCTCTTACCATCTATTTCTTAAAATCAATCGGTTGGTTCGAGGACGACTCGCACTTGTATGATGAGTACGAGGCGAAGTAATTTGATGGAATGAAGGACAGCTCCTCCAGGCAGAAACTTACGCCTAAGCACCCTAAACAAAAATTCCAGAACCGGGAATTCCTGTTTAGGGAGACTTACGCTCCAGTTTCTAACCGCCTGGATCCGCTCACTTATCTTAGGACAGCTGCGCAAAGCAGGAGTCTACACGTAAGCACCACAAACAAAAATCCTAAAAACCAGGATTTCCGTTTGTGGAGACTTACGCTCCGACTCCTAACCGCTTTGCTCCGCTCACTTTAAATTGGAGGAGATTACATGACAAAAAATAAAGCAATTATGATTGGTGCTGGCTTGGCCAATATGGCCGCGGCCGTATATTTAATTCAGGAGGGTCACTGGAAAGGCGATCAGATTACCTTCTATTCGATTGATGACCATGGCTCGAATGATGGCTCGCCAGCTAATGAAGCAGCTGGGGAATATTGGAATAAAAATCATCCGTTGGAAAACACCAAAGGCTACATTGCTCGGGGTGGCCGGATGCTGAATTATCGAACCTATGTTGATTTGATGGATCTCTTAGGCCGGGTACCATCGGCCACTGAACCAAATATGACTGCGGCAGAGGATACTCACGATTTCGATGCCAAACACCGGACATTTGACAAGGCCCGATTAATGGAAGGCGGCAAAGGAATCATTAATGGCGGCAAGCTTGGTCTTAATAATAAGGATCGGATGAAGTTGACCGAACTGATCTTGATGCCGGACTCTAAGGAAGAAAAACTCGATAACGTTTCAATTGCTGATTATTTTAAAGATGATCCGCATATGTTCACGACCAACTTCTGGTACATGTGGGAGACGACCTTTGCCTTTAGAACCCAGAGTTCAGCGCAAGAATTACGTCGTTACATGCACCAAATGATTTATGAATTTACTCAGATTGAACATTTGGTTGGCGTTAACCGAACTCGTTACAACCAGTACGAGAGCATTATGCTGCCTTTGATTAATTATTTGAAGAAGCAGGGTGTCAATATTGTCTTGAATCGACGGGTAACTGATTTTGACTTTAAGGATACGCCGATGCAAGATGAGATTACGGTTACTGGGTTAACGATGGAAAATACCGAGTCTGGTGAAACTGAGCACGTTGATGTCGATGACGACACAGCAGTGATCTTTACTAATGGTTCAATTACCGATTCGGCTACGATTGGCGATTTTAATACACCAACTGGTGAGAATATGG
Organism: Lentilactobacillus dabitei; assembly: GCF_019061365.1. Classification (GTDB taxonomy): domain Bacteria; phylum Bacillota; class Bacilli; order Lactobacillales; family Lactobacillaceae; genus Lentilactobacillus; species Lentilactobacillus dabitei. Next base: position 4,584 of record NZ_JAHPPD010000113.1, read on the forward strand.
ACTACGGCGCCGCTGCTGGGCTGTGGAAGAAGGCAACGGAACGATTCTATAATCTTGGTAATCCTGACAAATTCTTTGCCGACAGAAATGCCAGTGAGTGGTCCAGCTTTACATTGACGACCAGCAACCATATCCTACTCAATGAAATTACGAGAATTACAACTCAAGTTCCTGGAAATGCACTCAATTCGTTCATTTCCACTTCGCCGATAACTCCACTTGGCGACAAGGACGTCAACATGTCGATCGTGGTCCATCATCAACCACATTTCACAACTCAGAAGCCAAACGAGTCCGTTATTTGGGGCTATTTCCTGTACCCACGACGGAAGGGTGAATTCGTTGATAAACCATATATTGAGATGACTGGTAAAGAAATGGCAGAAGAATTAATTGGTCAATTATCAAAAGTTGATCCAGGCCCAGGCAATATTATGGATAAGAAACAAGAAATTATGGATAGCATCATTAACAATATTCCAGTTTATATGCCGTATGCATCGGCATTGTTTAATAACAGAGCCAAGGCAGATCGGCCAAAAGTTATTCCAGAACATTCAACTAATTTGGCCTTCACTGGTGAATTTGTTGAACAGCCATACCAAATGGTCTTCACGGAACAAAGCGCGGTCCGTTCGGGAGAAATTGCGGCTTACCACTTCGCCGGTGTGCCAATGGCTAAGTTAGTGAAAAATAAGCGCTACGATAAAGATCCAAAGACCTTGGCGAAGGCGACGAAGAAGATGTTTATGTAAGTAGTGTGCGGAGAGAAGCGTTTAGCTGCGGTAATATAAGGGCATCAACCCGAAAATCCTGGTTCTGGGATTTTTGGGTTGATGCCCTTATATTGATAGCAGCTGCTTCTCGGAGCACAATTCCACTATGTAACAAGGGTCCCGACCACAACCTTAGTGTGGGATTTTTGGGGCAATGCTCTTATATTGTTCGCACCGGTTTCTCTGCGCACGATTAGTCAATATAATTAATGGGAGGCTAAATAATGGGTGGGGATAATTTCCTGATACGATCATTGATGGGCGAGAACCTTTTGACTTTGGCCTCACTTCTTGTGAGTTATTATAAATTTTCGTGTAGATTATGGATTACTTATTAATGAAACTCACTGTACACTAACATTGAAAGCGATCTCACTTTCTTTGAGATCTGGGTTACTTTAATCAAGGAGATAGAGAATGAATAAATTTGTTTATGCACTTAGAATTTTATTCCAGGCCGTAATAATTGCTGGGATTTACTTTTTATACTGTTCCAATGCTAACGGTACTTTCACCCTGCGGCTTGATTTTGTTTTCGGCTGGCTGATTCTGTCATTAATAAGTCAGATCTATTTAATGCGGTTCCCGGGCTTATATCCAGTTTCGAAGGCGGTTGCCGAAGAAAAGGGTGAGCATATCGGTGAGTTTAATTTGTTTGTCGCGGTTGGCTTATTCTTGGTCTATGCTTTCTTAGGACCACTGGTTGCAGTGGGATTTTATTTTTGGAATAAACGACTTAGTGTAAATTGAAGCAAGCTATGTTCAAAGTTATTACCGGCCAACATCGCATTATGAACGGCTAACCCTAACCATCAGCGTCTGACATCGTAGGCAATAATTTAAAAAAATCGATCATCGCTATTGTGAGAGTTAAATCACATGCAAATGATCGATTTTTTATATTCGCCTTGTATTTTTGCAGGTAAACTAGCTATAGTAGAGTTAAGAAATTGATTTAGGAGGTATCGTGATTATGAAATTTGCTGTCACTGGTTCAACGGGTCATTTTGGTCAGTATGCGATGAAGTTTTTGCAACAAACCATCGATAAGGATGATGCTGTTGTGGCGCTGGCCCGAAATACTGATAAGGCCAAACAGCTTTACCCACAGGGCGTTGATGTGAAGCCTGGGGACTACGACGATGAAGCTCAATTAGCTGATTCATTAGCCGGTGTGGATCGGCTCCTGTTTGTTTCATCCTTGCCAGGTGGCAAGACACCACGAGTTGATCAACATCGTAACGTGGTAAACGCTGCTAAAAAAGCGGGCGTTAAGTTCATCGCCTACCTCAGCTTTCCAAAGGCGGACACGTCGACAGCCCCGTTGGCTGCTGACCATCAAGCAACTGAAAAAATAATTCAGGAAGCTGGAATTGCCCATGCCTTTTTGCGAAATAACTGGTACGTGGAAAATGAAGGGACTTTCCTTCATGAAGCTAAAACTGGGGCTCCGTTTGTCTATGCTGCCGGGGATGGTAAGGTTGGCTGGGCGCCTGAAAAGTTATACGCGCAAGGTGCTGTTAAGGTTCTAACAACCGATAACCCTAAAGAAGTTTATGAGTTTGCTGGACCCATGAGCACCTATGCCGATTTGGCAGCTGCCATGAAGAAAGCTATCGGTAACGACTTTGAAGTGGCTAGTGTTTCTGACGACGAATACATGGCCAATTTACGCAAATATGTTCCGGATCAGGTTGATGCAGCATTGTCAATGATCCAGAAATTAATCCGTAACGGGGCTTTGGAAGAGTCGACCAACGATTTGAGTGATGTATTGGGAAAGCCGTTGCCATCACTAGATGAGGCAATTGCTGACTATCTTAAAGAGAACCGCTAATCAACTAATTGAATTTTTAGGATATAAGAGATTGGGACGAAAGGCGATTTGATCCCAGAATTTAAGTGCTTGAATTTACACTTTAAGTGCAACACTAATTAAATAAAGAATGGCCCATGGCCAAATTTCTGTAAAATGATGTTTGCGA
>NZ_JAHPPD010000114.1 GCF_019061365.1 Lentilactobacillus dabitei
AGGTAGATAGGTTGGAAGTGGAAGTGCAGCGATGTACGGAGCGGACCAATACTAATCGGTCGAGGACTTAACCAAGTAGAAATGGTGTTTGAAAGTAGAAAATTAATATTAGCTAGTTTTGAGGGAACGAAGTTCTTTCAAGCAGCAAGAAGTGTGGTGGCGATAGCCAGAAGGATACACCTGTTCCCATGCCGAACACAGCAGTTAAGCTTCTGCACGCCGAGAGTAGTTGGGGGATCGCCCCCTGCGAGGGTAGGACGTTGCCACGCTAACCTGAGTCTCTGATAGCATTTACTATCAGAGGCTTTTTTGTTATCATCATTATTATTGTGATAATTATTTGCCGTTTTAGCTCAGAAGGTAGAGCGTTTCCATGGTAAGGAAGAGGTCCCGGGTTCAAATCCCGGAAACGGCTTAACCAGTCAATCGAACTAACTATTTGGAAAACGTTAAAATCTGTCAAAAACTCCGAATTGTGATGCCTAAAAAATTGTTCAAATTAAAGCCAAGATTGTCTGAGGATAGCTGTACGTTTGTCTCATAAATTAAAATCGTATGATCGATAAAAAATGCCCACCATTTAAGGTGAGCATTTTTTGTCAGTGCGCCCGGCATGGGCGCTAACTAGGTGGTGAAAGTCCACTGTAGGCCTTAGTAGTAGGAACTACGAGCTAAGGACAAGGGTGTCCGCCGTGAGGCGGAATCTGAAGGAAGTCCAAGGCAAAGTGCTGAACCGATGAACAAGAACTGGCTATAAGGCCACTACTTGGAGGTAAGGTTGCATAACAAACTGAAGCCTCATACTACTCGAAGCAAGTAGCGGTAAAGCCAGCGGCTGCATGGCACGAAAGTTAGCGTCCTTACCCGGGGAGATCTGAATTGCACGTTCTGGCACAGAAGCGGAATGCATCTGACAGAACAAACCAGTCAGCAATGACTGGCCGAGCAGTTCAGAAGTCAGCCGAGGCCATAGTAGTTGTTTAGCAACGAAGGGCCGAACAATAATAATCTTCACTGATACAGGAGGTGGAAGCAGTGCGACAATCGCAGAAAACAGAAGCAGAGTCTGGCCGCCAACGGATGGTAGACCTGGAAGGTCAAGAGCAAGCTGGGGTGCGTAGCACCGCTTCTGGTGAACGCACAGTCGGAAATGACGTTTCGTTTCAAGCATTGGTCCTGTCCCGCGGGAATCTAAATGAAGCCTACGAACGGGTCCGACGTAATAAAGGAGTTGCCGGTATTGATGGCATGACCGTCTACCAAGTGCTCCCATATTTGAAAGCGCACCGTGATGAGTTTATCGCCACCCTGCGTGATGGTACGTATAAGCCCCAACCGGTCAAACGGGTGGAAATCCCCAAGCCGGATGGGTCAATGCGAAAGCTGGGTATCCCAACCGTGCTGGACAGGATTGTCCAACAAGGAGTCGCTCAAGTCTTGGCGCCAGTGTTTGAGAAAGTCTTTTCAGACAGCAGCTTTGGCTTCCGGCCCCATCGGAGTGCTCAGGATGCCATTCAACGGGTCACTAAACTTTACGACCAGGGTTATCACTACGTGATTGACTTGGATCTAAAGGCTTATTTTGACACTGTAAATCATGATCTTCTGATGAAGTTCATGAAGCAGTATGTCAGTGATCCGTGGGTATTGCATCTCATTCGTCAGTTCCTAACTAGTGGGGTGATGAATGGCAAGCTGTTTGAGTGTTCCGAAAAGGGAACGCCGCAAGGCGGACCAATCTCTCCATTGTTGGCCAATGTCTACCTCAATGAGCTGGATAAGTTATTGACCAAACGTGGTCACCAATTTGTTCGCTATGCCGATGACTGTAACATTTACGTCAAAAGTAAGCGAGCTGGTTATCGGGTTTTGGCTAGCATTATCAAGTTCCTTGAGAAGACGTTGAAGGTTACTGTCAACCAAAAGAAAACGAAGGTTGGTTCTCCCCTGCGGTTGAACTTCCTTGGCTTCTCATTAGGGGTCAATTCCAAAGGAGCCTATGCTCATCCTAGTCAAAAGGCTAAACGGCGGGTTCGATTGGCGCTCAAGCAATTGACTAAACGTAATCGAGGGCGAAAACTCGATGTGATTTTCAGAGAGATTCGCCAAAAGATGCGTGGGTGGCTGCAATACTACAGCATTGGCGAAATGCGGACGTTCGTTCAGCAAATTGACCAATGGTTGCGCTCGCGAATTCGCCAGTATATTTGGAAAATGTGGAAAAAGCCGGCCACCAGAGCAAAAGCTCTGATGAAATTAGGCATGATGCATAACCAAGCTTGGAAGTTTGCGGAAACCAGAAAAAGTTACTGGCGGACAGCGCATTCCAAAACACTGACATATACCATTACAAACAAAAGACTGGAACGCCGTGGACTCATAAATCTGTCCAAGACACTCCAGTCAATTGAAACAAAACGTTTAAGTTATTGAACCGCCGTATACGGAACCGTACGTACGGTGGTGTGAGAGGTCGGTAGCGTGAGCTACCTCCTACTCGATTGCGTAGATCATTTTTCAGTATAAAGTGATTTCGGAATCCCGTATTGAGATCTGCCCAAAGCTTTTTGTAACCAAGGAACACACCAGTAATCTAATCCAAATGACCGACCTGATCCATTCATCAAAGCAATGGCCACAAATAGAATCCAAGTTGTTGGCCAGGACATCATTGCCGCAAAGAATAAGACAATGACGGCGAGGTTGGCAATCCACGTGAATAGCCCCAAGAAGATTAAGCAGCCAAGAATGGCTTCAAACATTGCCAAGCCACCGCTTCCAGTAATGAGATAATGCGCACTAATGCCGTCAATCATTAAAGCAAGTCCGAAGAACAAGCGCATCGGAACACTCCAGAGAACGTTACTCCTCCGTGAAGTATGAGCACCAAACACTGTTCGATTATCATTTACTCTAAAGAACTCGTCCAAAATATAGTTGAACATAAAGTATCCAGAACGAATTCGCCAGAAGTAAAGCAAATTGGAACCATGCTTCATGATAGTTGCGATCCAACCTCGGATTCGCTTACCACCAAACACTTGGGCAATTCCATAACGGGCACCAAATGATACCGTGAAGCCCATGTTCTTATCGTGAAATTCCAGGTAGTTGTGGTTACCGTCAATATCTGCGGCGATATTAGTTGAGGTCACAACGGCTTCGTTTTCAGCTTCTTGGGCAGTTTGGGGAACAGCTCGTTCAGCGCCTTGCTCAGTCGCAGCGGCATCGTCACCAGCAACGTAGATACTATTGTCCTCAAATCCTTTAGCCTGCAAATATTGGTTGGTGACTAATCGGCCACCGTGACCAGCATCAATTCCGAAACTATCAGCAATTGAACTTGTCTTAACCCCTGCAGTCCAGATCAGTGTATTGGTTGAAATAGAATCTTGATCTTTAATATCAACACTATCTTTATTAACACTTACAATCATTGATGAAGGTCGAATATCAACATTGTTCTTCTTCATGTAAGCTTCTGCGTGGGCCGCGTTGGTTCGATCAAGCATGTTAATAATCGTTGGAGCAGCTTCAACCAAAATGACTTTGATCTCGTTGGGGTCAATCTTGTTTTCTTTGGCAAGCACTTTCTTATAATCAATCAACTCACCAACAGTTTCGGCACCAGTAAAACCAGAACCGCAGACAACAATCGTTAGCAGGGATTGTCGCTTACGTGGATCTCGTTCAATTGCCCCTTTAGCAATTGTTTCTTTGATGTGCGTTCTCAACCGCATTGCGTCTTCAATCGACCAAAGTGTAAAGCCATTTTCCTTAACTCCGGCAGTTCCAAAGTCGTTAGGTTCACCACCTAAGCTGATTAACAGGCTGTCAAATGGGTAGGTGCCATTTTTACAAGTAACTAACTTGTTTTGTTTATCGACAGAAATAACCTCATCGGTGACAAGTTTGACATTCTTCTGCTTGTGAAAAATCCTTTGTAAATCATACCGAACACTGTTGGGATTAACCCGATCCGTTGCAACTTCATGAAGTCGTGTTAAATAGGTAAAGAATGAATGTTTGTCGATCAATGTGATCTTAACATCTTGGTTACTCTTGAAATGCTTGGCAAGTTTCTTCGTAGCGTAAACCCCAGCAAAGCCAGCACCGATAACAACGATATTTTTAGTCATGAAATATTCCTCCCCCTAATAAAAACTGATAAGATCCCTTAAATATACAAAGAATGAATGATAGCATAAACGTTTCTTATCACCATCAGTATAAGAGGGCTAGCGCGAATTGTCTAATGAAAGACATTCCAATCTTGAACTGAAATCGATTAATCAAAACTAAAACGTTGATCTAATCGATTAAATAGCGCTTTCTAAAGATTAGTTACATAATACTTACTGTATTGATAATTTATAAGCTATTAATGATAATTAAATGATAGTAAAGTTTGAATATTCAGTCATTTCTATATACAATGAAGTTATGTGAGGGAACTCATTAGTGTTTTGCAAGGGGGGATATAATAATGTTAAGTGTTGGAATTTCGATGTTATGGTTATCACGTTTTCAATTTGCGATGACCACGGTCTTCCATTTCTTCTTCGTACCGTTTTCGATTGGTTTAGCTTTTATCGTTGCAATTATGGAAACGGTTTACGTTATCAAGAAAGATGAAGTCTATAAGAACATGGCAAAATTTTGGGGGAAGATTTTCCTGTACAGTTTTGCTGTGGGGGTTGTAACTGGTATTATCCAAGAATTCCAGTTTGGAATGAACTGGTCTGATTATTCACGGTTTATGGGTGATATCTTTGGTGCGCCATTGGCCATTGAAGCCTTGGCGGCCTTCTTTATGGAGTCGACATTCATTGGCCTTTGGATGTTTACTTGGGATCGCTTCAATAAAGTGATTCACTGTTTGTTTATCTGGTTAACTGCATTTGGTTCAACTTTATCCGCACTTTGGATTTTAGCTGCCAACAGCTTTATGCAGAATCCGGTTGGGTATGCGATGAACGCTGCTCAGCACAAAGTTGAAATGACCAGTTTCTCAGCTGTTATTATGAATCGTCAACTATGGAATGAATTTCCACACGTTATCTTTGGCGCATTCTTAACGGCTGCATTTGTGGTTGCCGGCTGTTCAGCATGGCGACTGTTAAAGAAGGATCACGAGAACTTCTACCGCAAATCAATGAAAGTTTCATTAATCATCGGGCTGCTTGCTTGCATGGGTTCCGTATGGTCTGGTGATACGCAGACTCGTTACTTGATTAATAATCAACCAATGAAGTTTGCCGCAATGGAAGGAATTTATAAGAATTCAACCGAAAAAGGTGATTGGTCGGCGGCTCAAGGAACCAAGAATCATCAAAAGACTTGGTCAATTGAAATTCCTTATGTGCTTAATATTTTGGGGCATCATAGCTTAAATGGTACCTTTAAAGGCCAAGAACAGGTCAACAAAGAATTAAAGGCTAAGTATAACAAGAACGGGGAAACTCGTAACTATTATGTACCAACTCGAACCTTGTTCTGGAGCTTCAGAATTATGGCCATTTCCGCTGGCTTATTTGGCTTAGTGGCAATCATTGGTTTATGGTTCAATCGTAAGAAGTCTCAAAGCATTATGAGGCAACGCTGGTTCTTGTACGTAATGGGACTCATGGTATGGTTACCATTTATCGTTAATACCTGTGGCTGGTTCATCACTGAATTTGGTCGTTACCCTTGGGTTGTCTACGGGCTATTAACAATTGCGGATGCCGTATCGCCAACTTCTACCGTCGCAAGCCTCATGTTTACGAACATCGTTTACTTCTTGATATTCGCATCACTTGGGGCAGTTATGATTATTTTGAGTCATCGAGTCCTCAAGCAAGGACCGGATTCTGTGACGACTGATGGCTATTCATCTAAGCCTGAAAAGACTTCCAAAGTAGATCCTTATGAAATGGGGGCGGCTCATAATGACTAATCTGCAATTACTTTGGTTTCTGTTGATTGGTGTCCTGTTCAGTGGATTCTTCTTCCTGGAAGGATTTGATTTCGGGATTGGAATGGCTGTTCGGTTCTTCGCAAAGAATCGTGATGAACGGGATGTCGTGATTCAAACAATCGGGCCTCATTGGGACGGTAACGAAGTTTGGCTGATTACCGCTGGTGGTGCGATGTTTGCATCGTTCCCGATGTGGTACGCTTCATTATTCTCCGGTTATTATCTGGTGTTGTTCCTGATTTTGGTTGCCTTGATCTTCCGAGGCGTTTCGTTTGAATTTCGTGCTAATATGCAAACCGATACTTGGCGAAACTTCTGGGAATGGGCAGCTTCAATTGGTAGTTTCTGTGCAGCGTTCCTCTTTGGGATGATGTTTGTCAGCATGATTCAAGGAATGCCAATTGATGCTAATGGTAATATCTTTGGTAGCTTCACTGATTATGTCAATTGGTTCTCATTAGTTGGTGGAGTTGCAGTTTCATTGCTTTGCTTCATCCACGGCTTGAACTTCCTGCGATTAAAGACAACTGGTGAGCTTCGTGATCGGGCTCAAAAATGGAGCAAGATTCTTTATCCGGTCTTACTTGCTGGTGAAGTTGTCTTTGTTATCCTGCTTTACTTGACTACTGATTTCTTTGCTAAGAAGCCAGTTTCAACGTGGTCCATCTTGATTGCTTTGGTTATTTTTACCTTGGCTGCATGGTGGGGTGCTCGAGCAAAACACGACTGGGCATCATTCATTGCCAGTGGGCTATCACTCATTAGCGTAGTTGTCCTGATTTTCAATGGATTATTCCCACGAGTCATGATTGCTAATAATAGTGCAAACTCAATCTTAATTAAAAATGCATCAAGTTCTCCATACACGTTGCATCTGATGACAATTTTGACGTTTACGATTTTGCCAATTGTTCTGATTTACTTTATTTGGAGCTATTGGGTATTCTACAAGCGTTTGAAGTCACCAAGAGCTGCAGAACAATAAGTGCGTAACAAGTGATGACTTGAACATCAACTAAATAACAGGTTGTGGTGCGTGTGAGGTGTACCCCAAAAGTTAAAGTAAATATTTGCTTGTCTTTCCTAGGCGGCACGGAGTCGATAGCTTATCGGCGCTGTG
>NZ_JAHPPD010000115.1 GCF_019061365.1 Lentilactobacillus dabitei
ATTCACAACGACCAGTTATGTGCCTAAAAATTATTAAATATTATCTCCAACTATTGGGGTTCACTTCAAAACCGGGAATGACCGCATTTTTTTGATAAATTCTGGGATCTAAACGCCTATTTCCCAGTCTTTTACAATTAATTTTCAGGTTCGTAATTAGGTGCTTTCTTAGTAATCGTAATATCATGTGGATGTGATTCGCGTAATCCTGCATTGGAAATTTCAACAAACTGAGCGTTGTCGTTGAGATCTTTAACGGTTGCGGAACCCGTGTACCCCATTCCTGAACGAAGGCCGCCGACCATTTGGAAGACGATGTCGTTGATGCTGCCTTTGTACTCAACTTCACCTTCAATACCCTCAGGAACCAACTTGTTGGCTTCGCTCACACCGCCTTGGAAGTAACGGTCAGCTGAACCATGTTGTTGTTCCATAGCAGCCACACTCCCCATACCACGGTATGATTTGTATTTTTTGCCATTTTCTTCGTAAACATCGCCGGGAGCTTCTTCGGTACCAGCTAACATGCTACCAAGCATAACGGCAGTACCACCAGCGGCCAGTGCTTTGACAATATCACCAGAATATTGAATCCCACCATCGGCAATGATTGGCTTACCCCATTTTCGAGCAACTGAAGCAGCGTCATAAACGGCAGTTATCTGGGGAACTCCAACACCGGCAACAACTCGAGTCGTACAAATTGAGCCAGGACCAATTCCAACTTTGACAACATCAACACCGGCTTGGTATAAAGCTTCTGTACCAGCAGCAGTTGCGACGTTACCTGCGATTAAGGTTGTATCGGGATAGTGATCACGAATTTCAGCAATCTTTCTTAAAACACCAGCTGAATGACCATGGGCGGTATCAATCACAATTGCATCGGCACCCGCTTTGAGCAAGGCTGAAGCGCGATCAAATGTATCGGCGGAAACCCCCACAGCAGCAGCAACCAACAATGCACCGTTCTTGTCGACAGCGGCTTTAGGTGTATCGGCGGTCTTTTTGACTGCCTTAACCTTTGCAACTTCACCAGCCTGTGCTTCGATACTGAGATTCTTGTGAACAACGCCAAGGCCACCGAGCTTTGCCAAAGCAATCGCCATCTTTGATTCGGTAACAGTGTCCATTCCGGCACTGATGAAAGGAACATTCAACTTCAAATTGTCAGCCAATTGTACTGATAGATCCACATCATTTGGTAATACATCACTCGCTGCAGGAATCAACAGCACATCATCAAACGTCAAGCCTTTTTTACCGAACTTACTATCCCAACTAACCATCTATCTCGCTCCTTTATTTTTTAGGTTGCTTAGTAACATATCATGTTCATTCAAAACAAGCAATGATCTTTACTAAAATCTCATCGTTGTCTCATGAATTAATCCAATTACGAAGCAACGGGTTCTTAAAAGTTGTTATCGATTATACACGAACTTTTCAAATAGTTAAAGGACTTTATCGGAATTAATTTACGATTTCTGCAATCAATTCGAACTACCAGAATCTTAACGTTCGTGTTTTGCTGAGATCAAACAAAACCTGCTGGTATGACTGTCTACCAAGCAGGTTTTGAGCAATTTTTGGGGTGTAAAACTTTAGAACAAACCACCTGTAATATTGAAGTTTCGCTTGTACCACCAAGAGCCACCGGCACTTAGCAAGCCAAGGGCGATATAAACATAGCGGTTAAGAGCCGGATTAATCACAGCTGGCAGCATTGCAGCGCCAGTAAAGATTCCCATCCAAACAACAACGAACAGAATCATAATCACAATTCGGATCCAGATAGAGTACTTGTGCTTAACTCCGGGTGTAAACATCATCGTTACTAGTGGAATTCCAACACCAGCAATCGCTGCACTCAGAATGATTCCAGTGATTCCCATGACGGGTTGAGGACCATTTTTTGCGGGGAAAAAACTAATAATGCCGTACATGAATGTAAAGATCATGAAGAATAGTAATGCGTTGTAGCCCGCATTTGGCCAATAATCCCGCTTTGGATCAGGCTTACGCTTAGGCGGGTTCACAATAAATTGAATCCGTTCTTCAACGGTTCCCCACATATTTCGGGCAGTCCTGCCTGATTTTTGACCCTCAAGTAATTCCTGAACCATCTTATTGATCGTTTCAGTCTTTTGGGCAGCCGTCAACTTTGTGCCGGCAAGGGCCTGATTAAACTTGTACATATAGTCAGAATTACGTTTGGTTAACCCAATGTTATCAAATTGGGAATGGAGAATTTTGGCAGACCGATCCCGATCTTGATGAACGTGCGCATTTTTTTCACGAGCGCTCATATTTTGTTTTGTTTCATCGTTATTACTACTCACTTGTTTCGCTCCTTGTTTAGTGAGCGGCGCAAAGCGGTTATCAATCGGAGTGTAAGTCTCCTCACTTGGAAATTCCCGGGTTTGGAATTTTCGAGGGAGGTGCTTACACTCCGATTGTTGCTTTGCACAGCTGTCCTATATTCTGTTTAAAATTATGTTACAGATGATAAAAATAAGAAATATTCTGCAAGTTTTCAGACTACCTAGTAGAAACGTGCTCCGACACAACTGATGCTAACTTCTAAGGCAAACTTGGTTCAAATCCAAAACCGGGATTCAAACCAAGCTTGCCTTAGAAACCGCATCACCCGTTGCTCGTCGCACTCTAAACATTGAACCTAAATTCAACAATATCCCCATCCTGCATCACATAATCTTTGCCTTCAAGACGCAGCTTACCGGCATCTTTGACAGCTGCTGGGGTTTCATACTTATCCAAGTCTTCAAAAGCCATAATTTCTGCTCTGATAAAGCCCCGTTCAAAATCAGAATGGATGATCCCAGCTGCTTGAGGGGCCTTTGTACCCTTCTTAAACGTCCAGGCACGAGTTTCTTTGCCACCTGCAGTGAAGAATGTTTCCAGGCCTAAAAGTCGGTATGAGGCGCGAATAAGCCGGTTTAACCCTGGCTCCTTTACCCCCTCTGCCTCCAAAAATTCTTTCTTTTCGGCATCGTCCAACTCAGCAATTTCTTCCTCTGGTTCCGCAGCCACTGCAATGGCTTGGGCCCCTTCCTTGTCAGCAAAGTCTTTGATCTCGCCAAAATACTTTGAGTTCTCCGGGTCAGCCATGTCATCTTCGGCAATATTGGCAACGTACAGAACTGGCTTGCTAGTTAACAAGAACAACCCTTTCACAATCTTTTGTTCGTCTTCGTCAAAATCAATTGACCGAACAGAGCCGCCGTCTTCAAGGACTGGCTTGATCTTTTCAAGCACAGCGAGTTCGGCCTTGGCTTCTTTGTCAGCACCCTTGGCAGCCCGTTGAACTTTGCCCAAACGCTTATTAACGGCGTCAAGATCAGAAATGCCCAGCTCCAAATTGATGGTTTCGATATCATCGATTGGGTCCACTTTTCCCGTGACAGTGGTGATATTGTCATCATCAAAAGCCCGGACAACGTGCACAATGGCATCAACTTGGCGGATATTTTCCAGGAACTTATTTCCAAGTCCTTCACCCTTGCTGGCACCCTTAACAATCCCAGCGATATCGGTAAATTCAAACGTGGTTGGTACCACCTTTTTTGCTGGAATTAATTCTTGAATCCGATCCAACCGTTTGTCGGGGACTTCAACCATCCCCACATTAGGATCAATCGTCGCAAATGGATAGTTGGCCATTTCCGCTCCGGCCTTGGTAATCGCATTAAAAAGTGTCGACTTGCCGACGTTCGGTAATCCAACGATTCCTGCAGTTAGTGACATAACTTAACAACTCTTCTTTCAGTTTATTTTTCAGCTTTTTCAAGTAGTTTCTTTAATTTGTGATCAAATTCACGGCGGGGCATCATCACAATGTGCCCACAACCAGTGCACTGAATTTTAATATCGGCGCCCATCCGAATGATCTCCCAGCGATTGGTGCCACATGGATGAGGCTTTTTCATTTCAACAATATCGTGAAGGTCATACATCCTAACAACCTCTTCCTATTTTAAAAACTAGTCCAAATTCACGCCAAACATCTCAAGTAACCGGTTCAAATCATCGACTGACCCATATTCAATCTCAATCTTACCCTTTCCCTTTTTCCGGGATGAATTGACGATCGAAACTTGAGTCCCAAACTTTTCTTGAAGTTGACCTTCGGATGCCCTGACAAACGGTGACTTGCGAGGGGCCTTCTTCTGCTTGGCACCCTTTTTGCCGTTAATCTTGGCAGCTGCCTGTTCTAATTGGCGAACCGTCATAGATTCAGCGACCGATTTTTCGGCCAACTTAATCAAATCCTGCTTGTTATTAACCGACAACAACGTCCGGGCTTGGCCCATTGACAGTTTGTTATCTTCTAAGAGATCCTTCACTTCTGAGGGTAATCCCAGAATTCGCAGATAGTTGGCAATGTAGGGTCGGCTCTTACCTAATCTTGATGCCACTTGCGCCTGAGTCAGATCAAGTCTAGTCATTAACATATTATACGCTTCGGCTTCTTCAAGGGTGGTTAAATCCTCTCGCTGCAAGTTTTCCATTACAGCAATTTCCATCATTTGTTCTTCAGTCGCGTCCCGAACAATTGCCGGGATCGTGGCTTGCTTAGCAATCTTGGAAGCCCGCAGTCGTCGTTCACCAGTCAATAATTCATAAGTATCAACTTCTGGATTGGGTTGACGGACAATGATTGGTTGGAACACCCCGGAATTCTTGATGGAAACAGCTAAATCCTGAAGAGCCTTCTCATCAAATCGATGCCGTGGTTGGTATGGATTAGGCTTGATTTCACTGACTTTTATGTCAATGACATCTTCCTTGCTGGTATCAACATTATTATCCTGGAAAAGGGCCTCAATTCCCTTTCCCAGCCCAGTGGGTTTCTTCTTATTAACCATGATTTGCCAGCACCTCTTTCGCCAAGCTCATATATTTTTCTGCACCCTTTGATTTGGGATCGTAATCCATAATTGGCAAACCATAACTTGGTGCCTCGGACAGACGAACGTTTCGGGGAATGACTGTGTCGTAGACTTCATCCTTGAAATACTTCCGGACTTCCGCATTAACCTGCTCACCCAAATTGGTTCGGGCATCAAACATTGTTAGGAGAACGCCTTCGATTTTTAGGTTAGGATTAAAGTGCTTGCGAACAAGGTCAATTGTATTTAACAACTGACTGAGCCCCTCTAGCGCATAATACTCGCTTTGGACTGGAATTAGAATTGAATCGCTGGCCGTAAACGCATTGACCGTGATCAGCCCAAGTGATGGTGGGCAATCGATCAACACAAAATCATATTGATCTTTAACGGCATCCAGTGCGGCCTTTAACCGGGTTTCCCGGGCCATTTGTGGTGTTAATTCGATTTCAGCTCCGGACAATTGAATCGTGGCCGGCACGATATCCAAGCCTTCGTGAGAAGTATGGGTGATTGTTTCCTTCATTGGTTCTTCATTAACTAACACGTCATAAATATCTTTTTTGATGTCTGCCTTTGAAATCCCAACGCCGCTGGTGGCATTTCCCTGCGCATCAGCATCAACCAGCAAAATTTTTTTGCCCAACGAAGCCATGCCAGCACCTAAATTCACAGCAGTCGTGGTCTTACCGACACCGCCTTTTTGGTTGGCAAGTGAAATCACATACGCCATTAGTCATCCCTCCTTATCGTTTATTTTGTCAGTGGCTCCCGGTTGGGAGTTCCTGGCTTTCGTGGATATTTTTTAGGGGTATCGTTAATCTTATTAATCACAATAATGTGCCTGAGTTCATCAGAAATTGGCAATGTGAACTCGTAATCATCGCTGACTTGACCGCCCAAAAGTTGGATAGCGGCCTTGGCATCGGTTAACTCATCCTCAGCTTTGGCAGCCTTCATAGCGATTAATTTGCCGCCTTTTTTGACTAACGGTAAGCACAATTCACTCAACACTGTCATCCGAGCAACCGCCCGGGCAGTCACAATGTCAAAGCTCTGACGGTGAGGCGACTTTTTACCACCAAATTCCTCAGCGCGCGCATGGTAGAACTCAACACCATCGAGCCCAAGGGTTTCAATCAATGTTTTGAGAAAATTAATGCGCTTATTCAAGGAGTCAACAATCGTCACTTTAAGTTGGGGAAATAAGATTTTAAGTGGAATTGAAGGAAATCCCGCTCCTGCCCCAACGTCACAAATCGTCAAAGGGTCTGTTTGAATCTGTGAAACAAAAAAAGCAGGCGTTATCGAATCATAGAAATGTTTTAAATAAACGGCTGATCTTTCTGTAATTGTCGTGAGGTTAACATGCTCATTAACTTCCACCAACAGCTTAAAATAGGCATCGAACTGACTCATCTGCTTGTCAGTAACTTCGATACCTTTATCCAAAAGAGCCTTTAAAAATTGATCGTTGTTCATTTATTATTTCTCCCAGTGTGTGAAACAATCTGTTTCACGTCTTACTATACTTTAACTTAAAATCGCTTATATGACAAGGTGTTTGAACACATTAATTATTCTGATAATGGGCGGATGATAATTGATGACTTTAATTGTAGAAAATAAAAAGAGACAACGACATCTCCTGATTTCCAATCGGTGATCATTCACTTGGATCGCCATAGCCACTCAGGTAAAACTTGCGACAAACGGCTGATCCCTGCTATTTAAGCAAAAAAAGTGGTTCTACAATATCTGTTGTTGGTAATAGATTTTATCTATTACTGATGACAGATTTTTTGTTTCTCGTTAGAATAAAAAAACGGACATTTCCTGTCCGTTCATCCAAGTCAACCACCACGAAGATTTTTCAGAAAGAAGGAAATGCCCTATGTG
>NZ_JAHPPD010000116.1 GCF_019061365.1 Lentilactobacillus dabitei
CTTATTTACCATGGGCTAAAGCAGTACAGCAAAGCTGTGCAGCTTAACTGTAAAAACTTAAAAAGGCATTCGATTGTGTTACCTGAAGAATAACATGCTCGAATGCCTTTTTGAATACGTCCAGTTATTTAGTGCTTACCGTTTATCGATATGAGAGTGATGGTTAAAGATTACAACTCGTCACTGACATTGTTATAATATTCAATCGAGAATTTTCCGTCATCGTAGTCTAACTTTGTGACACTCCCATTCTTCGTTGAAACGTTAACGGGGATGTCACTCCACTTGCTGACGACGTTGCGAATTAACGTCCCATGGGTTGCCATCAAGATTTTGTCGCCGTCGTTGGCTTGGGCAATGACTTTGTCAATTCCCGGCTGTAGCCTTGCCCAAAAGGCAGAGCTACTTTCGGCGTCACCATACGGATCGGCCTTTGAGAACATGTCTTCGGCTTTATCGATCCCATATTCGCCAATCAAACCGTGGAATGAGTTGACTCCGATTGGACCACCAATCGTATGCCACGTTTTGACATCGTCCTCTCCTTCGTAATAGCCAAAATTGAGTTCGCGGAATGCAGCATCGGGAACGACTGATTTCACGGAGCCAGAATTGGCTTTCAAAATAAGATTCCCAGTTTTGATGGCCCTGGATGTATCACTGGAATAAGCGGCAGAAAAAGGGATGCCGCTTAATCGCTTACCAGCGTCGACTGCATCGGCAACCCCTTTATCAGTTAACGGGGAGTCGGACCAACCCTGGATGCGATGGTACTTGTTCAAGTAAGTTTGACCGTGGCGAACAAAATAAAGTGAGATTGTCATGTAAATCCTCCTAAAAATAAGTGAGCGGATCCAGGCGGTTAGCGACCGGAGCGTAAGTCGCCGCAAGCGGAAATTCCGGGTTTTGGAATTTTTGCTTGTGGTGCTTACGTGCAGGTTGCTGCCTGGAGGAGCTGTCCTAATAAGTGAGCGAAGTAAAGCGGTTAGAAACTGGAGCCTAAGTCTCCTACTGCAGAAATCCCCGATTCTGGGATTTTTGCAGTAGGTGCTTAGGTGGAAGTCTCTGCTTTACGCAGCTGTCCTAATGAGTGAGCGGATCCAAGCGGGTTAGAGATCGGAGTGTAAGTTTCCTCGCACAGAAATTCCGGTTTTGGGAATTTTTGTGCGAGGTGCTTACATGCAGATCTCTGCTTGGAGGAGCTGTCCTAAGAAAAGTGAGCGGATCCAAGCGGTTAGCAACCGGAGCGTAAGTCGCCGCAAGCGGAAATTCCGGGTTTTGGAATTTTTGCTTGTGGTGCTTACGTGCAGGTTGCAGCCTGGAGGAGCTGTCCTAAGAAAAGTGAGCGGATCCAGGCGGTTAGCAACCGGAGCGTAAGTCTCCGCAAGCAGAAATTCCCGGTTTTGGAATTTTTGCTTGTGGTACTTACGTGCAGGTTGCAGCCTGGAGGAGCTGTCCTAAGTATATAATTCTTAAAAACATCTTAATTATACCATGCACAAATACTAAATTTAAAGGTATACCAATCAAAAAATGTAAAACAATCCCACTGCTTCCAAAACAATTTTCAGCCACTTCTTTGAATTGAGAGCGGTTTTATGCTAAACTATTAAGTCAAGTTGTAGGGGGTAAATAATGGCTGATAATATCAAAGCACAAGAGCAGCACCATCTAGGTGGCGTAATTAAAAAGATTAAGATTGCCGAAACGAGTCTTCAAAAGAAGATCAAAGCAACCAAAAAAGATGTGAAAGACATCAACGCCAATTTCAATAATGATGTCCGCTTAAAAACTGAAACTTACAGTGGCATGATGGAAACCGCCATGTCAATTCGCCAGCAGCAGCAGATGCTTTCTGAACGGGAGAATCGTCAGGAACATGCTGCCCGGGAACTGGGAACACTGACTAAGCTAGAAGTGAACCCTTATTTCGCCCGGATTGATTTTCGTGAAGGCGATGAAAAACGCGATGAAACCATTTATATCGGGATGGCGTCCTTCACAGACAAGCCCGATCATTACCTGGTCTACGACTGGCGAGCCCCGATCTCCAGCATTTACTATAATGGTGGGATTGGTGACGTGACCTACATGACCCCTGATGGTGAACAGACGGTGGACGTCAAACTCAAACGTCAATTCCAAATTGAAAATGCCAAGATCAAGACTGTGTTTGATACCGAAGAAGTTGTTGGGGATCAGATGCTGTTGGATGCGTTGAGTAACCGTTCCGATACGAAGATGAAGAGTATCGTAACGACAATTCAAAAGGAACAGAACCAGATTATTCGAGATACCGACTCGGAACTGTTATTTGTCCAAGGGGCTGCCGGTTCGGGAAAGACAGCTGCCGTCTTACAACGGGTTGCTTTTCTGCTTTACCAATATCGGGGCAACTTGCATTCTGGTCAAATCATCCTCTTTTCGCCTAACCAATTATTCAATGATTATATTAACCAAGTATTACCAGAGCTTGGTGAACAAAACATGGTCCAAATGACCTTCTATCAGTACAGTTCCCACCGATTGCCGAGTGTTCAGGTTGAAACGTTGGCTCAACGGTTTGACGAACAATTTGAGCCCCATGCCCAAAAAATCAACGATATTAAAGGCAGCCTGGATTACTTTAAAGCCGTTAGCGCCTATGCCAATCATTTGAACACTGAGGACATGCGGTTTAGAAACTTGATGTTCAACGGGACAGTCCTGATTCCAAAAGAAAAAGTTGAAGAGATTTACTATAGCTTCAATGAAAATTACAATCTCCGGAATCGGTTGGACGCTACTAAAGAGCAATTGCTGAAGATTTTGAATCGTAAAATCCACGTGGAAATGCGGAAAAAGTGGGTTGAAGACGCCGTTCAAAACCTGTCACGGGAAGATATTCAACAGATGCACAAAGAGGGCGAAGAGGAAATCTTGAACTCGGATAAGGAATTCAAGTTTCTTGCTCGTCAGATTGTTGTCAAGTCGTTCCGAAAGGTTCAGCGCCAAATTGTGCGGAATCATTTCTTAAGCATCAACAACCAATTCGTGCATATGTTGCGGAATATTCCTAAAATTGTCAAGCTGACTGACTTTGACATCAGTCTGGAAGATTGGCAGGCAGACATCAAGGCGACGGTTGGCCGACTCAAGGAAGGCCGATTGTCACTGGCTGACGCCTCCGCATACATTTACCTGTATGATCTGATGACTGGCAAACGGGGCGACCGGGACATTCGTTATCTGTTTATTGATGAAGTCCAGGATTACTCCGCCTTCCAGCTGGCTTTTCTTAAGTTTAGTTTCCCACGGGCGAAATTCACTCTGCTTGGGGATTTGAACCAAGCCATCTTTACCCATGAAAATAGCCGCAAGCTTCTGGGTGAACTTGGGAGCATGTTCCCTGAAGATAAGACCCGGGTGGTTCAATTGACTAAGTCGTACCGGTCAACTGCCCAGATCACCAACTTTACCAAGCATTTGCTGACAAATGGCGAGGACATCATTCCCTTTACCCGGGAAGGCGACTTGCCACACGTTTACGTTGAAGATGGCTTTGATGCTGCCGTTGAGGTGGTTAAGAAGCAGTCAGAGGTTGATTTGGCTGAACACGAAACGACCGCAATTATTGGTAAGACATTAAAGGAATGCCAACAACTCACCGATAAACTGGCAGAATTGGGGGTCAAAGCGACCTTGATTCGCACTGAAAATCAGCGGTTGGTCAAAGGCGTCATCGTGGTGCCTTCCTACCTTGCCAAGGGGTTGGAATTTGATAGCGTCATTATGTGGGATGCGTCAAAGGAATGTTATGGTGAAGAGCGTGACCGGCAGTTGGTTTATACCATCTGTACACGGGCAATGCATCGATTGACAATTGTTGCCAACCAAAATCTATCGCCGTTATTTGAGACGGTCCCCAAAGCCGAATACCAATTGAACTAATGCAGTAAAGTCGATCTTGAACGTTGGAGATCGACTTTTTATGTAAAATCAGATTGTTTTGGTATTCTTGATGGTATAATTATTTGAATACAAAAGTTTTGGAGATAAATTGAACTCATGGATGATTTAATCAACTACTATTCGTTTACTAAGGCAGAATGGAAGCACTTTTATAACCAAAGCGAAGCCAACTTGCCGTTGACACCAAGCGAATTGAAGCATATCAAGGCCTTTAATGATCAGATTTCGATTGAAGATGTGTCTGATATTTATAAGCCGCTGGTGCATATGATCCGATTACAGAAGAATAATTTTGATGAGTGGCAGACAACCAAGGCGCGTTTCTTGCGAAAACAAGTTCGAACGGTGCCCTTTATCATTGGTATTTCCGGAAGTGTAGCGGTTGGTAAATCGACGACTGCGCGAGTGCTTGAGGAATTGCTGACTAATTACTTCACTGGTGAACACATCCAGTTGATTACCACCGATGGGTTCTTGTATTCCAACGCTGAGTTAAAGCAACGGGGGATTTACGACAAGAAGGGCTTCCCAGAAAGTTATGATATGCGCAAATTGATTGCGTTTCTAAACGAGGTTAAATCAGGCGTGGCGGTTACCAAATCACCGGTCTATTCCCACCAGAGTTACGATATTATTCCCAACCGGTATGATATTGTCGACCGACCAGATGTCTTAATCATTGAAGGAATCAATACGCTGCAGTTACCAAGTAACGAGCAGATTTATATTAGCGACTTCACCGATTTCTCGATTTATATGGATGCAGACGTCGAACTGATCGAAAAGTGGTATTTGGAGCGGTTTGGCCGCCTGATGGACACCGCTTTTCAGGATCCTGACAACTATTATTATGATTATGCAATGGGCGATAGAGACGATGCGTTTGCGATGGCACGCAATGTGTGGGATACTGTTGACTTACCGAACCTGAAGACAAATATTCTGCCAACTCGGTCCCGAGCTGATATGATTATGCATAAGACGGATCATCATTTAATTGATCGTTTATACTTGCGAAAGTATTGAATGTTTGGATTTTGAAAATAATGTTGACCAACCATAGTTAAATCGTTTATTATTTAAGTAGAAACTTTGAAAGGGTGTATGATTTGGCAAACGTTGACTTATCAAGCTTTGATAAGATTTTAGTGCTGGATTTTGGTAGTCAGTACAACCAACTGATTACAAGACGGATTCGCGATTTAGGCGTATATTCCGAACTGAAATCCCATGCATTGTCCGCAAATGAGATCAAAGCCATGAACCCCAAGGGAATTATTTTCTCTGGCGGTCCAAATAGTGTTTATGAAGATGGCGCGCTTAAGGTTGATCCAGACATCTTTAAGTTAGGAATTCCAGTCTTGGGAATCTGTTATGGGATGCAAATCATGGCCTATACCTTGGATGGTGAAGTTGAGAAGGCGGATGACTCGGAATACGGGCACGCTGACATTCAAATCACCTCAGATGATGCTGTACTATTCAAAGGAACTCCCCGCGAACAACCAGTTTGGATGAGTCATGGCGATTTGGTCAATAAGGTCCCAACCGGATTTACAACAGTTGCCACCAGCCAGAACTGTCCAATTTCTGCAATGCAGGATGTCGATCGTAATTTCTACGGGATCCAGTTCCATGCTGAAGTACGCAACACCAAGTATGGAAATGATATCTTGAAGAATTTTGCGTTCAACGTTTGCCATGCGGAAGCCAACTGGTCAATGGACGACTTTATTGACCTCCAGATTGAACATATTCGAAAAGAAGTCGGCAATAAGAAGGTTCTCCTTGGCCTTTCCGGCGGCGTTGATTCGAGTGTTGTTGGCGTTCTCTTACACAAAGCAATTGGCAAGCAATTGACCAGTATTTTTGTGGATCATGGTTTATTGCGTAAGAATGAAGCCGACGAAGTGATGGATAGCTTAGTTGGCAAGTTTGGGCTGAACATTATTAAGGTGGATGCCCAAGATCGGTTCTTATCCAAGTTGAAAGGCGTTTCCGATCCTGAGAAGAAGCGGAAGATTATTGGTAACGAGTTCATTCAAGTCTTTAACGATGAAGCCAAAAAGCTCGATGGAATTGACTTCTTAGCCCAAGGTACTTTATACACTGACGTGGTTGAAAGTGGAACGGATACTGCCCAGACAATCAAGTCACATCATAATGTGGGTGGGCTGCCAAAAGACATGAAGTTTAAGCTGATTGAGCCGTTGAATACTTTATTCAAGGATGAGGCTCGTGAAATTGGTGAAAAATTGGGGATGCCAGATAATCTTGTTTGGCGGCAACCATTCCCAGGTCCTGGCTTAGGAATTCGAGTTCTCGGTGAAGTAACCCCTGAAAAGTTGCGGATTGTCCGTGACAGTGACTGGGTGCTTCGTGACGAAATTGCCAAGGCCGGCTTAGACCGTGACATTTGGCAATACTTCACCGTCCTACCAGGCTTTAGAAGTGTTGGTGTGATGGGTGATGGCCGAACTTACGACTACACTATTGCTATTCGGGGTGTCAATTCCGTTGATGGGATGACCGCTGATTTTGCCCGGATTCCATGGGATGTTTTGCAAAACATCTCGACTAGAATCGTAAACGAAGTTGATGGGATTAACCGCGTTGTGTATGACATTACGAGCAAGCCACCGGCAACGATTGAGTGGGAGTAATGACTGGACAATGTGTCGATTCTAAAATAATTGAATAATCATGTTCCCACTAAAACCGGCTCTTCGTCAACTGTTGTTGGTGAAACTAAATTCGAGTTCTAATCACTTTGTGATTAGGGCTCTTTTTGTTTTGACCT
>NZ_JAHPPD010000117.1 GCF_019061365.1 Lentilactobacillus dabitei
AGTACTATACGTTTTCAAGGTCAAAACAAAAAGAGCCCTAATCACAAAGTGATTAGAACTCGAATTTAGTTTCACCAACAAAGGTTGACGAAGAGCCTTTATATATAGTAGGATCAGTTTTGTCGGAACGCGTTCATTCCAGATGATTGAGAAATAAATACAATAGTCTTCAATCTGGTTTCCGTAATATTGTGATAATCCGGATGATCCCCGGGCACCAACCAAAATGACCAATGATGGACGTTTCTTGTTCACCATTGGTCATTTTGTGTGGGTAGGGATTAAGAACGCTAGAGGGCACTTGTAATGGGATGACCAACTTGCTTCAAATAAATAGAGAAAAACGATTTAAAATGTTTATGCCAAAAAATCCAAGGACAGTCTGACTTTTGAGTAATTCATTTATTCAGATGACGGGAAATCCACTTTTCAAAAAATAGATTATAATGAAATGACGATAACAGCAAACAAGGGAGCAAACACATGATATCCGGATTAAGACAAATCAGAGAATTCGTTCAACAACAGCTTGGTTACGAAACCACCGGTCACGACTACACGCATATTGAGCGGGTGGTGAGTTTGACCAAGCTCATTTTAAAGGGTGAGGATGCCGATGAATCGCTGGTGGTGATTGCTGCCTATTTACATGATGTGAGTGATGACAAAGTGACTACCAACCCTGAGGCTAAACGGCAGGCAATTGTTACCCAGCTCAAGAATGTCGGTTACGATGACCCATTTATTAAAAAAGTGTTTGAAATTATTGATAACATGTCCTACAGTGCTAATTTGAAAACGCATCATCAATTATCACTGGAAGGCCAAATCGTGCAGGATGCCGATCGTTTGGACGCCATTGGGGCAATTGGGATTGCCCGCACGTTTTACTTTGGCGGTCATTTTGGCGAAATAATGTATAATCCACGAATGATGCCGCGAAAAGATATGGATAAAGCTGAGTATCGCAAGCAGGGAACGATTATTAACCATTTTTACGAAAAATTATTTAAACTCAAAGATCAAATGAACACGCCGACTGCCAAACAAATTGCGGAGCATCGCCAACAAATCATGAAAGCCTTTGTCAATGAGTTTGTCGATGAATGGAACGGGACTAAATGATCCGGAAAATGACATTCATTAAGCTTGAAATTAACAGATTAAATAATGAAATAACCAGGACAATCATCGTAAAGTGGCTCAGCAGTGCAGAAAATCCCGCTTCTAATGGTGTGATCGAAATAATAATTGTCAAGCCAACTAGGAAAATGACTGCCTGCAAAATCCCCTGGCTAGCATTTTCGTAATCGGCTGGGCTGAGGTCAAAGCCGCCAATACAAATGTTAGCTGCAATGATAAGAAAGACTGGCATTGAGATCCAGCTGAATTCTGGCAGGGTAAAGTTCATTTGATTGAATGACTGTTGGGTCGCGGCGATGAGCGATTGGTAAACTTCTGGAATTGTGTAGCTTGCAAGCCCTAAAGTTGCCAAGCAACATCCAAATATGGGAGCAACCCCAATAAACAGGTTGCCCATATTTTGATAAAAGTTACGCTGGTTCCACGTATGATGAACGTACCCCAATGCTGGATTATCACTAGTAGGAATACGAATTAACCGAAATTGATCGATGTGATGACCGAAAACCAGTGCCATGAGTAGGTGGCTGGCTTCATGAATGATGACACCAAGAAAGCCGAAACCAAGCTGTCCAGCAGTCCTAAAATGATTGGCGATCTGTTGTTTAGTGTCGCGATTAATTGCTGAAAGCAGATATATAAAAAGAAATGGTACTCCGATCAATAATCCGAGTACCAAACAAATATTGATTAAAATTGCATTGATCATGGGCTATTCCTTTATGTCAGCAAATTTACCGCCAACTAAATTCACCAGTTGCTGAGCATCAACTTTGACAGAACGACCAATTTGACCGGATGAAACAATGATTTCACCCATTTCTTTGGCTTCTTGGTCAATGTAAATTGGATAGTGAAATTTTTCCCAAATACCAATTGGGGTGTTGGCACCGTGCTGATAACCGGTTGTTTTGAGTAGATCCTTGAGTGGAACCATGTTGACTTTCTTATTGCCAGAAACTTTGGCGAGCTTTTTTTCGTCAAGATGTTCGTCAACGGGGACAACCCCAACAACTGGCCCAGTTTTCTTACCCTCTAACACGAGGGTTTTAAAAATTTGGTGCTCATTTTGATCAACGTGGTCCACGCTGATCTGTTCAACATCGCCCTCTTTGTGAGTTGGAAATTCCATCTGCACAAACGGAATTTGATGCTTATCCAGAATTTGTTCGACTAATGTTTTGTGAACTTTTTTATTTTTCTTTTTTGCCATTTTAGACCCACCTCACGAATAGTTTATCACATCAGAATATCGAATTCTGTCTGAACAGATTGAAATTATCTGTTATACTCTTAAGATAACAGATCAATTGGACGATTTATAAGGAGCAGCAATGACTGATTTAGTGTATCGCACCATCATGAAAGACTTAAAGGATAGGATTCAGGCCAATGAATTCGAATCCAAACGATTACCTGATGAGCGCAGCCTGAGTGAATCTTATGGTGTCAGCAGAAGTTCGATTAAGCGGGCCTTAAATGTTTTAGCAAATCAAGGGATTATCTTTAAGAAGCGGGGATCCGGCACTTTTATTAACCCACTGTATCAGAAGAATCAGACCATCTTTCAATATGAAGGATCAAATTTGGGCGTTACGGACAGCTTTAAGAGCAATGGTAAGGTCCCCCAAATCAAACTGCTGGATTTTAAGGTCATTCCAGCTAGCGAGGAATTGCAGACAGAATTGTTTTTGGATCCGGGCGAGTTTGTCTATCAAATTAAGCGATTACGATCATTCGATAATCAGCCGTTCATGATTGAAATGGGCTATATCCCCATCAGGGTAGCCCCAGAGTTGAACAGCGAAAGAGTGGAAGGTTCAATCTTTAACTATTTTGAAGATACAACTGGCAAGTCGGTTACGAAGTCATTTATGACAATTACGGCAGATCCTTCAAGTGAAGAGGACCAAAAGTTATTGGCATTAAAGCCGATAGAACCGGTTGGAGTCATGGAAGGCATTTTCTTCTTGGATGATGGAACGCCGTTTGAGGTTTCAAATATGCGAATTCATTATAAGTATTTGAATTATAATACGTTTGTGAGTTTGGATGAAAATAGTTAGTGTGCGGAGCGAAACGCTTAGGTGCGGTAATATAAGGGCATCCCTACCAATAATCCTGATTTTGGGATTATTGGTAGGGATGCCCTTATATTTTTAGCGCCTGGTTCACGGAACACAACGCCACTATGTAATGGTGGGCAGCCACAACAAGAAAGCAACCCAGTGAAACGCGTTAACCAGTTTTGAATCACCTATTAGTTTTTCCACATGATGAATTTTCCACGCTAATTTTGAAATCCGATCTCGTTTTCAAACCTGACCGCAAAAAATATATTACAATTTCAAAATATGAGTAGACTAATATTTTCAAATCGTTCATAATGGCTTTAATGTATAGGGATTGAAGATCCAAAATATTGGACCGTATCAATTTGCGAAAAGGTTGACTTTTTGCAAATATCGTTTAGTATTAGGGGTGTAAATTGATTAGATGTAAGTCTGTCAATTTTTCGAACATTCTATACAGAAGCTTTGTTGTTAAATCGAAGAAGGAGTGTTAATTAATGACAGTAGATTACGATTCCAAAGAATATTTGGAACTTGTTGATAAGTACTGGCGTGCCGCTAATTACCTTTCGGTAGGTCAATTGTTCTTGCGCGACAATCCATTACTTAAGAAGCCCCTTGAATCCAAGGACGTTAAAGTTAAGCCTATTGGACACTGGGGAACTATCGTATCCCAAAACTTGATTTATGCAGAATTAAACCGTGTTATTAACAAATACGATTTGAACATGTTCTACATTGAAGGATCAGGTCATGGTGGCCAAGTGATGGTTTCTAACTCATACCTTGATGGTAGTTATTCAGATATCTATCCAAACATCAGCCAAGACGAAAAAGGTATGGCTAAATTGTTCAAGCAATTCTCATTCCCAGGTGGAGTTGCTTCTCATGCCGCACCAGAAACTCCAGGTTCAATCCACGAAGGTGGCGAACTTGGTTACTCACTTTCACATGGTACCGGTGCTATCTTAGACAACCCAGATGTAATCGCTGCTGTTGAAATTGGTGATGGTGAATCAGAAACTGGTCCATTGGCTGCATCATGGTTCTCTGACAAGTTCATCAACCCAATCACTGATGGTGCTGTTCTTCCTATTATCAACATGAACGGCTTCAAGATTTCTAACCCGACTATCCTTTCACGAATGAGTGACGAAGACTTAACAAGTTACTTCAAAGGAATGGGCTGGGATCCATACTTCGTTGAAGCTACTGCTGATACAGATCATGCTAAGGTTGAAGCAGACTTTGCTAAGACCCTTGATCATGTTATCGAAGAAATCAAGTCAATTCAAAAGAATGCTCGTGAAAACGAAACTCCTGATAGCGTTAAGTTACCTAACTGGCCAATGATTATCTTCCGTTCACCTAAAGGCTGGACTGGTCCTAAGAAGGATCTCGATGGTAACCCTATCGAAGGTTCATTCCGTGCTCACCAAGTTCCAATCCCTGTTGCTGCAGGTTCAATGGAACACAAAGACTTGCTTATTAACTGGTTGAAGTCATACAAGCCTGAAGAATTATTTGATGAAAACGGTACTCTTAAGCCAGAAATTCGTGAAGTTGCTCCTAAGGGCGACAAGCGGATGTCAGTTAACCCAATCACTAACGGTGGTATTAAGCCAGAACCATTGAAGCTCCCTGATGTTCGCGACTTCGAAGTTAAATTCGATCGTGGTGTTACTCAGAAGCAAGATATGATTGAATGGTCAAACTGGTTGGAAAAAGTTGCTGAACTTAACCCAACTAGCTTCCGTGGATTCGGTCCTGATGAAACTAAGTCAAACCGTCTTTACAGCTTACTTGACGATTCCAAGCGTCAATGGATGGAAGATATTCACGAACCATATGATGAAGATCTTTCAAACCATGGCCGGGTTATTGATTCACAACTTTCAGAACACCAAGCAGAAGGTTGGCTTGAAGGTTATGTATTGACTGGTCGTCACGGATTCTTTGCTACTTACGAATCATTCGGTCGAGTTGTCGACTCAATGTTGACTCAACACTTCAAGTGGTTACGTAAAGCTTCAGAACAATACTGGAGAAAGCAATATCCTTCATTGAACTTTGTTGATACTTCAACAGTATTCCAGCAAGATCACAATGGTTATACCCACCAAGATCCAGGTATGTTAACTCACTTAGCTGAGAAGAAGCCTGAATTCATCCGTGAGTATCTCCCAGCTGATGCAAACGAATTGTTAGCTGTTGGTGATTCTGCATTCAGAACTTACGAAAAGATCAACTTAATTGTTACTTCAAAGCACCCACGCCGTCAATGGTACACAATGGATGAAGCTCAAAACCTTGTTAAGAATGGTCTTGGCTACATCGATTGGGCATCAACTGACCAAGGTCAAGAACCAGATGTTGTCTTTGCTGCTGCAGGTTCAGAACCTAACTTGGAAGCATTGGCTGCTATCTCAATCTTGAACAAGGAATTCCCAGAAATGAAGATTCGTTATATCAACGTTGTTGATCTATTGAAGCTTCGTTCACCTAAGGTTGACCCTCGTGGCTTGAGTGATGAAGAATTTGACAACTTGTTCACTACTGACAAGCCAGTTATCTTCGCATTCCATGGCTTCGAAGGATTAATCAAAGATATCTTCTTCGATCGTCACAACCACAATCTTCATGTTCATGGCTATCGTGAGAATGGTGATATCACAACACCATTTGACATGCGTGTCTTGAACCAATTGGATCGTTTCGATCTTGCTAAGGAAGCTGTTCAAGATATTCCAGCTTACTCAGTTAAGGGTAGTTACTTCATCCAACGTATGAATGATACGGTTGATAAGCACAATGCTTACATTCGTCAAGAAGGTACTGATCTTCCAGAAGTTGTTAACTGGAAGTGGGAAGGCCTTAAGAAGTAATTAAGTTAAATACTGGTTACTGATTAAAGAGGTTGGGACATACGCCTCGCCGAAAAAATAAACTG
The DNA here is from genome assembly GCF_019061365.1 of Lentilactobacillus dabitei. Classification (GTDB taxonomy): domain Bacteria; phylum Bacillota; class Bacilli; order Lactobacillales; family Lactobacillaceae; genus Lentilactobacillus; species Lentilactobacillus dabitei. The sequence continues at coordinate 6,166 of NZ_JAHPPD010000117.1, forward strand.
AGATAAATTTCCGCTTTTTGGAAATTTATCTCAGTTTTTTTCCCCCATTAAAAAAAGGATTAGTACCTTAGCGTAATATTTAGCAAATGACACCCCCCCTTGATTAAGAAAAAGTAAGCACTAAATAACTGGACGTCTACTTCGTAGACGTCTTTTTGAGTACCATAGAATTATTAATTAAGTATGAGGTG